>CAYOIL010000044.1:0-19421 GCA_964403985.1 uncultured Saprospiraceae bacterium
CTCTTTTACTTATTTCTGGTAAATACCGATGAGAAAGCACTCGACTTAAAAGGTGTTTTATAGCCTTTTGAGTATGACGAACATTGTCATGCATGCTTAGTTTTATCTCTATAATATGACCTTTAATTTTAGCGGTATGAGATTGACGGTCTTCTGTCGTAATCGAAAGATTAAACACTTCACCTCGCATAGTAAATTCGTCACCAGAATGATAAAGTTTAGGTGTATACATGGATTTAAATGTAGAATCCTCTACATACTGTTTCTCCATCCAATCCTTAGCCCAGGTAAGATATTTATCAATCTCTTGTCTACCTAAATAAGAAGGCAGCCTAAGATTAACCCTTTCTTTACCTGTAGCAATCCGAATATTTGCCCGTCTTTCGGTATGTATCCTTAAAGGAATATCAATCCCTTCAACAGTATGTGTTGTATCTATATATTTAGGCATATTTATTTTCAAAATCCTGCATAACCTGCACTAAAGCTTGTATTCCTTCTTCTGACATTGCATTATATGTGGAAGCTCTAAATCCACCAACCGATCGGTGTCCTTTTATACCAACACATCCCGCATTTCCTGCAAGTTCTATAAACTCTTTTTCTCTTGAGTCATCTTTTAGTAAAAAGCAGATATTCATTAATGATCTATCTTCTTTAGAGATTGGCGAAGTAAATAATGGATTTCTTTCTATCTCATTATATAATATGGCAGCTTTATCTTCATTTATCTTTGCCATCTCTTCCACACCACCTTTTTCAAGGATCCATTCCATGGTAAGCATTGAAACATAAATAGGAAATACTGGAGGTGTATTAAAAGAAGAATTTTTAGTAATGTGTGTGTTATAATCAAGCATTGTAGGAATTTCGCGTTGTACTTTACCTAACTCTTCTTTATTTACGATCACTAATGTTGTCCCAGCAGGTCCCATGTTTTTTTGAGCTCCTGCATAAATTAGCATGTATTTTGATACATCTATTGGTCTTGAGAAAATGTCTGAACTCATATCACAAATTAATGGAACATTTGTATCGGGAACAGAAGAAAATTGAGTTCCGAAAATAGTATTATTACTCGTATAATGAAGATACCTAAGGTCAGAAGGAATATCAAATCCCTTTGGAATATAATTGAAGTTTGTATCTTTCGAAGAAGCGAGTTCATTAATTTCTCCAAACTTTTTGGCTTCTTTTATTGCTTTAGTAGACCAAGTTCCGGTATTTATATAACCTGCTTTTTGGGTTGAACCCAAAAAATTCATTGCAGACATATAAAATTGAGAGCTTGCACCACCAGTCAAGAAGAGAACTTCATGTGTATCAGGAACATTTAATAATTTTTTGGCGGAAGCCACAGCTCGATCCATCACATCAACAAATTGAGGTGAACGGTGAGAAATTTCAAGAATTGATAGTCCCATTCCTGCAAAATCGTTAACTGCTTCTGCAGCTTTCATCAAAACCGGTTGGGGTAAAATAGCTGGACCTGCGAAAAAATTATATTTCTTCATTTTTATTTATGATTTTATTTTAGCCAAAATTAAATTATTTATATGAAGATATGATATATATAAGCTACTAATTATCCTACGATAATATATTTGAAATTGGTCATTCTTTGTTGTTTTAGGTTGTATGCAGAATTAATAATTGAAAATACTATTAAGACAATATTTTTATGTCAAGATATGCCCCTCTTTGATATTTTTATATATTTAGACTTCCTGTAAATTTTTAGGAATTTTATAAAAATAGAATTATTATTATGAGCGATTCGAAACCATGGTTGAATAGTTATCCTAGTGGTGTGCCAGTTAACATAGATCCTAGTAAGTATCCCACGTTGCTAGACTTTACTAACGAATGCTTCACAAAGTTTAAAAATAATATTGCTTTTTCGAATTTCGATAAAACAATTACTTACGGTCAACTTGATAAGTATTCTACTCAATTTGCAGCTTATCTTCAAAGTAGAGGTTTAACACCTGGTGATAAAATTGCAATCATGATGCCCAATCTTTTGCAATATCCTATCGCTATTTTTGGTGCCTTAAAAGCTGGTTTAATTATAGTTAATACAAACCCTATGTACACACCTAGGGAAATGAAACATCAGTTTACTGACTCAAATTGTAAAGCAATAGTAATTGTCGAAAATTTTGCTAAAAACTTAGAGCAAATAATTGGCGAAACATCGATAAATACTGTAATAATTACCAGTATTGGTGAAATGCTAGGACTTAAAGGTAAGGTCGTAAACTTTATGGTGAGAACGGTCAAAAAAATGGTACCTGCTTTTTCTATTGCAAATACTGTTTCGTTCAAAGATGCATTAAGTCAAGGATCTAAATTTAAGATATCTCCATTTGAAATACAACCTGATGACGTCATTCTACATCAATATACAGGAGGTACAACTGGCGTTTCAAAAGGCGCAATGTTGACGAATAAGAATATGGTTGCAAATATGATGCAAATTAAGTACTGGATAGGTGCTGATCTTGTAGAAGGTAAAGAAACAGTAATTTCTCCTCTTCCAATGTATCATATTTTTGCCTTTGCAGTTAATTGCTTAGCGATGATGGGAATTGGTGCAAAAACGGTATTGGTTACCAATGCAAGGGATTTACCATCAGTTATTAAAGAATTTAAGAAACATCCTATTAGTTTGATGACTGGAATCAATACTCTTTTTAATGCTCTTTTAAATAAGGATGATTTCAAAGCGCTAGATTTTAGTAATCTTAAAGTTACAGTAGGTGGAGGAATGGCCGTTCAACGAGCAATTGCAGAAGAATGGGAGCGTGCTACTGGATGTCAACTTACTGAAGGATATGGGATGACTGAAGCTTCTCCGGTTGTTTGTGTTAATCCTATTCAAAAAGGTAAAGCCAGAATAGGATATGTAGGTCTACCTGTTTCAGGAACCACTGTGCAAATCGCCGATGACACTGATAAACCTCTTGCAGTAGGTGAGGTGGGTGAGATTCAAGTGAAAGGCGATCAAGTTATGAAAGGGTATTATAATCGCCCCGATGAAACTGCTAAAACAGTTCGTAATGGATGGCTTTGTACAGGTGATATAGGAGTAATGGATGCAGATGGATTCGTTAAAATTGTCGACAGGAAAAAAGATATGATTCTTGTTTCTGGATTTAATGTATATCCCAATGAGATCGAAGATGTAATTGCCACTCATCCTAAAGTATTAGAATCAGCAGCTATAGGTGTTCCAGATGATAAATCTGGTGAGGTTGTAAAAGTTTTTGTCGTTAAAAAAGATGAATCTCTTACTCAAGAAGAGTTAATTCAACACTGTAGACAAGGTTTAACAGGTTACAAAGTACCAAAACATGTCGCATGGAAAGAGGAATTACCTAAATCCAATGTAGGCAAAATTCTAAGAAGAAAGCTTAAGGAATAAGGTCAATTCTGATTATTTAGTATCTGGTTGTTTTAAATTTCTTTTTGGGCTTAAAGCCCAAAATATAGGGATTAGAAATGGTGCTTTTTCGAGGTATTTCTTCCATTATAACTCTAGGTGGTTCTTTTGTATTTGTCCGAACCAACATATTTTATTAATTTTATATTACCCTTAAAATCATTTGATTAAGCAATAATTAGCTGCTACATTAGATGGTCTGTTTCAATATAGTAGTTCATAATTAATCGTGAAAATGAAATGTTTTAGCTAACGTTTCATGTCGTTACAGATGTATCTCTGGCAATTCTTTCTTTGCTTATCTAAACGAAAACAATTAGTTATGAAAAGTCCCAATGGGGATATGAAACCCAGTGTGCGGAGATTAAGAGGTTATGCTTTTGATCCATCACTTTCACTAAATAATGACACCTCATTTTTTAACGAAATAATATATAAAATTCCTTGGGAAGATAATTTAAAACCCGGCCCTTCTGGAGATTATATAGAGATTATTGATTTTGATCCTACCATTCCGAATGGATCAAAAGATTATGGTAAATTCTATAAGCCTGTTGATCTTAATGACCCATTTATTTTAGCACAAGACGGTTTTAAGCCGAGTGATAGCAATCCGCAATTTCATCAACAAATGGTTTATGCTGTTGCAATGAAAACTATTAAAAACTTTGAAAAAGCACTAGGACGCAAAATCATATGGAGAGAAAGAAGTAATTATTTTAAGAAAAAAGAAGATGGCTCGGGATACAAAAGAGCTTCGATTAGCGAATGTTACGTAGAAAAAATTCGAATTTACCCGCACGCATTAAGAGAACCTAATGCTTATTACAGCCCTATGAAACGCGCTTTATTATTCGGTTACTTTCGATCTACTCCAAGTCATAAAGACATTCATATGCCCAATTCATGGGTTTTTACTTGCCTTTCTCATGATATAATAGCACATGAAATAACCCACGCTATTTTGGATGGTTTAAATAAATATTATACAGAACCTACGAATCCTGATGTATTAGCTTTTCATGAAGCTTTCGCAGACATCGTTGCATTATTTCAACATTTCACGATTCCTGAAGTCCTGCAAAGCCAAATTGCCAAAACAAAAGGGGATCTAGAAAGCCAAAATATTCTAGGACAACTTGCACAAGAATTTGGAAACGCAATAGGAGGATATGGAAGTCTGAGAGATGCTATAGGCTACTTTGATAAAGAAACGGGTAAATGGAATAGAATAAATCCTGATCCATCCGAATATGAAACTATTCTTGAGCCTCACAAAAGAGGAGCTATTTTGGTTGCTGCAGTCTTTGACGCCTTTCTTTCTTTATATAAGCGCAGAGTTGCTGACCTTATAAGAATAGCAACTGGCGGAACCGGTATTCTACCTGATGGAGATATCCATCCAGATCTTGTAAATAGATTATCGAAAGAAGCTGCTAAAACGGCGAAGCACGTCTTGAATATTTGCATAAGGGCAATCGATTATTGTCCTCCTATTGATATTACTTTTGGTGAATATTTAAGAGCTATAATTACGGCTGATTGTGACTTAGTTGACGAAGATAATAAAGGATATAGATTAGCATTTATTGATGCATTTAAGCGAAGAGGAATCTATCCTGCAGGAATTAAAACGCTAAGTGTAGAAAGCCTCAGATATAAAAAAGTCCGTTTCAATAATTCGAGTAATCACGCAATAAGCCAAATTGTAAAGACAATGAAAGCATATAGCCGAACAATTAAGTTCCATCCCAAAAGGAAGGAAATTTATAAATTAACTAAAATATTTATTGTAGGAGATAACAATAATCAAGGCTTGCACGAAAAATTGAAGGTAGCAGGAATAATGACGAAAGACTTTGATGATCTAATGGGAATTATTACTGATGATTCATTCAAGCAATTTGGAATAAGTGAATCCGGCAATAACTTAGGTAAAGGACGGCCTCTTCCTTCTTTCGCAGTTACTAATTTAAGAGAAATATCAAGAGTTGGTCCTACTGGTAAAAAAGTGAATCAGATCCTATTCACCATCATTCAAACAGCAAGATTGGAAATCGATGAATGTAATAAAACGTATAAAGCTGTAAAGGAAGAAAACAATAAACCTTTCAAATTTAGAGGGGGTGCAAGTATCATTTTTGATTTAGATACTCAAGAGATAAAGTATTCTATTAAAAAACCTTTAAGTAAAATGGAAGGTACCTTAGACAATAAGAGACTTTGGAGACAATACGAATATCAATTTAATAAAGAAATGACAGGTATGACAGACCTTGAAAAGTATTTTGGACTTACTCGACATGCGAACTTGAAAGAAACATTTGCCTTATTACATAACCACTAAATTTAAAACTATGTGCCCTAAAAATACCAAGTGCCAAGTGCGAATGTACACAATGGGAACTGGAGATTGTTTTGTTCTAAACTTTATGAATGACGACGACGAAACTCAATTCAAGTTAATGATAGACTGTGGGGTTCAGCAGATTTCAGGTGCTAATATTAAACCTTATATCAACAACTTGATAGAACATACAAACGGTGAAGTAGATGCTCTTCTTATTACTCACGAACACAATGACCATGTCCTGGGATTTCAACGAGCAGAAAAACAATTCAGAGAGGAATTTAAAATAAAAGAATTATGGCTTCCTTGGACAGAAAAAGATGATGATACTTTAGTCAAAGATTGGAAGGAAAAATATGGACAGAAAAAGAAATCTCTGGCAATGGCTTCATCACTTTTAAAAGAAAAAACAGAAACTCCTCTTTTTAAAGGAATTTATAGAACACAATTGCCTGAAAATGAAGCAAAAGATCTTTCATTTAAAACAAGATTAAGTATAACAGAATCACTCTTAGAATTAAGTGATTTAAATACTGATCCATTTAGTGTTGAAGGGGAATATACTGATGGATTAAGAGGGATGAGAATTGCTAAATCTCTAGTGGATAAAAGTAAGCATAGAATATTAGATACAGGTAAGGTACTTGAGAATATAGATGGATTAGATAATGTACGAATATATATTTTGGGGCCACCCAAAAAATGGGAAGAAGTAAAAAATGAGCATGGAAAAGATGGAGAAACGTATAAACATAATAATGAATTAAATGTAGTAAAAAGTTTTTCTTGTCTCCCTTTCGAAGACGAAAATAGTGAAGCTCCTTTTGACGAATATCATCTCGATAAGTTTAGTCAAAAAGATCCTATGCAAAAAGAGTACTTCTTAGATAAAAATGAATTTAGACGAATTGACTTTGACTGGTTGCAAAGTGCAGCTAATCTGTCTTTAAGGCTGACAAGAGCTATAAATAATTTAAGTGCTGTTCTTGCTATTGAATTTATTGATTCAGGAAAAGTGATGCTTTTTCCAGGAGATGCTGAAATAGGAAGTTGGAAGTCATGGCATGAAATTAATTGGAATCAAAAAGGAAAAGATGGAGAGACTCATCTAACGAAGGATCTTCTCAATCGAACTGTTTTTTACAAAGTTGCTCATCATTTAAGTCACAATGGTACCGCAAAAGAACAAGGCATTAACCAAATGAATAATTCAGACCTAGTGGCAATGGCTACCCTTGATTATTCCGTTATTCAATCTAATTGGAAAAATACAATGCCAAATAGAGGTTTAGTTAAAGACCTTTTAAATAAGACAAAAGGAAGATTATTGATTTCTAATGTAGATGACATGTTTTATGACAAAGAAGAAACAAAACCTTTAGAAAAAGAGATAGAAAAAAGGATAGATAGTATGAATTCTAAAGACAAGAAAAGATTTCAAGAACAATTGGTTACCGACGATTTATTCATTCAATTCACTGTAGATGGCAAAAAATAAGAAGACATTCATAAACACTCATACGCATATTTTTACAATTAAAAATGTGCCACCTTATATTGCTAAAACTTTTGTTCCTTGGCCTATTTATATATTCCTTCATATAAGAGTTGTAATGGCAATCTATACTTTCATTGAATTTGCCGAAAAGATTTTTAAGTCCATTAAACGCCGACGTAGAAGGTTGATTAATTTTTTGAAAACTAGATTTCTTACTTTATATATTTATAAAGCGCTTTCGGTCTTTCTTTCTTTAAATGCAATAGTTTTTTTATTGAATTCATTTAATGGAGAGAAAAGAGAAACTTTTTTTGATGTGATCATTAAATATATTGAGTCAAGTCCACTTAATCATGCTATTGTCTATGATAATCATTGGTCGATATTAATAGGGATAATAGTGTCGATTTTCATGCTCTATCCTCAGGTTTGGAAGCTATTCTTTAGTTATGCAAGAAAGATATTTTCATTTTTAAAGGTCTTGCCAAGTAATAAGTCAATTGAATTCATCAAGCGATATTTCAATATTGTAAAATTTGCCAATTATTCTAAGCAAAAGAAAATTTTTGACAAGTTGATTAAAATGTGCGAACCGAATTCCAAAGTAGTAGTTCTTCCTATGGATATGGAGTATATGAAAGCTGGAAGACCAGCACAAACTTATTTAGATCAACTTGAAGAGATAAATGAGATTTTTGTTAATTCAATGAAAAATCATGAAGCGATGATCCCATTTGTTTTTGTAGATCCTCGACGAATAAGAGGAACTAATGGCGATAAATTTTTTGATTGGGAAATAGGAGAGAAAGAGGTTGGTGGTAGAATTAAGAAATATGTGATTTTAAAGGATTGTTTATTGAAAAAATACCTTGAGAAAGACGGAAATGATAAGTCAACTGGGAATTTTAAAGGAATAAAATTATATCCAGCCTTGGGCTACTATCCTTTTGATAAGGATCTATTGGCATTATATCACTATTGTGTAGATCATAACTTGCCGCTTGTAACACATTGTGTTGAAGGGACTATTTTTTATAGAGGAAAAATGGATAAAAAATGGAATTATCACCCTGTGTTTAACACAGCAAGTGGAAAGCCGTTAGATACTAGAACTAAAAATAACCATGATTTACAAGTGAATTTTACTCATCCATTGAATTATCTCGTTCTCACTGAAAATCAATACTTATATAAAGTCATTAAAGATTCAGGGGATGAAAAACTAAAAGAGTTATTTTACTTCAATGAAAATATAAAGCATGTTGATAATAAACTAAGTAGTTTGAAAATTAATATTGCACATTATGGTGGGGTAGAGGAATGGGAAAAGTACTTGGAACTTGATCGAAGCGAATCGAGTTTTGAAATTCGTGAAAACCCTGATCAAGGAATTAGCTTTACACATAGTCAGAGTTCAGGGAAAGAACTACTTTCTAAACCAGCAGATTTATATAAAAAGAAAGCTGATTGGTTTTCAATAATTAGTAGTTTGATGCTGCAATATGAAAATATTTATTCAGATATATCATACATTTTGCATTCTGAAAAGATGATGCCTTTATTGAATGATATGTTGATTAATAATGAAGAATTAAGCAAAAAGATGCTTTATGGGACTGACTTTTTTGTTGTAAGGAATCATAAAAGTGAAAAGCAGTTGTATAGTGATTTATTGGCAGTTATAGGTGAAGATAAAATGGACCTTATTTCACGAGAAAATCCTGCAAGATGGCTTAACCTTAATCATGTAAATGAAATTATTTGAAAAATGAAGATGAAATGTTAAAGTTTGAGTTTTAACATTTCATCTATGCTATTTCTACAAAGTTGGCAAGCTATTTGGATTTGATTATGTAAAATTACTTATATATGATACAAAAGATACTTACCCTTATTTTATTTACATCGTTTGTTTCCCTAGCGAACGGTCAATTTGCAATCATTGGTCAGAATGGAGAAACTCCGGACGAATTATTGGTTGTTGCATTAGAAGACGTCCCTGCGGGTGAAGTCTTTCATTTTACTGATAATGAATATAGTCATAGTACTGATGCCTTTACTTCAGGTGAAGGTTTTGTTACTTTTTCATCTGTAGCATTAGTTCCTGAAGGAATTGTTTTTTCTATAAAAAATGATAGTGGATGGACGATTGAAGGTTCAGCTGGATTATTGGTTGATTCAAACTCTGGATCTTTAAATATTTCATTTGGAAATGAACAAACTTATATTTACCAGACTACTGATAACCTTAGTAGTGGAACTATTTCTAAAGTAATAACTGCCCTTGATAACTGGGATGGTGAAATGCCTGCAGAAATAAATCCTATTGTAAATCATCCTAGTTCTTCAGTGTGTGACTTACCATTGAATATTAGAAATGCAACTTATACTGGATCACGCGAATTAATTAACATTGAAGATGTAACAGATCTAGATAATTGGACATTTTCAGAGAACAGAATAGATCTTGATCTTACTGATTTTGAGAACAGTATAATCCCAGTAGAACTGAGTCTTTTTAATGGTAGAAACCTTACAGATGGAAATTTTCTTTTTTGGGAAACATCAAGTGAAGTCGATAATGATATTTTCGTAATTGAAAGATCTGATGACGGAAAGCATTTCGAAGAAATTGACTTTATTGTAGGAAGTGGGACTAGTTTTTCCATTAATAAATATGATTACACTGATCAATCTCCTAGTAATGGTTTAAATTATTACAGATTGAAGCAGATTGACTTCAATGGTAATTTTACTTTTTCCAAAACAATAGTTTTAGAAAATAGAATTGATGAAGATTTCAACATATATCCGACGGTTGTTTCAGACTATATAACTTTGGAAACAAATAATATAGAGGATGGCGAAATAGCTGTATTTGATGAAACAGGAAGAGTTGTGTTAATGAACGATTTACAATCTTTCAATAATACAATTGAATGTTCATCTTTAGTTTCTGGTGCATATTACATGGTTCTATATTCTAATAATACATCTTATGCAAAGAAATTTATAAAACAATAAATTCTGAATAATCTTGTAATTTCATTGAAATATTAGATTCAGTAAATCTGATAATTCTAAGAATGATAATTATAAGCATTTTCCCTAATCAGAATAAAAAGAATTGATAAAATACCCTTTTTTATAACTTTGATATAATAGTTGCGTGATTTCACGCAACTATTTTTTTGTTTTATATCGAAATATAGACTACTCAATATTTGATTGTTTTTAATAGAAGATCAATTTTCTATGTTGACCTGTACTTTAAAGAAAAATAATTCAATCGAATACATTAATTTTGAGCAAAAATCAATTACATGATTCTCTATCATTATCCTAAGTGTGGAACGAGTAGAAAAGCTTTGCAATTTTTGAATGAAAAAGGCTATGAACCAACTGTTCGATTATACATGAAGGAGTTATTTTCAAAAGAAGAATTGACAAATTTGATAGACCTTTTGGGCGTAAGCCCTATCGAATTAATACGTACCAACAATCAAGTATATAAAACACAAATCAAAGACAAGTCTGTAAGTGACAATGCCCTTATAAAGCTGATGTTAGAAAACCCTGGAATTGTTCAGCGTGCTATTCTAATAAATGAAGAAAAAGCGGTAATTGCTCGACCTATTGAAAAAATGGAAGAAATTTTATAGACTTTAAAAGACAGCCTTAAACTAGCTCGTCTGTTTTACGTTACTTTAATTGTGGGGTCTAGCCCCAAAAAAACAAGATATGATACAAGTTGAACCTTACAAGGCTAAGCATAAAATTCGAATTGTTACTGCTGCATCACTTTTCGATGGTCACGATGCTGCAATAAATATTATGCGAAGAATAATGCAACGTTCAGGTGCAGAAATCATTCATTTAGGGCATAATCGAGCTGCTAAAGAAATTGTTGATACTGCTATTCAGGAAGATGTTCAAGGCATTGCTATTACTTCATATCAAGGAGGACACATAGAATACTTCAAGTATATTTATGACCTTTTAGCAGAACAAAATGCTTCTCATATTAAGATTTTTGGAGGCGGTGGCGGTACAATTTTACCCTCTGAAATTAATGAGTTACAGGCATACGGTATAACTAGAATATATTCTCCAGATGATGGTCGAGAGCTTGGACTACAAGGGATGATTAATGATGTTTTAGAAAAATGTGATTTTCCTCTAGGAGAACATTTGAATGGAGAAGTAAAGTCTTATAAAGAAGGCAAATTTACAGCGGTAGCTCGAATGATTACTTCTATAGAAAATTATCCTACTGAGCATAAAGAATTACTTGATCAATTAGAAATTGATGCGGCTAAAAAAAGTACACCAGTATTAGGAATCACAGGAACAGGAGGTGCTGGAAAGTCCTCTTTAGTGGATGAAATAATTCGGCGTTTTTCTCTACAATATCCTGATATGAAATTAGGAATAATTTCAGTTGATCCATCAAAAAGGAAAACTGGAGGAGCATTGTTAGGTGATAGAATTCGTATGAATTCAATTGTTTCCGATAATATATTTATGCGTTCACTTGCCACTAGACAATCGAATCTTGCTTTATCCAGGCATATTCAAGGTGCGGTAAATGTTATGAAAACAGCAAACTTCGACTTCATTATTTTAGAAACATCTGGAATCGGCCAAAGCGATACTGAAATTGTAGATCACTCTGATATTTCAATGTATGTCATGACTCCGGAATATGGAGCAGCAACTCAACTTGAGAAAATTGATATGCTTGATTTTGCTGATATAATTGCAATCAATAAATTTGATAAAAGAGGTGCACTTGATGCATTAAGAGACGTTAAAAAGCAATATAAAAGGAATCATAATTTATGGGAAATTGCAGACGAAGACATTCCTGTTTATGGAACTATTGCATCTCAATTTAATGACCCTGGAGTAAATGTGATTTTTAATTCACTAGTAAGAAAAATTAATAAAAAAACCTCTGCTTCATTTGAAGTGAAAGGGATGTTTAGTGAAGGAGAGAGCAAGAAAATTTATATAATTCCTCCATCGCGAACTCGGTATTTATCGGAAATAGGTGAGCGAATAAAAGCATATAATGAGAATGTTGACAAGCAAGCTAACTTAGCATCGGAATTGTATGCGTTAGATAGTAGTATAAAGCAAGTGGAAGATGAGGAGATTTCTAATAAATTACAAACACTTTATAACGAGAAGTATAAATATTTGGATGGGGCTGTCGCCCAAAAATTAGAGAAATGGAGCGATGTAATACAATCTTACAAAAACGATGAATTTGTATACCATGTAAGGGGAAAAGAAATTCGAGTTCCTACTTTCACAAGGTCATTGTCAGGTTCCAAAATACCTAGAGTTGCGGTTCCTAAGTTTAGAGATTGGGGAGATATTGTAAGATGGCAAGGCCAAGAAAATTTCCCTGGATTTTTCCCTTATGCAGCGGGAGTATTTCCATTCAAAAGGAAGGGAGAAGATCCTACAAGAATGTTTGCTGGAGAAGGTGGTCCAGAACGAACTAATAAACGATTTCATTATTTGAGTCAGGGAATGCCAGCGAAGCGTTTAAGTACTGCTTTTGATTCAGTAACATTATACGGTGAAGATCCAGACTATCGACCTGATATCTATGGAAAGATTGGTAATTCTGGTGTAAGTATTGCAAATTTAGATGATGCAAAAAGATTGTATTCTGGTTTCGATCTTTGTGATAGAGCGACTTCTGTATCGATGACAATAAATGGTCCAGCTGCTATCATTTGTGGTTTTTTTATGAATGCAGCAATAGATCAACAATGTGAAAAGTATATAAAGGAACATAATCTAGAAGAAAAAGTAGAGGCGAAGAAAAAGGCTTTATATGATGACAAAGGCCTAGCTAGACCAGTTTACAGAGGAGATATTCCCGAAGGGAATGATGGATTGGGCTTAATGTTACTTGGTTTAACAGGAGATCAAGTGCTTGAGGAAAAAGTATATAATGAGTTGAAGGAATTTGCGCTTTCACAAGTAAGAGGAACTGTTCAGGCAGATATTTTAAAAGAAGATCAAGCGCAGAATACTTGTATTTTTTCCACTGAATTTTCATTGAAATTAATGGGAGATGTACAGCAGTATTTCATTGATCACAAAGTCCGTAATTTTTATAGTGTTTCTATATCGGGATATCATATTGCTGAGGCTGGAGCTAACCCAATTACTCAGCTTGCTTTTACTCTAGCTAATGGTTTTACTTTCGTTGAGTATTATTTATCCAGAGGAATGGATATTAATAATTTTGCACCCAACCTTAGTTTCTTTTTCAGTAATGGGATTGATCCGGAATACTCAGTAATCGGTCGAGTAGCTCGTAAAATTTGGGCGAAAGCCCTAAAAGAGAAATATGGTGCAAATGAAAGAGCTCAAAAACTAAAGTATCACATTCAAACCAGCGGAAGATCCCTTCACGCTCAGGAAATCTCTTTTAACGACATTCGGACAACGCTCCAAGCACTATATGCAATTTATGATAATTGTAATTCTCTACATACCAATGCTTACGATGAAGCGATAACTACGCCTACTGAAGAAAGTGTTCGTCGTGCTGTTGCTATTCAAATGATTATAAATCACGAACTAGGATTGGCAAAAAATGAAAATCCGTTGCAAGGTGCATTTATAATTGAAGAATTAACAGATTTAGTAGAAAATGCTGTGTTGGATGAGTTCGATAGAATTACAGAAAGAGGAGGAGTGCTTGGTGCAATGGAGAGTATGTATCAACGAGGTAAAATACAAGATGAGAGTCTGTATTACGAAACCTTGAAACATACAGGTGAATACCCTATAATAGGTGTAAATACTTTCTTGAATAAAGAAGGGTCTCCAACTGTTTTGCCAAAAGAAGTTATAAGAGCTGAAAAGGAGGAGAAAGTTTTACAAATCACAGGTAAAGAAGAACTTCATAAAGCAAAACAAGCTGAAAGAGTTGTACAGATGGAGGAAATAAAAAAGGCGGCTATTGAACATAAGAACGTATTTGAAGTCTTGATGGAAGCAACGAAAGTATGCAGTTTAGGAGATCTTACAGAATCGATGTATAAGGTAGGTGGACAATATAGAAGAAATATGTAATTGCCATATTCGATCATCATTTCTCAATGAAAAAATACTGAGATTTATAGAAATATCGATGTATAGAAATTAATGATATTGTAGGAGTAGCTAACGGAATACGTTTCAAGAATTGAAAACAGAATAAATTTTATAAAATGAAATACATATCATTCGCATTAAGCATAGTATTACTAGTTGTTATCGTTTCTTGTATTAACGTTAATACGGCTGGAACAATGAATCCACTTCGTAAAAGTAAAACGGATTTACCACTAGATAAAATCATAATGCCTGAAGGTTTTGATATAGATATTTATGCTACGGGTGTAATAAATGCAAGAGGAATGGATCAATCTCCAAGTGGAACCTTATTTGTAGGTTCAAGAGGTGAAGGTGCTGTATATGCATTAAAAGATTTGGATGGCGATTTTCATGCTGATACAATGTTTACCATAGATGAAGATTTGAAATTACCTGTAGGAGTAGCTTTTCACAAAGGGGATTTATATGTCTCCGCTGTAAGTCAGATATTAAAATATGAAAATATAGAAGAACGTCTTGGTCAAGATATAGAACCTGTTGTTGTTTATAATAAATTTCCTACCGAAACTCATCATGGCTGGAAGTATATTGCTTTTGGACCAGATGAGAAATTGTATGTTCCAGTAGGTGCGCCATGTAATATATGTGAATCAGAAGATAAAATATTCAATTCAATATCTAGAATAAATCCAGATGGAACTGATCTTGAAATTATAGCTGAAGGTGTAAGAAATTCGGTGGGTTTTGATTGGCATCCAGAAACAGGAGAGTTGTATTTTACAGAGAATGGAAGAGATATGCTAGGTAATGATAAGCCTACTTGTGAGTTAAATAGACTACAAAATGAAGGGGATCATTTTGGTTATCCTTATTGCCACCAAGGAGATATCGCTGATCCAGAATTTGGTGAAAAGAGAAGTTGTGATGAGTTTGTAAAACCATTTCAAAATCTAGGACCACATGTGGCACCATTGGGAATGGAATTTTATGAGGGAAGTCAGTTTCCAAGTGATTACAAAAATAGAATGATAATTGCAGAACATGGCAGTTGGAATAGAGATACTCCTATTGGCTATAGATTAAGTATGGTGGCTATCGATGAAGCTGGTAAATCCAAAGGCTATGATATGTTTGCCGAAGGGTGGTTACAAGATGGAAAAGCGTGGGGTCGTCCTGTCGATATTGAGCAATTAAAAGATGGAAGTATATTAGTGAGTGATGATTTTGCTGATGTAATATATCGGATATACTACAAGGGATAATTTGTCTTTGTATTGTTATGAGTGGGAATTTTCTTGTTTCCCGTTTTTTGTAAATCAGATTTCTATAGACTGGTCTTGGTCTATTAATTTGTTATTCTGTATGATATTCGAGTTGAATTCAGATATCACTTTAATTGTAATATATTAAATCTATTAAAATCACCCATTCGGGTGAAAAGCATCTAAAAGAAATAGTTTTCCTTTGTCTCAGGTACTAGTTATATGCTTCATTTACCTCAATTTGCAAGAGAAAATACAAGTACTATAAAACCTGCTACCCAAGCAGCAATTGAATGCAACTCATTAAAAGTAGTTAATCCTTATAATAGAGGTTTAGCTACTTTTTTGGGCTTTAAGCCCAAATTTTTTAAGCAGCATTTCGAATAAAATGACGAAAGAAAACAACAAGTTAATACAAATCGCAATACAACAAAACTTGTTATTGTGGCAGCTGACTAATTCAATGATTGATATTGAAAAGAAGATTTCTGAAAGCAAAGAGAAATTAAAGAAAATTACAAATGATTAATTTTTTATTTATCGATTCAAACACACGATATTAAGTATATTTAATTCATGATAAAATATATTACATTTTTCTTTGTATTGATATTTTCAGTTTCTCTTCAAGGGCAGTCATTATATGAATTGGTAATCGAGTCAGATCGATTAGTTGAAGAAGGAAATGCTGAACAGGCAGTTGAAATTTTAGAAAAGCCAACTTTAAAATATGTTGATTCTCAGCCTACTGATAAAATTGGAGCAAGAGCTATTCTTGCATTAGCAAATGCATATTTGTATAAATGGGATCCAAAGAAAGTAGAGTATTATGCTGTGCAATCTTTAAAAATGAGTGACGAAATTGGTTATGATTCTTTGTATATAGCAGCATCATATATTGCTTTAAGCTTATTGGATTTTAATGGGAAGACTGATTCTACTGTATTGATGGCAAAGCAATTTATAAATAGGAAATCTTCTCCTCAAGATTTAATTTCTAATTCTTTAATAACAATAGCAGGTTTTCATAATGAGAATGAAGTAAACGATAGTGCTATTTATTATGCGACACAAGCTGCGGTGATAGATAGTATTCGAAAAGATTCTTCATCTATTCCTTACACTTATTACGACCTTGGTAATTACTATATAGATGATTTTCAATACGAAAAAGGTTTGGAGAAAATGATTTTTGGGATGACTTATCTGAGAGAAAAAGATGATGAGAAACGGAACTCATTTAAATTAGGATTGGGTGCTGTTTATTTTAAAATAGGAAATATTGTTAAAACTAAAAAGCTTGCTTTAGAAGCTTTAGAGTTTTCGAAGAAAAATAACCTACATAAAAACTTGACAGGGAGTTATCAGAATTTGGGTGATTGCGCGCGATATGAAGGAAACTATGAAGCTGCACTTGATTATTACATGAAAGCTGATAGTGTAAATAATATAAAATTAAATCATAAGTGGAGAGGTAGACAAGCGAAACTAGGACGAGCCAATACAAAAGTTGATCTGGGTATTAAACTTACTCAAAATGAGGTAAATGAATTGCAAGAGCTGAGAAATACGGCATCTTCTGATAGATTAAAAAATCAATTTGATTTTCTTTTTTTAAGAATTGAAGATAATTTAGTCTCAGACTTCGAGAAAAAATATCAAATACTATTTGATCAAAGTGAAGCTAAAAAAGCGGACCACATGCTTGTGCCTTTACTAAATATCAAAAAAGAATTTTACAATAAGAAAGGAGAATATAAAAAGGCATTTTTAGTAGATAAAGACTTAGAAATTTTAAATAAAAAGATAAGTCAAGAGAATAATAAGTACATTATTCAGGAATTAGAAGCAGTGTATAATAAGAATATCCAAGATCAAGAAATTAAATATCTAGATGAGCAAAACCAAATAAAATCTAAAGTTGTAGCCCAACAAAGAAATGCAATAATAGGTGGTGGAATAGCTTTGGTAACTGTTTCTGTGCTTTTATTTTTCTTATATCGATTATTTCGGAAAGTAAATGCGCAAAAAGAAATAATTTCAAAAGCACTTACGGATAAGGATATTTTGATAAAGGAAATTCATCATAGAGTTAAAAACAATCTACAGCTTGTGAGTAGTTTACTTACTCTTCAAAGCAGAGGAATTGATGATGTAAAAGCAAAAGAAGCGATACAAGATGGAAAAAGTAGAGTGAGATCAATGGCATTGATTCATCAAGACTTATATAAAAAAGAAGCTTTGAAGGATATTAATGTGAAAGATTATATTGAAAAGCTTACGAAAGATTTATTCATGACTTATAAAGTTAATGATCAGGACGTTACTTTAAATCTTGATATAGAAGATATCGATCTTGATGTTGATACGATTGTTCCTTTAGGATTAATAATTAATGAGTTAATAACAAATTCACTAAAGTATGCTTTTATTGAAGGGGAAAAAGGAGAATTGACTGTTTCAATGAAAGGGAATGATAAAGAATTTATATTGGAAATAAGTGACAATGGTATTGGCTTTGATAGCAATTCAGTCAGGGACGATTCATTTGGAACAACTATGATATCAGCATTGACTAGGCAACTCAATGGAAAATTAAGTACAAATTCGGAAGGTGGTACTACTACTCAGTTAACAATGCCCAAATAAATTAGAATTGGAAGCAAAAAAAATAATCATAATTGAGGACGAGGCGCTTATTGCTATAGAAATCCAGTCAACGCTTGAGATGCTGGGTTATGAAGTTGTGGGGCATTGCATGAATGGTGATGAAGCATTAGATTTATTTGCATCTACTGTAGCTGATCTTATTCTGTTAGATATAAATATTAAAGGAAGTTTGAACGGAATAGATCTTGCGGGAATCATTCGAAAGAAATATAGTGTTCCATTTGTTTTTATTACTTCATATACTGACAGAGGAACACTCGAAAAAGCAAAAACGGTTATGCCTTATGGATATATTCTTAAACCATTTAATGAAAATGATTTAAAAGTGAATATTGAGTTGGCTTTATATAAATTTCAAAGTGAACAAGAAGAAGAGTCATTAACAAGAGAATTTGTAAAAGTTAAGCACAAAGTAGATTTGACAGAACGTGAGTTTTCTACAATGAAAGCCTTTTTAGAAGGCAAAACATATAAGGAAACTGCGGATGAATTATTTATAAGTGTGAATACAGTCAAGACGTATCAAAAGAGACTTTTCACATTGTTTGAAGTAAGTTCGAAGTTCGAGTTGATAGAGAAAATGAGGAAAAAGTAAGTATAGGTTGTGCAAAAAATTCTTTTGAGAGTTAATGGTCATGGGTGTTTCAGGATTTAGTACTACTAAAAAATGAATACATCTTAATCGGGCTTAACGCCCAAAATGATTTAAAAAAAATCAATAAATTCTTACATTGATAGATTGAATGATAGTGTGAATATAGCTAGGTTTTCGTGCAAAAAATTCTTTTGAGAGTTAATGATGGTCGAATTTTCAGGATTTAGTACTACTAAAAAATGGATGCTTCATAATCGGGCTTAACGCCCAAAATGATTTAAAAAAAATCAATAAATTCTTACATTGATAGATTGAATGATAGTGTGAATATAGCTAGGTTTTCGTGCAAAAAATTCTTTTGAGAGTTAATGATGGTCGAATTTTCAGGATTTAGTACTACTAAAAAATGGATGCTTCATAATCGGGCTTAACGCCCAAAATGATTTAAAAAAAATCAATAAATTCTTACATTG
>CAYOIL010000045.1:0-2392 GCA_964403985.1 uncultured Saprospiraceae bacterium
GCTACATTCCTATATCCAACAGATTTCTCACTTTCTCGAACTTCGGCATTAAAACTAATATCTTCACCTTGAGTAATATCCCGACAAAATTGAAGGAAATCTTTTTCAGGATCTGACAATTCCGAAAGTAGAATATCGCAAATTACAAGTGCCCCGGCATTAATAAAAGGATTTCTAGGGATTCCTTTATCCGCTTCTAATTGTGTCAGTGAATTGAAAGGAGTTCCTGAAGGCTCTACACCTACCCTATCGAAAATAGATTCGCCCTTTAACTTATAGGCTAAACTAAGAATGATTACTTTCGATATACTTTGCATAGAAAATTTTTCTTTGTAATCTCCTACTCCATATCCTACACCATTATTCAATGTAATATGAACTCCAAATTTTGAAGGATCAATGGTTGCTAATTCTGGAATATATGTTGCTAATTCTCCATCTAATGGAAGTTTATTAACATTAGAATAGATTGATGTAATAATTTTCTCGTAATTCACTCTTGAGTATTTTAACAAAAATAGTTTTATTCTATATAGTAAGCTTAGTTACTTTTAGAATTGAAACTTCATTTTAAAAAATAATAAAATTCAATATTACTATTAATAGTAACATGTGGGATATGCTAGACATTCATAAAATTACTAACTTGCGGTAAACAAGTAAGAAATCACGACTTATTTACACACATATTTTAAAATAACATTATGAAAAATCTATTCAAAAGTAAACTTACCTTATTATTTATCACATTTTTAGCAGCTGTAGGAATTATTAGTTGTGGAGGAGAACCTGATCCTAGGCTTGAAGAATTAAGGAGTGATATGGATCAAATGAAAAGAAATGTCAGTGAATCGGATACGATTACCATGGCGATTAAAAACATCTTAAACATTGCCTCAATGGATGGATTTGATGTAGATAATTTTGAGTATTTCACTGAAATAAAGGAAGATAAAGCAATCGCATTAGTTAGAATTCCTGAAATAAAAGATGTTGTTAAGGAAGACAGAGGCGTTTTCATGGATCTTGTTGACGAACTAACGAATGAAGGTGCATGGGAAGGGAAAGAAAAGTACATTGGAATTTTTGGAAAACTACGAGTAAGAATGACTAAAAACCCAAAAGAACGTAAAGATAAATTGACCACTAGATTAGCGCTTCTAAATTATTATGGACCTCCTACAGTTGAAGAATAAATTCCTCAATGTTCTGATAGACTTGATCTCATAATGTTCCACATAACGCTGGAATTGTTCATTATTCATTTTTCATTACTAATTATTCATTACCTCATTGACCTGACCCACAACGTTCACACGTAACTCTGGAAATTTTCATTACTCATTATTCATTGTTCATTATTCATTGTTCATTGACCCATTGCCCAGTTTTTATACCTTTGCTTATATTTTAATAAAACGGCCTTCTTATCCAAGAAACAAATAATAGAAAAGCAATTGTATTCATTCTTATTGCAACATTGTCCTTTGCAATCATGAATACATTAGCTAAATATTTATCGGATTTCAATCCTTTTCAAATTGCATTCTTTAGAGCATTTGGGTCTTTCATTTTTTTATTTCCTTACATGGTATATAAAAAAATACCATTGCTTGGAACACATCGTAAAATTCTGGTATTACGCTCTGTGATAGGCTTCTCATCTTTAGTTGCATTTTTCTCAGCTGTTCAAATGATGCCATTGGGTTCCGCCGTTTCTATTCGATATATAGGGCCACTTATAGGAGTCATTCTTTCGTACATTTTCCTAAAAGAAAAAGTAAAATCATTGCAATGGATAAGCTTTATGATTGCAATAATTGGAGTATTTACTTTGAAAGGATTTGATTTTAGAATTAGCCAAGTAGGCTTTTTAATCATTCTATTCTCTGCGATTACTGTAGGAGGTGTTTTTATGCTTGTGCGTTATTTAGCCACGCATGAGCATCCTTTAACCATCGTCAACTATTTTATGAGCATAACCATAATTCTTAGTTTGTTTACTTTCTCTCATTGGAAAATGCCAACTGGAATTGAATGGATCTACTTTACTACCATGGGAATTACAGGTTTAATAGGTCAAGTTTTTATGACAAATGCATTAAAACTTGGCGAAACGAATACTGTCGCACCTTTTAAATACATGGAGCTGGTGTATGCTTTATTACTTGGCTTTTTCATTTTCGGAGAATCTTATACTATCATAGCATTCCTAGGAATCTTGCTTATTGTTTTTGCAATGATTATGAATGTCTATGCAAAAGTCAAAAAGTAAAAGTCCAAGAATTCTGAGTTTTTAAACCCGATTTATGCATTAGGGCTTTGTTAAGAGAAACGAAAATGCAATAAAATCAGGAGATTTGGATGATTTAACATTGCATCGCAATCGCTT
>CAYOIL010000045.1:2402-6381 GCA_964403985.1 uncultured Saprospiraceae bacterium
ATCTGAAAACTCCAGTGAAACGTTGATTATGAAGTAGTTTCGTTACGCAATAGATTGTCTTATGCAAAATTCGGGTTATACCACTAAAGGTTTTTCATATTCCTTTGCTAATTGTCTGACATACTATTTGAAATTTTCTTTTCATGTGTATAATATGACAGTTATAAAACTGCAACTGAAATTCTATTAGGGTATATGCTTTCCTGAGCATAATAAAAGTATTACTTCACTATAAACATTGCTCTTATGGATTTTAAAAATTACATTTTCACTTTTCTTTTCTGCATAATTTCAATGTTTTCCTTTTCTCAAACCATCATCCAAGGTACTGTTTCCGATAGTTCAAGTACAATTATAGGAGCTACAGTTCTTTTATTTAAAGATTCTGTACAAGTCCAAGCTATACCCACTGATTTTGACGGAAACTACATATTCTATTTAAAGAATCCGGGAACTTATACTATTGAAGCTAATTCCTTAGGTTTTGCTTCACATAAAGTAACCGATATTATTGCTCCATTAAACACTACAGTTAAAGTCGATATTCTAATGGAAGAATCAGAAGAGATTCTGAACGAAATTGTCATAGTTCAATACAGGGTACCACTTATAAATTTTGATAAGTCTTCGTCAGTATCAACTGTTACTGCACAATCAATTTTAAATTCTCCTTTAAAAAAAGTTAGCGCCCTTAGCGCTACAAGCGCAGGTTTATCTAAAGATAATAATTCCAAAATCTCCATAAGAGGAATAAGAACTCAAGCATCCAATTACTTTGTGGACGGAATTAGGATAACAAGTAATGGGAATAGTACTTTTGGTAGATTTCAATCAAGAGAAAAATATAAAATAATTGAAGAAAATCAATTTATTAATTCTTTTGACCAATCACTTTCTACACTTTCCATCGATGTTGATCGGGCTTCATATAGTAATGTCAGACGATTTGTTCAGCAAGGAAATTTACCTCCATTCGATGCAGTGAGAACAGAAGAAATGATCAACTATTTCTCTTATAATTATCCTCCTCCATCTACAGACAATGAACATCCATTTATCGCTCATACCAATTTAACCAATTGTCCTTGGGATAGTACGCATCAACTATTACATATTGGAATAAAAGGCAAAGAAATAAATAAAGAAGAAATTCCTCCTTCCAATTTAGTTTTCCTACTCGATGTTTCTGGAAGTATGGATGCACCAAACAAGCTTCCGTTATTAAAATCAGCTTTCAGTATTCTCGTTAATCAATTAAGAGAAGAAGACAGAGTGGCTATTGTAGTCTATGCAGGTGCTTCGGGATGTGTGTTGGAATCAACTCCAGGATCAGATAAAACAACAATTTTAAATGCGCTTAATAATTTAGATGCAGGTGGTAGCACTAATGGAGAAGCTGGCATTGAACAAGCTTATTCAATAGCTAAGCGTCACTTTATAAAAGACGGAAATAACGTTCATTCTAATGATGACTTATTAAATCTGATAAAAGAAAAGAGAGAATCTGGTGTATTTTTATCTGTATTAGCATTTGGTCAAGGAAATTACCAAGATGATAAAATGCAATTAATAGCTGATTCTGGCAATGGAAATCATAGTTATATCGATAACTTGAGTGAAGCTAAGAAGGTTTTTGAAGAGGAATTTGGAGGTACAATGTTTACAATAGCAAAAGATGTAAAAATACAGATTGAGTTTAATCCATATCTCGTTCAGAATTACAGAATGATAGGTTATGAAAATAGACTTTTGGCAGCAGAAGACTTCAATGACGATACCAAAGATGCGGGAGAAATGGGAGCCGGTCATTCAGTAACTGTAATTTACGAATTAATTCCTTCAGGAGAAGAAAATAAATGGGAGAAGAAAATTGATCCATTAAAGTATTTTTCGAAGAAAAAAGCTGAAAAAGAACTAACCAAAAACTCAGAAGAAATAGGAGTTCTAAAGTTTAGATACAAAGAGCCACAAGGAATAAAATCGACAAAATGGGAAAGCATAATTCCTGTAACAAACACTCCCTATAATGATCTTTCAAATGATACAAAATGGGCTATTCAAGTCGCATTATATGCCCAATTGTTGAGAGAATCGAAATATGTACAATCAGCCTCTTATGAAAATATCCTATCCGAACTAAACAACATTGAAAATCTCGATAAACATCAATCTGAGTTTATAGAACTTGTTGAATTAACAGAAATACTTAACAACAATAAATTATCAGTCAAAGAATAAGACAATGTATTATCGCGTGAGGTGGATGCAGTGTTTATCCCGACTTACCTTAAAGCGATTTTAAAGAATCTAGCACTAAACAACATTACTTCATTCTAAGAATATGATAATAAAAGGGACGAGCCGAATGGCGAGCACGGAAAACACCGACCTCTAGCTTGATGAACGAAGGCCATCAAGCTAGAGGGCACGCCCAGAAAATCCTTTCATTAAAATTCACCTCATAAATAGATTCATTCCAATTTACGAATTAAGAACACTATGTTCTTATTAATCTTTTTTTCATTGGCTTTGTTTAGTATTTTTGCACCACTAAAACTGACTAAATGAGAAGCTAATTTCTCATTTCAACTAGACCAAATGAGAAAATTTATAATTAGTGCCGTAGGGCTATTAATCATAGCTGGTGGATTCTTTGTTAAAAACCATTTTAGTTCAAGAGAACGTCCAGAGCGACCAAAAGAAGAAAAAGCCCTTCCTATTGTTTTTATTCAAAATGTCACAAACACTTCTCTACCTGTTACCGTTACTGCAAGTGGGAATCTTGAAGCAAGAGATCGAATTGAAATATACTCGGAAGTACAAGGCGTTTTTGATTACAGTTCACATGCATTCAAGCCGGGAATTTATTATGGTCAAGGAGAAACACTACTTCGATTGAATAGTGATGAATATCGAGCGAATTTACGGTCTCAGAAAAGTGCCTTATACAACCAAGTAGTCGCTCTTTTACCCGACTTGAAATTTGATTACCCTTATGCATTTGATAAATGGAAAAACTACGTAACTGCTTACAATGTAGAAGGAACTCTTGCTTCATTACCGACAGCTTCCGATGAAAAAGAAAAGCTATTTATTGCAGGAAGAAATATTTCTTCCACTTGGTATAATGTTAAAAATGCTGAAGAAAGGCTGAGTAAATATCAGATTAATGCACCGTTTAATGGCGTGTTGACTATTGCGAATATAGATAAAGGTGCTTTAGTGAGAGCGGGGCAAAAACTGGGTGAATTTATAAATCCCAATGTCCTTGAGCTTGAAGTGGCTGTTAATTCTAGTTATGCGGAATTCTTAAAAATAGGAAATTCAGTTAGCCTCTCCAATGTAGAAAAAACAAAATCTTACACAGGTACAGTGAATCGATTGAATAGCTTGATCGATCCCGGCACTCAAACCATTCAGGCATACATCAGAGTAAGAGGTAAAGGATTACGTGAAGGCATGTATCTTGAAGCAGAGCTAAATGCGGAAGAAATTAGTGATGCCTTTGAAATTTCAAGAAAATTATTGGTGAATAATAATCAAGTTTATGTGCTTGAGAATGATAAAATAGTTCTTACAGATGTTGATCCTGTCCATTTTATGGAAAAAACGGTATTAATCAAAGGCCTGCCAAATGGCACACCTATTCTTTCGAGAACACTTCCTGGAGCATATGATGGAATGCAAGTAAAAGTATATGAAGAATAATTTTTTTAAAGGGCTTTCGCCCAAAAGAAATATTCAAAAACTTCAACTATTATAAATGAGAAATTTCATATCCTTTTTTATTAAATATCCCGTTGCTGTAAACATCTTAATGTTTGCTGTAGCTATATTCGGTGTTATTGGCTTATTCCAAACAAAGTCATCTTATTTTCCTCTTGATGATTCCAAATTGATTTTCATTACAATTGTTTATCCGGGTGCATCTCCCGCTGAAATAGAGGAAGGTGTGGTTTTGAAAATAGAAGATAATCTG
>CAYOIL010000045.1:6391-11698 GCA_964403985.1 uncultured Saprospiraceae bacterium
ATTGTCAATATTGATCGAGTAACATCAGCATCTAGAGAGAATAGTGCGCAGATAACTGTTGAAATAGAGGAAGGAGCAGATATAGATATTGTACTTGCGAATGTGAAGAATGCAGTAGACCGAGTCCCTTCTTTTCCGGTCGATATGGAACCGCCTGTAATTGCCAAACAAGAAAATATAAATACGGCAATAATATTTACCGTAAGTGGAGAAGGCATCCCTTTAAAAACATTAAAAGAAACTGCAAGAAAAGTCGAAGATGATGTGCGTGCAATCCCAGGAATATCGCAAATTTCATTGAGTGGTTTTCCAGAAGAAGAGATTGAAATTGCAGTTCGAGAAAATGATTTATTAGCCTTTGACCTTACATTCGCAGAAGTAGCTGCAGCTGTGCGTAATTCAAATTTAATTACTACAGGTGGGACAATAAAAACAGATAGTGAAGAGTATCTGATAAGAGCAAACAATAGAGCATATTTTGGGGATGAACTAGATTATATAATAGTAAAAGCAAGTGCAACGGGTCAAATCATCCGTTTGAAAGACGTCGCTGAAGTGAAAGACAAATGGTCTGAAACTCCTGATCGAACGAGCTTTAATGGGAATTCAGCCATTCAGTTATCGGTTAGCACAACCAATAATGAAGACTTACTTTATGCTACTGAGAAAGTAAAAGAATACATCAACAGTTTCAATGAAAGTAGCGATGTAATTAAGTTAGCTATAAGTAGCGATTCTTCGATAGCATTGAATGACAGGCAAAATTTATTGATAGAAAATGGAGCAGTGGGAATACTTTTAGTATTACTTTTTCTATCCATATTCTTGAAACCAAGTATTGCATTCTGGGTAGCGATAGGTCTTCCTTTCTCGTTTCTAGGCCTATTCATCTTTGCACCAAGCTTTATGACAATAAATGTGATTTCATTATTTGGGATGATCATTGTGATTGGTATTTTAGTTGATGATGGGATTGTAATTGCAGAAAACATATACGACCAGTATCAAAATGGCAAGTCAAGATTTAGAGCAGCAATTGATGGGACCATGCAAGTTTTTCCACCAATTATCGCTGCGATCTTAACAACAATAATTGCTTTTTCAACTTTTATCTTTTTACCTGAAAGGCTAGGTTCATTCTTTGGTCAAATTGCTAAAGTAGTGGGAATCATTTTGTTAATTTCTTTAATAGAAGCTTTCCTTATTTTGCCTGCTCACTTATCGCATTCGAGAGCTTTAGATAGAAATGCGAAACCATTTATATTGAATATATGGGCAGATAAAGGAATCACATGGATAAGGGACACGTTATATGTTCCAGCTTTACGATTTGTCTTGAATTATAAAATATTTGGTTTTGCAATTCCTATTGCATTGTTTTTAATAACTATCGGTGCATTTCAAGGCGGTATTTTAAGAGTCTCTTTTTTCCCGACCGTTGCTTCTGATCGAATAGGAATTAATTTGAAAATGCCAGAAGGAACCAATGAATTAATCACAGATTCCCTCATTACGGAAATAGAAAAAGTAGCATGGGAAGTAAATGATGAATTATCGGCAGAACAAGAAGAAGACATCCAATTAGTAAGAAATACAGTAAGGCAACTTGGCCCAGGAACGGCGGTAGCTTCATTGACTTTAAATCTTATTTCTGGTGAAAAACGTTCCATTCAAGCGTCAGTAATATCCAATGCTATTCGTAAGAAAATGGGACCTATCTATGAAGCAGAAAGCGTTGTTTATGGTTCAGGAAATGCTTTTGGGGGTAAACCCGTTTCTGTATCATTAGTTGGAGCCAACATCCAACAATTAAAAGGAGCCAAATCGGAATTAAAACAAGCCTTACAAGAAAACCCTAGACTTGCAGATGTCACAGACAATGATCCTGCAGGAATTAAAGAAATAAAGATTCAACTAAAAGAAAACGCCTATCTTCTCGGACTTACTTTAAATCAAGTGATGTCGCAAGTGAGATCAGGATTCTTCGGAGCATCTGTCCAAAGATTTCAGAGAGGACGAGATGAAATCAGAGTTTGGGTAAGATACGATCGTAACAACAGAAGTAGTATTACAAATCTTGACCAAATGAGGATTGTGACTCCGTCAGGTGGTAGAGTTCCATTAATTGAAATTGCAAACTATAAAATAGAAAGAGGAGATGTGGTTATTAATCACCTAGATGGTCGAAGAGAAATCCGTGTGGAAGCTGATTTAGAGAATGCAAAAGATTCAGCTCCAGAAATTCTGGCTATTTTAAAATCAGATGTAATTCCGAATATCATTGCGAAATACCCTACTGTTACTCCGCTTTATGAAGGGCAGAATAGGAGTTTTGCAAGAATAGGTGTAGCTCTTGGAAAGGTTCTACCAATTGTACTTATTCTGATGTATGCTGTCATAGCTTTCGTATTCCGATCATATGGACAACCTTTATTGCTATTCATCTTGATTCCATTTTGTTTTGTAGGTGTAGCTTGGGGACACTGGATACATGGACAAAGCATCAATATTTTATCTGGATTAGGAATAGTTGCATTGATAGGAATACTGGTGAATGATGGATTAGTATTAATAGAAAAATTCAATATTTTATTAAAAGATGGAATGCCTTATCGAAAAGCGATGGTAGAAGCGGGACGTTCCAGATTTAGAGCCATATTCTTAACATCGATTACAACTGTAGCAGGTTTGGCGCCTTTAATATTTGAAAAGAGTTTTTCTGCTCAGTTTCTGATTCCTATGGCCATTTCAGTTGCTTATGGAATAGCATATGCTACCTTAATGACTTTATTCTTATTGCCTTTACTACTTGCCGTAAAGAATACTGCAAAAGTTCATGTTTTATGGCTTTGGGAAGGTGTTAAACCAACTAGAGAATCCGTAGAAAGAGCTATTATAGAACTTAATCACGTAGAAGATGAAGATGAAAATCATGAAGTTTCAAACCATAACAACGGAAGTGATGATCAAGAAAATCGCTAACCTGACACCCTCTAAAAGAGCTTACTAATTAACTTTGAATTTTAAATTATGCGACTATATATAATATACTTTTCACTAGCTCTATTTTTACTACTAAGTTTTAATAGTGTTGGTCAAGAATTGTTGACATTGGAACAAGCCAAAGAAATCACATTAGCTAATAATTTTGGGATAAAAATCGCAAAAAACAATGTCGCTATTGCTGAAAACTTGACGGATAAACGAGCCAATAATTATCTTCCCACGGTAAGTGCAAATGGAGGTATTAATGGGAATTTCGGTAGTTCAAACCAACAGTTTAGCACTGGACAAGAAGCATCAGTAAGTAATGCATTTACATGGGGTTTAAATGCTGCGGCTCAAGCGGATTATACGATTTATAATCAGGCGCGTGCAATTGGTCTTGATCAATTGAAAGAATCGTTGAACAGTTCGAATTTACAACTTCGTCAGACCATCGAACAAAATTTGCTTCAAGTATTCAACAGCTATTTTGTTGTTGCTCAATTAAAAGAAAATGTAAAAGCTCTAGAACAAACTATAGACGTTTCTCGGGAGAGATTAAGAAGAGCTGAAACCAACCTTGAACTAGGACAAGGAAATGGATTAAATGTATTAAATGCGAAGGTTGACATTCAACTTGATAGCGTGAATATTCTTAATGCCAAGATGAATTTAGAAAATGAAAAGAGGAATTTGAATGTTGCAATGGGACGAGCAACAGACGTAGAATTCGACATAGATTTATCACATGCTATTGACGGTGTTAATAAGCTAGACCAACTCATTCAAAAAGGAAAAAGTAACAATATCAATTTGGAGTTGAATCGACAGAATCTTGTGGTGAGTGAATTAGACTTGAATCTTATTGATGCTGAAAATAAACCGACAATTAATTCTGGTGTTTCTCTAGATTTCGCCTATTCCGACAACCCCAATGGTTCATTCATCGAACAATCTAGTTCTGAACGATTGGCAGCTAATGTAGGAATCAACTGGACCATCTTTGATGGTAGTAGGAGTATTCGTAGACAAAACACAGTTCTTAATTTAACGAATCAAAAATTACAAATTGACCAACTGGAACAACAACTGGAACGTGATATAAGGAATGCTTGGCAAAACTATCAGAATGAAATTTTTATAATTAGTGTCCAAGAAGAAGCAGTAGAAACAAATCAAGAAAACTTCAATAGAACAGAAGAACAACTTCGAAGTGGTCAAGTAACGTCCATAGAATTCAGACAAGCTCAGTTGAATTTACTTAATGCACAGGTTAATCTGAACAATTCAAGATATGCTGCAAAATTAAGAGAAATACAGATTAAGCAACTAGTTGGTTCTTTATTAGATTAAAAGCGAATATAAAGAGTCTACACATCGCTTTATGATATCTATTTTTTAATGTAAATCAATTAGATTTCATATTTGAAATTCTACGATTCCATTTATAATTCATATTTTGAAATTGAATTTAATCAGTCCATACTTATTTAGCATGAAAAAATATATATTCTTAGTTATTGCGCTTTTTACTTTGTCTCTTACTTCTCAAGCGCAGCATTTTATAATTGCTGATGATATTAAGTTGGGTTTTCCTGAAGACTATAAAACACATGAAGACTTAACCTATGAAATCACGAAATTTCTGATCGATACACCTATTGATAAATATCCGCAAGATAGGGCTAATGTAAGCAAGTTTATGTTTGAATGGATCTCTGGCTGTCCTTATATGGATATAGTAATTTATGACAAACTCATGCCCCTAGACAATGGACCTCTAACCATGGTATTTATTGCAGGTTGGATAAAATATAGTATTGAAAATAGTTATACAAATGATGTTAAAAAATGTGCTTTAGCAGCAATAAAAACTATGAATGCTTTTTACCTAGAAAATGAAGTCTACCTTGATAGTAAATTTGTAAAAAAGATGATTAAGCTTGAAAAGAAAGGGAAGCTAGAGAAATATGTTTCTAAACAGGTTGATAAAATGCAGAAATAAAATTTTCCTTATATTTTTTGGGCTTAAAGCCCAAAATACATTAAACCCGAATTATGCATTAGGGCTATGTTAAGAGGGACGAAAATGCAATAAAATCAGGAGATTTGGAAGATTTAACACAGTATCGCTACCGCTAAAGGCGTTACAAGTAATGGTGAATCTGAAAATTCCAGTGAAACATTGATTTTGCATTAGTTTCATTACGTAATAGATTGTCTAATGCATAATTCGGTTAAACTAATCTTCTTCAGAAGGTCGAAATTTATGTTGAATAGCGTAGATAAATTGTCTTAAATATTGATCTTTCATAGGCTGAA
>CAYOIL010000045.1:11708-19402 GCA_964403985.1 uncultured Saprospiraceae bacterium
GGCTGAAATTGCCGCCTTTCCGGATTTCTAAAAAAAGAAGTCAACTCATTCATGCTTATCGTTTTACCTGATAAAATATACATTTCGAGAATATCCTCTGTTGAAAGTTCGAGAGCAATTTTCAACTTTTTCAGAATCAGATTATTGGTTAAATACTTTTCAGGTTTGGGAGGTCCACCGGGTCTTTCACCGCGCTTAAAGGAAATAAGTCCATTGAGATATATCGTGAGATTCTTAGCAACTAATTCTTCATAATCATCAGATTCTTCTTTTTTCATCCAGTTACTAACAGTTGCTCGATCCGTTTTAAGCCCCCCCATTTCGAAAATCTTAATCATTTGTTCGTCACTGAAATCAAAAGAATAGCGGAGTCTACGAAGGATATCATTATAGTTCATAAAAGGATAATAAAGTTTGTAATTACTAAAGTCGGCAAGATATTATAAATTAGTCTGGGATATCTACAAAAGCACGTATTTTCCACTACAATTCTAAACGCAACTCTGACTTATCGGACACTTCGTAAGGAACTTGTTATCCACTTAATATAAATCTTCAAAAATCTTTTAACTTTAAATTTAAAATCTGAGTTCAAGTTAAAACCGAATAATATAAATTTAATTTCAAACTCAGATCATTACATCGTAAACTCAAAATTTAAAAATGAAAACGATATTTTCCTTCCTATTTTCAATATGCTTTGCTTGCATTAGTTTCTCTCAAAGTTCTATTAGCTTACAAATAAATCACATGCTTGATGGTGTACAATTTGAAAACGATATTGCTTCTTCAAATGATTTAGACCATAATTTCAAGATTAATCGGTTGGAATATTATATATCTGGTTTTGCGATAACGCATGATGGTGGAAATGTAACAGAAATTGAAGATTTATATGTACTTGTTAGTTTAATAAATAAAACGGATGCGACAATCATTGATCTTGGAGAACACGATATTGAAAGTTTAGAATCGATCCATTTTTATTTTGGAATTGATGAAGAAACAAATCATGCTGATCCTAGTTTATGGCCTGATGATCATCCATTAGCATTAAAATTCCCTTCTATGCACTGGGGTTGGAATTCAGGATATAGATTTATCGCTTTAGAAGGATTTAGTGGCCCAAATATGGATCTTGGATTACAATTTCATGGTGTAGGAGATGAGTATTATGGAAAAATGGAATTTCCTGTTTCTATGAATGGAGAGGAGTCTTACACAGTAACATTGGATGCAGAATATTCATTATTACTTCAATCTTTAGATATAAATGAAGGAATAATAAAGCATGGTGCTTTCGAGGAAATTGATATACTTTCTGACAATTTCAAACAAGATGTTTTCACTCTTTCAGCTCCATTATCAGTGGATCATGAAACAATTCGAAGGTTTGATGTTTATCCTAATCCGTCAGTAGATGGATTATTAAATATTTCATTAGAATTAGATGATGAAGACTACACGATAAATGTCTTCGACGTTCACGGAAAATTGATTACACAGCAATCAAATGTATCCACCTTAAGGATTGAAAATAAAGGGATGTATTTTGTTGCTATACAAGGATTAGATGGAACAAAATTAGCTGTCCGTAAAGTCATCATCCAGTAAAAAATGAGAAAGGTCATCTCCTTATTGTTGATAGGATTGTTTTGTGCTTATTCATGTGAGAAAAAGGATAAAAACGAATCAGTTCCTACATTGGACTTGTTTGAAGTTCCACCAGGATTTCCACCTATTGAACATTCCGAAAACAATGAGTACACGGACGACCGATGGTTGCTAGGAAAGAAGTTATTCTATGATCCTATATTGTCAATTGATGGGTCAACTAGTTGTGCTTCTTGTCATGATTCCAAAATAGCTTTTTCAGATAATACCTCCTTTAGTGAAGGAGCAAATGGACTTGTTGGTAGTCGAAATTCGCCTTCATTGGCTAATGTTGCTTATCATCCATATTTCACAAGAGAAGGCGGTGTCCCTACTCTGGAAATGCAAGTTTTAGTGCCGATTCAAGAACATGACGAGTTTAATTCCAATATAGTCTTTATAGCAGATACACTTAATACAATCCCATTTTACACAGAATTAGCGGACAAAGCATATGGTCAAAAAATAAATCCATTTGTTATAACTAGAGCCATTTCGCTTTTTGAACGAAGTCTGATCAGTGGTCAAAGTGTTTATGACATGGAGTTTCATTATAAAATGGAAGGAACTATGTCAGAAGAAGCAATTCGGGGATTAGAAATTTTCACAAGTGAAGAAGCTGAATGTTCATCTTGCCATAATGGTTTCAACTTTACTGATTATTCGTTTCAAAATAATGGATTATACGAAAATTACGCTGACATCGGGCGACAAAAATTAACGAATGATGAGAATGACAATGCCCTTTTCAAAGTTCCTTCGTTAAGAAATGTAGAAGTTACAGCGCCATATATGCATGATGGTTCATTGGCAACATTAACTGATGTGTTGGATCATTACAACTCAGGAGGGAAATCCCATGTCAACAAAAGTGAGAAGATAAAGGCTTTGGGTCTTACGGATCGACAGAAAAAGGATGTAATTGCTTTTTTGGAGTCGTTGACAGACGAGAATTTTATAAAGAATAAAGATTTCAAGAAAGAATAATTCCGAGAATCTCACTTAAAATTTTTGGTATGAAAAGTTGTTTTATATTTTTTGGGCTTAAAGCCCAAAAGTCATCAATCAATTAAAAGACCTACAATTTCTTCCAGAAACCTTTGATCGTCAGCATCATATGAATTCAGGTCTTCGCTATCTACATCCAGTACAGCTATTACTTTATCATTGTGAATAATAGGGACGACAATTTCTGATTTACTTTTACTGCTACAAGCAATGTGTCCTGGAAAGGCTTCTACATCATCAACAATTACCGTTTCCTTTTTTGCCCAAGTTGTTCCACACACACCTTTTCCTTTTTGAATTCGAGTGCAAGCAACGGGGCCTTGGAAAGGACCAAGAACAAGTTCATCATTTTTCACAATATAAAAGCCCACCCATAACCAATTAAATTGTTCTTTGAGTGCAGCAGCAACATTAGCCATATTAGCGACCATGTCTGATTCTCCCATAAGTAAACCCCGAATTTGAGGAATTAATTCTTGGTATTGTTGGGTTTTGGAACCTTGTATTATGTTCAGATCTTCTGCCATGAGTTTTATTTATAGGAGAGTAAACTATAAAGAAAGGCAAAGAGTTTAAAAAAGATAGAAGTTGCTCTTTATTTTTTTTGGGCTTAAAGCCCAAAGTGGGGTAAGGAAACTCTAGGATGATTGGATAAATCAATATTAATGGTGTAGATTTGCCTTATAATGTTAACAAATAAAAATTCATATAACTATCCCCAACAGGATTTACTGCTAGTAGTAGTTCGAAAGGACCTCGACATATGGTATTTCCCTATTTGATAGTTTAAAGAGTATAGAAATAAGCATAACGAGCGTCCAATATTAATTTATTGGACGTTTTTTTTTGACTTTTTTTAAAAAATATGAGAGCATAAAAATAGATAACAAATAAAAGACTAAAAATAGAAACAATTGAGAGACAGGCATTTGTAAATATTTAGTAAACTTGCTAGATTGCGAGGAGGACAGAATATGCCTAAAATCGATATAAGTAACTGTTTATCAATAAAATAAATATTAAATAAAGTTTGATTATAAAGAATATTTGTTTCTATATTTGCCTTAGAATTAAAATAACAACAATGACACAATCTATATATATACAAACTATTCTGGCATTCCCTCTCCCGCAATGTCAAGCATACAATATTCAACTATTCAAAGAAGTAATGAGCTAAGAAATTAGCTACTTAATAAACAGAGCACTTCCTTGATTAGGAGGTGCTTTTTTTTTGCCTTATATCCAATAGTACTTTAGCTTAACGGTAGAGCACCTGACTGTCTCACAGGAGAAACGAGTTCGATTCTCGTAAGTACTACGATTAAAAAAGGCAGTAAATAAAAAATCTAAGTTCGGGATAATTTTGATATCTCGAACTTAGACTACTAAACATGAAGGACCTATCTGGGAAGAGAACGGAGGTTGTTTCCTCGCTTTGGAAGCGAGAGGTCGCAGGTTCGAATCCTGCTTCCCAGACATATTTACTCAATTTACCTATGTTGTAATGGTAGCATAAGTGAATTTGACTCACTTGGTGGAAGTTCGAATCTTCCTAGGTAAACTTAAATTGCGGAGGTGGCGGAAATGGCATACGCGTCTGATTTAGAATCAGAATTTTGAGAGTTCGAATCTCTCCCTCCGTACTTTTTTGCAAGTAAAAAGTTATAACTTACATACGACGACACTAAAGTCATCAATATTCAAATTATAATTCCCTGCTGGCAAACTAGAAATATTTAAAGCTTCGCCAGGTTTCACCATTGAAGTTTTAACTACTGTACCTGCGGCATCTACCACAAAAATCTTTTTGGATTCGTCCATATTGTCGATATACAATAGATCTTTTGTTGAATTTTCAGAAATTGAAAAACTAGGATCTACGAATGACGTAGGAAGAATAAAAGGAAGGTGGTAAACATCTTCAGATTCTAATAATACTTTTTGGGTATTAGGATTAGAATAAGGAACGGTAACTACGATCGTGAAATCATCACTTTCAAAGCAATCATCTGTTGTCGTTGAGTTAATTGCCAGATTAAATGTAGACAAGTCAACATTTAACATTTCCAAAATATTGGCATCGCCCTTAATGTTTAATGAATAATTTTCACCATATACTATAGTTGCAGTAAAAGGTGAATTGTTGGTAATTGAGGTAAACTCTTGATAAGTTTTACTGATTGTTTCAATATTTCCATTGCCTTGAATACAATTAGCGTAGGAGGTAAATGAGAATGTGATAACAACGAGTGTTTGGAGTAATTTCATAACTTGGTTTTTTTAATATAATTTAACGTTTCCAAAATTTCACCTGAGTAATGTGACTAGTGGAGCCTAAAACTATAAATAATTAACCTTTCTACAGAATTTAATTTGGAATGTGCAAGATAGTATACACAAAAACAGCAAAAAAGAGTGATTTTATGCCTAAAAAAGTATAATACTTTGCAAAGAGAAAATTTTGAAAGTAAAAAGGAAGGTCTTAAGTATGCATCTTTGCTAGTATTATTTAGCCAATTGTTTAATGAATAAGGATCATTTATGCTATTTACAACCACTTATTTTTCTTAAACCACAATAGCATCCCACCAGTGATAAACAACATAAAAGCCCATAAGATATAATAGCCATAAGGGTTTTTCAGTTCAGGAATTACATCAAAATTCATCCCATATAATCCAGTTAAAAAAGACAATGGTACAAATACAGCAGTTACAATCGTAAGAAACTGTATAATGCGATTCATTTTTAGACTAATCTCCGATAAATATAAATCTTGTAAACCACCTAAGATATCACGTAAAGTGTCCGTATTTTCAACAATTTGAATAATGTGACCATAAACATCTCTTAAATAAATTTCGGTTTGTTTCTCAATAAGCTCGGATTCTGATCGAATAAATTGATTTAAAGCCTCACGCAAAGGAACAACCGATTTACGAATTTTTATCAAGTTCACTTTTGTTGCTTGTAATTCACCTTTATTCATACTATCAATATTAAGACTTATAGTATTTTCTATTTCTTCCAATGTTTCTTCTACTTCATCAACAATAGTAAAATATCGATCAACAATTGTATCAATAATAGCATAGGTGAGGTAATCTGCGCCAAGGCCATTAATTCTGCCTTTACTATTAGTAATTCGATCCCTTAGAATTTTAAAAACATCGTCTTCAAATTCTTGAAAAGAAAGAACAAATCCTTTACCGAGAAATAAAGAAATGGTTTGTGGCACAAGTTGTTTTTTGTCCTTGTTATATTCAAATGCTTTAAAAGAAATAAAATGACCATTAGTATATTCTACGTGAGTTGGTCTTCTATGGACATCAACGATATCTTCCATAGCTAATGAATGAACACCAAATAAATCTGCAATTTTTTGCATTAACTCAATATCATGCAATCCTCTTATATCATACCATTGGGTTAAAGAATCGGAGGACAAGTGAATGGGTAATTTATCTTTGTTAAGATATGTTTCGCTTAATTGAACGGATTTGTTGTATTCGACATAATTAACTTTAACATCAATACTAGTTTGATTCCCAGTGTAAATTATTGTTCCAGGCGGAAAGCCAACTTTTCTTTTTTTTGCCATGAGATAAAATTAGTGCGGAAAATCATAACTTTTTGAATTGATTTTAAGCATTGTTGTAATTGAGGGCTAAGTTACAAGTATATAAATTAGTAGAATGTGAATGATGACTCTAAAATAAATCAATTTATTAGCTTTTTATTTTAGTTTATTAATGACTTTATATTATATTTGCGCCGCTTTAAGAGTAAAGCAAAAAAATATATTTATTGGTGTAGCGCAAAATTGTATAAAACCGATAGGCATTAACGGTTAGCGCATCACGCCACAGCGTGAGGGTCGAGGGATTCTCATCTATAAAATAATAAGTTAGGGGTGTAGCGCAGTCCGGTTAGCGCACTTGGTTTGGGACCAAGGGGTCGAAAGTTCGAATCTTTTCACCCCTACTACTTAGGGTTTAAAAACCTGCAAAAAGCCTGAAAATCTATGATTTTCAGGCTTTTTTGTTTTTATGCTATTCATAATAACGCATTAAAACGCATATAAAACGCATACTTTGGTGCGTAATTCGGTGCGTAGGTTGTATCAGTCTGAATTTATTTATTACCTTTATAACTCACTGTTTAACAATTGATTAACATTGAATTGATTTGAGCGGGTTTGACTTCTATTTCATAATTAGTGCATTTAATAGGTGCGCGTTTTTTAATAGTTAGTTAAATGAAAACTAGTCACACTTTTTCTATCCTTTTTCTTCCAAAGAAAGATCGTAATAAAAATGGTACATACACCTTGTTTTGTAGAGTTACTGCTAATACTAAAAGAATCGAATTTAGTCTTAAAAAGAAAGTCTTGATATCCGCTTGGGATTCGAACCTTAATAGTTTAAAAGGTAGATCTCCTGAAGTGAAAAAATTCAACTTTTTTCTTTCAGATATTAAATCACAGCTTCACGATGTTTATGATGAATTGCGAAAAGAACAACGCTTAATTACACCTCAGCTAATAAAAGCTAGATTTTTTGGTGAAGATGAAAAAGCAAAAACTTTAATTGAATTATACAACTACCATTATGAATTATCGGAAGATACATTGAGCGAAGGAAGTTTGAAAATGTACAGAACTACGAAAAGCTATTTGACTTTGTTTTTGAAAAAGAAGATGAAAAGTGAAGATGTATTCCTGGCGCAACTCTCTTTCTCTTTTCTCACAAATTTTGAGCAGTTTCTTCGTAGGACCAAATTAGAAAAGGCTAACAATCAAATGGGGCATAATACAGTGATGAAACACATTCAACGTTTACGAACAATCATAAATTTGGGAGTAAAATTAGAATGGTTAGAAAAGGATCCATTCATTAGTTTCAAATTCACCTACAAAAAGTCAGAACGCTCCTTTCTTCCAGAAAGAGAGCTATCCATGCTACAGCAAGCTGATCTGCCTTCAGATCGATTGATAATGGTCCGAGACTTATTCATCTTTAGTTGTTATA
>CAYOIL010000046.1:0-19345 GCA_964403985.1 uncultured Saprospiraceae bacterium
TAACAGTAAGTATACGATTCAAATAGAGTCGGGTTCGCTTACACAATCCTATATTTTACGTGAAGGAGAAGGTGTCCAATCTGTTGATGACGTGAAAAAGAAAATTAGTACATCATACATACAAGCATTGGATAGAATATTCTTAAGTATGAGTGATGAATTATTGGGTTTATTAAAAAATGAAGATGAGAGCGAAAATTTAAATCTCGTTGATGGTGTCATTTAAATAGAAAACCTAGCGTTTTAAACGAATAAAACATCACTATAACCAAACAATAAATAGAGATTTTATTACCTTTAGTAAGGTATACCAAACCAATTAAAATTCGCTGGAAGAAATTCCAAAAAACAATTACGTATAATGAGCAGAAAAAGAGTTTCGTCAGGAGTAAAATGGGAAGATATAGTTGCGTATTCTAGAGCAGTCAAGATAGGTAATATTATAGAAGTAGCTGGAACTACTTCTGTTGATTCTAAAGGGAATTTTATAGGAGAAGATGATCCTTACGAACAAACTATTTTCATAATCAGAAAGGCAGAAAAAGCTTTGAATGAATTAGGAGCTGACTTAAATGATGTGATTAGAACAAGAATTTTTGTTACGAACATTGAAGACTGGGAAGAAGTAGGAAAGGCACATGGCGATTGTTTTAGAGGAATTTACCCAGCTACTACCCTACTTGAAGTTAGTAACTTAATTGATAATAGGTTATTAGTAGAAATCGAATTTACTGCGGTTATTGACGGTTAATCTTCGTGTGAATAAAACCTTTAAGCACTTCAAGAGCTGAATCATAGCTGTATTCATTATTTATAATAATATCAGACATTTTTTTGTAAGGAAGAATATACTCTTCAAATGCAGGTGTCACATGGTGTTCGTACCGATAAAGAACATCATCAATAGGATAATTACGTTCAACTTTATCTCTATTTATTCTTCTTTTCAACTTGACAATATCAGAAGCATGGATATAGACTTTTAAATCCATAAGATCTCTCAATTTTGCATAATGAAATACAAACAAGCCTTCTACAATTATTATAGGTGTCGGCTTAACTGCGATCATTTGGGGAGTTGCAAGTGCATTATTGAACGTATATTCTTTTAATTCTACTGTTTTCCCATTTCGTAGGTTATCAATATCTTGTAGAAACTTTTCTTGATCAATGCATGTAGGCAAATCAAAATTAGTGACACCGTTTTCGTCTTTTTGTTGACTTTCTCTTGGTTTATAATAATTATCTTGCGAAACAAGGCTGAGTTCTTCTGTTTTAAATGTTTCTCTAAGTATTTTGATAATACTAGTTTTACCAGATCCACTTCCTCCTGTTATTCCTATGATATACGGTTTCATACTCATGATTACGCTATAATTCCTGCGATTGCTGCGGTTAAGAAACAAGCTATTGTTCCACCTATTAAAGACTTTAATCCAAGTTCCGTCAATGCTTTACGTTGACCGGGTGCGATGGCACTTATACCTCCTATTTGTATACCTATCGAAGCGAAATTAGCAAAACCACAAAGAGCGTATGTTACTATAATCATTGATTTATCTTGGAGTACGATTCCAGCTTTTCTTAGATTATCTAGTTCTGAGTAAGCGACAAATTCGTTTATCATAGTTTTTTGACCAAGAAGCTGTCCAACGTATAAAATGTCTTCTGTAGGAGTTCCGAGAAGCCAAGCAAAGGGAGCAAATAGGACACCAAGTAAATAAGTAAAGTCAAAAACCTTGTATCTACCATCAGTCCATTCTGCAACATTATCATCCAAAATCTGAGGGCTTAAAGAACCTAATATCCAATTCAAAAGTGCGACTAAGGCAGTAAATACGATTAGCATTACTGCTACGTTAACGGCTAACTTTAAGCCATCGGAAGTACCTTTAGCAATAGCATCAAGCATATTGTGATAATCAGGCTTTTCCATTTTTAATTCAGAAGAATTTTTATCTTTTTCTGACTCAGGAAATAACATTTTGGAAGCTACAATCGCTGCTGGTGCAGATATTAAACTTGCTGTTAATAAGTGCTTTGCATAAAACAATTCCAATTCTTCTACACCTCCACCTAGATACCCAACATATGCCGCAAATACTCCACCTGCAATAGTCGCCATTCCACCGGTCATTAAACACAGTAATTCACTTCTACTCATACCTTCTAAGTATGGCTTAACTGCCAAGGGAGCTTCTGTTTGACCAATAAATACATTGGCTGCTGCTGCAAGGGATTCAGGCCCACTTAAACCCATTGTTTTGGACATTACCCAAGCCATTCCTTTGACTATAAGTTGTAAAATTCCAAAATAATATAATAAGGCAGATAAAGCCGAAAAGAAAACAATGGTTGGCAAAACTTGAAACGCAAATATATATCCGAAAGTATCTGAATCTTCTACCAATGATCCAAACATGAATACTGCACCGGCTTCGCTAATATCTAGTAATTGAGTAATTCCTCCTGCTATAGAATCAAATACAGTACTTACACCAGGAACTTTTAATAACAATAAAGCAAGTAAAACTTGAAATCCTATGCCTACACCTACTAATTTCCAATCAATTCGTTTTCTATTTGCACTTAGCAAATAACAAATTCCTAATAACACTGCTATTCCGAGTGTTCCTCTACCTAATGATGTAATAAATGACATGTATTCGTCTTTGGGAATGCAATTTATAAAAATCTAAGGGATATGAGATATAAAAATGCATAAAACTAATTACTAAATTCAAGTATTCTACCTATACTTTTAAGCTTTTACAAGTTAGAACCATTAATGTCAATCTATTAAATCGAATAACTTCTTATATTTTAATTAATCAATTAATTAAGAGATTTTGGGCTTTAAGCCCAAAATCTTTAAGGTAAAATCCTAGTTAAAAATATGTATTGATTATTAACCTTTCTAGTTCCCATATAGATTTCTTTACCCAAAACTTTTGGGCGTAAGCCATATAAGAATAGATTTTCTTGGATTATGCCAAAATCATATTTTCACTTTAAAACCTTTGGGCGTAAGCCAACAAAAAAGGCGCATCACTTTCGTAATGCGCCTCATATATTAAAAATTCAGTTTCTAATTCATTAAGATCATTTTCTTAGTAAATGAACCGTATGAAGTTTTGATCGTGTAGAAGTAAACACCAGCTGACTGGAATTCATTTCTATCCAATTCTATTACATTTGTTCCTTTAGAAGCTGTAATAGTTCTCTTCATCATCAATCGTCCACTGTTATCCATGATTTCAAAATCGATTGATTCAGTAGTTGGCATTTCCCAAGAAATCAATGTTGATTTTTGGAATGGATTCGGAGTATTCTGATATAAAGTAACATCAGCAACGTTAAGAACATCTTCTCTTGTTGAAATATTTAATTTAAATACATCCAATTCATCATTGTACATTTCAGGATATAAGCTCATTGTTTCAACAGAAACATTATTAATAGCAGCTTCGTTATCATCAGTTCCAATATAGAATAAAACATCACCTGCTACAACCTGGTCAGAAGTTGTATTATGATAAGCTATTCTAATAGTGTTATTTAACACTCTAACTTGCGCCTCATTAATATTTAATGCAGCTTGTTCAAATAAGCTTATAGAATTATTTCCAACATTTAATTCCAATTGGAATCCTGATACTAAGATATCTTCTTGAGCAATGAATGCAATTTTATCACCTACTTTAGCTGTTTTAAGCGTGTAAGATAACATATCCCTTGTTTCAACAGATGTAGTTGTAAATCCATCAACTTCAGCAGACTGATTAATATCAGCAATTTTAACTGCTCTTAAATCTGCATTCAAAACATCTTGATTCAATTCATTAAGCACTACAGATTCAGGATAGTTGAATATATCCGACTCATCAAAATCGAATGACTTATCAACAAACTTCCAACTTGTATTATCAGGGAATTCATCATCGTAATAATTCAATAATGCTTTTCTGATTTGTACAATATCTACTCCATTTACTTTACCATTGTCATTTACATCGGCAGCAATATATTTGTAAGGAGAGTCAAAAGGCTTCAATCCTAAGATATGCTTTTGAACAAGAACAATATCAAGAACAGTAATACCATTCAACATATCATCATTCTTATATCCTTCAATCAAATAATCTACACCCATTGGCATTGAATTAAATGCATAATCTCCATCCGTATCTAATAATGATCCATTTGCTTCAGGATAATCACTTGATAAGAATACATCAGTTCCTGATACTTTTTCATCTTCTACATTATAAACAGCACCACCGATAGTTACTGATCCTGCATTATCACATACATCAAAGTTATCTTGAACTTTAATCTGAATCGTACAGAAATCTTGGTTTCCAGCTTCATCAGTTACCCATAGCTCTCTTTCGAAAGTTTGAACAACACCATTTTCTAACATATCACATGTAAATAACATGGTTGTATTAGATGTATTTGAAGAGAAAGAAAATTGTAAATTTTCTTGTTCTGTACAGTTATCAAAACTTCCTAAGTCAAAAGTTTCCGCAGAAACTTCTACTTCACCTACATTATTCATTAAAGCAGTAGCAACACCACCTAAGCAATAAGGAGTAGGATTTTTACAATCAACAACCTCGAATTCAAAAGAACACTCAGTCATATTTCCACATAGATCTTCTACTGTCCATCTTACACTATGGGTTCCAGTAGATAATTTTCTAATGAATCTATTGTTAGTACCTACAAAATCGACATTGCCATCATTGTCTTTGTCTATATAGTAGTTGAAGTTTAATAATTCAACATCAGTACAATCGTCAAAAGCATTAATTTCTAGTTCAACATTACCTTCACACTCTCCATAAATACATACTACTGTGTCTTGGCAAGTTGAAGTAATTGTAGGAGCAATTGTGTTGTTTAATTTTATCGATTGTACACCTGTAAATACACCTTCTTGAGTATTTGCATTGAATTGACACATATCAATTACTTTCCATGTTCTAACAACTAATACACAAGCAGAATCAACAGTTTCAAATGTTTTATCTTCAAAGTCCATAACTATTGAAGCACAATCTTCATTTAAGATTGTAGGGAATCCAGTGTTTGAAGGATCTGTATCAAGATTCATACATCCACTCATATTTGCATTTGGAGGGAATATGATATCATTAATATTGAAAGGATCTGCATTATTAACTGTAATAATCTGTACATCACTTTGTTTAAGACCAAAACCATCAATTGCAGTAAATAATCTTCTAATCTCCCCTACTCCACAGTCAATGTCAATTTGAATTTCTTCTTCTATTGTTACCTCACAATTGTCAAGAGCAATACCATCGATTCCTGCTACACCATTATTAAAGTCATCGAAAATTTCAATATTTTCTTGAGCAGCTTGTGATTGAACTACTTTTCCAAAATTACTTAAGTCATTTTCATCAAATCCTGTAGTACAAGATATAGTTAAATCTGAAGGTGCTTCAATAACTGGAGCAATTTTATCTTCAAGTTCAACTTCTACCATACATACATTTTCGTTACCATAAATATCAGTAATTTGAAGTGCAACCATTACAGGATCACCTATTTCGTTACAACAGAAATCAACGTAATCTCCGAAGTTAAGAGCACCGAATCCACATTGATCAGTCATTTTAGCTACTTCGATAGTTGCAATTTCACAATTATCGTGAGATCCATCATCTAATGAAATAGCATATACTCTAGCTGTACCTACATTATTAAGAGATACTTTTGTATGTGTTTCACAAACAGGTGTAGGAGGAACATCATCAAACACTGTTATATCATAAGTACAAGCATCGTTAGTCAAACCACATTCATCAGTTACTATATATCTTACCGTAGAGATTCCTAAAGGAAGATCTGCAACAAATAAGTTACCATTCTGAGAATTTACAGTAATATTATTTCCATCAGCATCAGTAACAACAGCATCGATAGTTACAGAACTACAGTTATCTTCTGCTTCTACTTGTTGTAATATTACTAAACCAGAATTACATTCATTAGCGTCTGAAGATACAGTAACATCAGCAGGACAAGAAATTGTAGGATCTGTTTTATCTGTTATCTTAATCGTTTGGAAAAACTCTATAGATTCAGAAGTACACCAATCATAAATTATCCATTCTCTTACTACTTTGAAAGTATTTCCACACATTTCGAATTCAAGATCGGTATAAGTTGACTCAAATTTGCTACAAAGACCTGCATCTGGCATTCCTGTTACTGTAGGAGAAGGGTTTCCATTATCTAGTTTCTCGAAATCTGCACTACAAGAAAGTGAAGGTTGATCAATATCATCGTAGTTTGGTGGTAAAACCAAATCAGCTAATGTGATTCTTTCTACAAAAACTGTGTCAACAGCAGTTGTTGAATTTCCAGAAGCATCAGTTGCAGTATATGTTCTAAATATCGTAGTTTCAAAATCTGCACTACATCCATTATCAACAACTTCATCTTCATATGTAAGTGTTACATTACTACATGGGTCAAAATTCTCTACAAAGTAAACATCACCAGAAGCAAATACATTAACACCTGCAGGTAATGGTAAATCTGCAATAGAAGGGTCAGTTGATACTCTACAATCTACAATTCTAGATCCAGGTTCTAAATCTGGAATTTGCTTATCTTCGATTGTTATGTATCCCCAACAACTATTTCCACCACATTCATATTCTACTGAATACTCTATTGTTCTATTTATATAAGAACTATTAAGTGTCATACCAGGTATAACATTTCCAAATTCATCTTTTAATGTAATGATGTAAAAGTCTTCAGGTTCGATTGGACTTTCAATTAACATATCTACATTAAGTTCTACTAAACATTCACTATTTACTGAAATATTAAGATTGTCATTACAAACTAAAACTGGTGCACCTTCTATATTAAGAATTACTTCATCTACACCATTAGCGCATGCATCCATTGCTGCACCTGTTACAGTTAAAGTTAATATAGTTTGACCATTTTCAATATCATTTACACCTGGAACATAACTTGTTGCTACGCCAAATTCACCACTTGCAGTAGCACCTGGCATGAATACACCATCTCCATCAGTTGTATAAAATGCTGTAAATGCTGCAGTTGTGTTGATCTGAGAATTTAAATCTGCAAGATCTAACGAAGAACCAGCACAAATATAAGTATCATCTCCAGCATCAACATCTAAAGCAGGTGTTACCGTTACGATAATCGAATCAACACCATCAAAGCACATCATTCCAGTTCCACCAGAAAGTGTCCAATAAAGTGTAAACATTCCATCGTCTTCACCAGCACCAGGAGTATAGGTTGCTGTAGGACTAGTATCATCAGAAAAAGCTCCAGTACCACCAGTCCACATACCATCTGTACTCATTGGCATTGTTGCACTTAACAATACATCATCACCTGAACAAACTGTTTGGTCTTCGCCAGCATCAGCAGTTACTGTCATTTGTAATTCTACTCTTACTGAATCTACACCTATACAACCTGCCGCATCTGCAACAGTTACAGTATAAGTTGTCGTTGCAGTAGGTGTTACATCAATTGTAGGTGTAGTTTCACCTGTCGACCACATATAAGAATATGGTCCAACACTTCCAATTGTGTCTAACTCTAATGTAAGAGTTTCACCACTACAAGCAATCGTATCATTTGGTGCAAATTCAACTAATAAAGTATCAATTCTGATACCTATACAAACTGTAGATTGAATTCCAAAATCGTTAACTACAGTTACAGATATAACATCATCTCCAGGCATACCGTTCGATGTATAATCGAAACTCAAGTCACCAGTAATAGTAGCCGTACCTAGGGCACCTTGATCAATTGTTCTTATTTTTTCAGTTGATCCACATGAAAGAACATTTAAAGTGTGACTCAAACTAGAATCAGCACAAATTGTGTCTAAAACATAGAACTCAACAGATTCATTTAAAAATGGATCAAGTATATTTATTTTTTCACTAAAGCTAGTAATTGAACCATAAGTTCCAGTATTGGATGGATTTCCAATTATTACCGCTGCATTAAAAAACTCATCACTTTCAAGTAAATTTTCAGCAGCTATATCAGCATCTCTTATTGTTACAGTCGAATAGCCAGGGAAAGCAGCAACTGGTAAAATAGTTGTAGTAGGTAATGATGCAACATTTACACCATTCAATTCAAGACTTGCCAAACCAGCATCAATAATTACAATATTAACTGCACATTCATCTGGAACTGCTGCTCCAACGTCTGCTCTAGCAAATGAAGTTGAAAGATCTCCTCTACATTGACCAATTGGTGCAAGTAAAGCCATTCCGACCTCTCCCAATGTTAATCCTGACACATGATAAACATAAATAGGCTTAGAACCATTAATATATGTTCCCGTTCCTATAGTTCCAGTTACATCTACTTCATAGTATTCTCCTGCATTTAAGGTAATAACAGGTGTTCCATCGACAGAAACAACTGTATTATTTTCAGTTGCCACAACAATTCCATAATCTTGAATAGGTGTTACTTCTCCTCTTACAAGGATATAATCTGTACCAATACTTCTTACTGGAACAAGTTGATCCACACCACCATCATCTTCTGTTACTCCATAAGCTGAAGTATGCTGTGATCCACTTGCAACTACGATATCTTTATCTGAAGTTACTAAAGCACCAGTTAATGTTACATTGAAATCATCATTTATTACTAAGTATGTTTCTCCTGCATCTAACATGATATTAATAGGCGACGTTTGCCCTTGAATAACTTTGTCAGTTGTAATTGTTACATTGGTACCGTCTTCAACAGCCATTACAGAAATAAAGTGGTGCTCTTCTCTAACAATACCAGTGGGAGGTTGTACCAAGGTTCTAGTTTGAGTTCCCACTCTAAAACTTCTACCTTTTGCCTCTTGACCTTTTATAGTCAAAAGGTTTTTATTTAAATCTCCGTCAAGTATATATAGAACTTGAATAGGAAAATCACTTGTTACAATCAGTCCTCTATTTGTTTCAACTGTATTATTCATATCTGTTAATAATACATTGAAAGAATCATCAAATCTTAAGGTATCAGTAGAACCCGCATTTAATGTTAAGGTATTGGAGTATGATCCATCAGCAGTTTCTATTGTTACAGTAGCTTCAGGAAAAGAAGTACTTAAACATAATATAGAAGGTGCAATATAATCAGAAGCGATTCCACTCATTTGCCATACTGGGGGAACATAATAATCGAATCCTTGTTCACACACAATTGGGTCAAGACCTACTGGACAATCTGGATCTTGATTATCAATCATACCATCACCATCATCATCTATTCCATTTCCACAGATTTCAGTTCCAAAATTAGTTGCTGGTTCAGAACATGTATAAAATGCATTCCATCCAGAACTTTCACTAAATGGACCTGAAACAAATCTAAACGTAAGGCATTCACCTGTACTTTGAAAAAATGATCTTGCTCTAAATTGATCATTCACAACACCTCCATCTTGTCCGAAGTAACCTCCTAATGATGGAGAATTAATATCTGGACCATCAAAAACAAATAATGAATCGAAAGCCGCTCCTAGAGCTAAACTAAATTCAGTAAATGTCATTTCCATTCGACCACCATTATCGGCACAAAATGTAAAAATTGTATCTAGATTAGGTGAATAATTACCCATCGCACCTCCATCATCAGTAAAAGTACCTGAACAACCAACTATTGTATTTTCACAACCTACCATATCTGTATCTCCATCCATATCATCATCAATTCCATTTCCGCATATTTCTACACATCCACTAGCAATTAATACAGGAGTACGTGCAGTTTCACAAGTTCCATCATCGTATCTTGCTGAGACGATATATTTTCCAGGTGCAAGACCTGTTATAGAAGACATTGATCCAAAAGTAAGACCTCCATCAATTGAATACTCAATTGTACCTTGAGCTCCACTTGCTGTAATATCGATAATTCCATCACTATTCATACATGTTGCTGATGTAAAGTCTAACATATCTATTGATACATCACAATCTGCAACGCAAGTTATGTCTGCTTCATAACCAGGTCCCGTTGTATTCCCATCAGACTCAAAGACTAGTGTAATACAGCCATTAGTTGACACAACTGCTCCTGGAGAATTAGCACCTGTAAACACACCCAAAATTGGTGAATTAGCATCTGCTCCATCATATACAAGTAAAAAATCAAAATTTTCCTCTACATCGAAAGAAGAAAAAGTTAATTTGATTTGATTACCCATATCTGAACAATATGTTGTTGTAATTGACTCATCGTTTGCGTAATCCGCAACTGCTCCTCCGGAGTCAAAAATAGTTCCTGAACAACCATCAATTGATTGTGCTGAAATCGAACTTAAAAAAAGTACAAAAAATAATGTACTAAGAACGAATTTGATTGCTCCATTGCAATTTTCGATGAAATTTGATTGAATTTCTCTCGGTTTGATCGTTTGGCAATTTTTCATATAAAACATTGATTTACTGAATTTTATGCAGACATTGAACCTAGTTTTAGTTCAATTCTACTTTCATACAATACTTATAATGCAAATCACGTACCAAGTTTTAGTACTTCAGCGTATTTGAAAATTTTAATTGTTAATAAAGAAATGATATTATGAAATATTAAAGCATCAAAGGGAAACTTACTTTTTTTGTTCCGATCGACTCGAAAAAGAACATACAATTAGGAGTATTTTGACAATCAAGGAACTTATCGAAATATATAGTTAATCTTCTTGATATAATTATAACTTTCCACTCAACGACAACAAATAGACTTAATTAATTGAATCACAGTTATTTAAAATAATAACTTTGGGCTTTAAGCCCAAAAAAAAGAGCCTTTCAAATTAATGAAAGACTCTTGCTATTAGTTTAGTTGTAATTATTATTTGATTTTCATCAATTTCTTGTGAACAGATTGTTTACCATCAGTTATATGTATAGTATACACTCCTTCATTTCGAACTAGATTTTCATCAATAGTTATAGTTGATACACCTGAATATACAGATGAGCTAATTAATTTACCATCAATAGTGTAAATTTCCATTGTAACTTTTTCAAGATCAAAATTAGTTAATTCAACATTTGTAATATCGCTAAAAGGGTTAGGATAAATAGTTGCTGAAACTAAATCAGAAACGGAACTTCTTGGTGACAATTGAATAAGATGTTCATTTGTCTCTTTTCCTTTTCCAGTAAGAACTATTAAAGAATTTAAAGACGAATTTAAGTCTTCAATTGTAAAGTCTCCTGAAATAGTTGAGAATAATTGAACTCCTTCCTCATTATGTAGATCTGTCCAAATAATCTTTAGAATTCCGTCATTTGTATTCATATTATCACTAGAAATTTCAATAACATTAGATTCAATACCCAAGTCAACATTCTTGATAGTCCAGTCTAAACCAACTAATTCACTCATATCTGCATATAGATCATAAACTTTCTTACCATCTTCTATTCGGGTTTCATATTCCATTTTAAAGTTGGAACGAGTATTAACTTCGTTATTATCTACAATCCCTTCAGTATGCGACCCATTTACATCACCTACTTTAATTGTTGTAAAGTCTATCGCGTTTGCAGAACTTAAATTTATTGTTTTAGGATAATCATAAGGATCAATTAATGATTCAATATCAAAAGTAGAAGGATATGCTACCCAGCTCATGTGATTATTGAAAGAAGAAATATGACCTAATAATAATTTCCTAATTTGAATAATATCTGTACCATTAATTTTTTGATTATTATCTACATCGGCAGCAATCCACTGAGCATTCGTAGGAAGTACATCAATTCCAAGGATATGTTTTCTAATGAATAATAAATCAATAGCAGTAATTCCTTTTAAAGCAGAGTTGTAATCTTCTATTGTAACAGTAGCCACTTCAGAATATCCATTTCCTATTAGTTCATACATACCATTTTCATCAGTAAGTAATTGATAACTAGAATTTTCAACATCATCAATCATAACCATTGCATCTTTATTCAAATAACCATTATTCGAAGTTACTAGACCTTCCATTAAAGATCCATTACAGAAATTTTGATTGTCTTGAACTAAGAATGATGCGCTACAGAAATCTTGATTACCATCTTCATCAGTTACATAAACTGTTATGAATTGAAATCCTAAATCATCGCAGGTATATGTTCTTTCCGTATCATCAGTATCCGAAGAGAATGAATAAATTAAATCCTCTGATGCAGTACAATTATCAAAAGAACCAGCATTAAAGTCTTCTGCTTGAATCATAACCATTCCCATAGCTGAAATACTTGCTACAAAACCAGTTTTACAATAAGGAGTTGGTTCTTTTTCATTTGCTGAAACATTGACTATAATAGAAGCTGTTGAAGCATTGCCACACCCATCAGTAAGTAATATAAATACGGTATGTTCTCCTACAGGCATTGCCGGCACATTATCAGCGCCTGTGGCAATAGTTGTACTATATATATAATCTCCATTATCGGTTACATCAATTGTATTATCGCTAAACAAGTCAATTTTGTATCCGTAAGTAATGTATTCTCCACTTGTACAGTTATCTGAAGCTGTTAAACCAACATTTATATCAGCAGTTTCACAATCTTCAGCGATAATAGATATATCTTCTATATCTGTTGTAGGACCTTCATTATCAAATGCATCAATTTCAATAAACATTTCGAAATATCCGTTAGATGAATTATATGGATCATTCTCTCCAGTTAGAGTATCTACATAATTTTCATCAAAAACACATTGATCAATAACTTCATAATGAACTAAGTATTTACGACATGCACCACCAGCAAAGTTAAAAGTATCAACGGTAACATTTACACCAACTTCAGTACAAAGTCCAGCCAAATCGATATCTAACTCTGGTATATCTGTTCCTTCATTACAATCTATTTGAATCGCAGGAAGATCATCGTCATTATCATTATTATTATCATTTACATCACACCAATCATAAATATTATTATTCAATGAGGCATAGTTTATTCTATCACATGTTAACCTATTCTCATCAGATGGAGTAATAGTTATAATTTGTGCACAAGCGGCAGATTGACCAGCACCTAAAGCTATAAATTGTCTTATTATTATTCCAGATCCACAGTCTTGTTGAGAAATAGCTTGAGAAATCATTGTTCCTCCACAACTATTAATTATTTCTGGCTCACCGAATAAATCATTTAATAATTCTTTATTAGTCAAATCAAGACCAGCAGCTTCATTACAATTGATAGTCATAGCAGGTGGGCAAACTAAAACAGGAGGCAGTTTATTTTGAACTACTACTTCTACCATAGCTGTATTACAATTCTCTTCTTCATCACAAACTCTAAATGTAATCATTTGCACTTCTCCTACATCTGCACAACAGAAATGTACTACATCATTGAATTGGAAATTATCATCACCAGCAGGCTCGTCATAATCTAATCCATCACAAGTACTGAAGTTTCGAATTACTGCAAAGTCAATATCTCCGCATGAGTCATATGACCCATCATCGAAACTTTCTGCGAATATCTTCGCTGTTCCATCTGCGGCTAATGTTACAGTCAAACTAGATTCAGCTAAAATAACAGGTGGTACTAGATCCACAAAAGTTACTGTAAAGGTTTGAACATCTGAATTATCACAATCGTCTGATCCTATAACTGATATTGTATATGGATTTTCAAGAATTGGATTTTCAACTTTAAAATAATTATTATCAAACTCTCCCAAATTAGAATCAAAACTTATTCCTGCTTCACCACAATCATCTGTTATAGGAATTAATGGAATTTGATATTCTCCTCTACAATGATTATCAACACTTATTGTAACATTCTCTGGAGCAGTAAACTCTGGAGCTGTTGTATCTTGTATTTTGATTAACTGAGTATGTTCAGCTAATTCTCCAGAACACCAATCAATTGCAGTCCAATCACGTAATACTTTAAAGCTATTGTTTCCACATAAAGGAATTACATTATCGTCATAATATATGATTAGATTACTACACCCTAGTCCTAGCATTGGTTCTCCTGTGCCTATTAATGCCCCATTTCCAATTGGATTCGGGTTACCAAACTCATCTAATGCGTATTCAGTTCCAGCACCTTGACAATCAAGAACTTCCGTTCCATTTAAACCATCAAAGTTGGCTGGAAAAATAATCTCACTAAATAAATCTCTTTCTATTTGGATGATTTCTGTACAAACATCACTTTGATTTCCAGCTGCATCTACAGCAATCCAATCTCTTATAATTTCCTGATGAAAAGCATCAAAACAAGTACCTTCATTAATTTCTTCATCCATAAAGAATGTTATATCTGTACAATTATCAAGAACTTCTGGCTCAACAGGAGTTAGATCAAAACTACAATCTACCATTACAACATCAGGACAAACTATTACAGGAGCTAATTTATCTTCTATAGTAACGTATCCCCAGCAAGTGTTTCCTGAATTAGGATCTGTAATCATTACCTCAATTTGCTCATTAAGGATAGAATTGTCTAAAATTAAAGAATTCCCTGTACCAAAGTCATTATCTACAGAACCCCCAACAGGAACTCCTCCATAATTAGCAGAAATTAAAAATTCATCATAACAACCGTAGTCGTTACCTTCTAAGAGCATATCTGCTGTTATTAAGCCTTCACAATTCTCATTTAAACTCAAATTTATAGCTCCATTACAAGCCAATGTGTTACTGGAAGCGGTATAAGGCTCAATAGTAATACTGTAAGAACAAGATACTAAAACACCATTGTCAGTAGTACCTTCAAAAACAACTATATAAGGAGAATTATCTTGATCAAGAAAGTCTCCAGTGACAGGTCCTTCTACTTGTTCTAACTCTAATCCAGGAGAACAATTATCAACTGCTGAAGCGTCTACAATATTTGCAACAACTCCACATTCTCCACCATCCAGCGAAATTACAACATCAGAAGGACACATTAACATTGTTCCTCCAAAATCTGAAATTACAAATTCATATTGAGCTACATCATTAGGACATATACCCATAAAGTCTGTTGTAAAAGTTCCCACTGGCATAGGATTTAAAGATGATGCATTATCTGTCTCATCTTCTAATCCATCTACACCAGAATACGACCATACTGTCTCATCAAATTCAGCAAGATTTATAGAATCACCAGACATTCGATATGCCCATCCATTTGCATATTCCCATGCTTGACCTGTACCATCTACATCTATTTCACCAAAAACATCAATTACAACTCCATTACAGAATAATTCAAGTGCATCGTCTCCGTTTATTGAAGCTGCAAAAGTACTTACATAATTTGGGTTAAACCCAAAGAAATTCATAAACTGAGTTGTTTCAGTAGCTAAATAGATATAATCGCCTTTCGCTACCATATCTGCAGGAAAAGTAAATTCTTCGCCATCACTTCCTCCCCCATTATTTGCAGATCCAAAACCATAAATAGATAAATCAGGAATATCATTAGTTGCATAAAACTCAATTGCTTTTGGTAATCCACCAGGAATATCTCCATCTACTACACCAGAAATGATAAGATTTCCACAAGATGCTACTGTATTTTGAATTACATAAGTTCCTAGAGCTGAATTAGCTAGATCAATTTCTCCTGTAGCTGAATCCAAGTCTAAATCTGTTTCATTTCCAGAAATAACTTCAAAAAATCCAGCAATTCCTTCATCGAATAATACAGGAGCAACAATTCCGTCACCCGGGCATATTGAATCGAAAGGATAAACAAAAGAAGCACTTTGAGATGCTACATTATATACTATTAAATCATCTGATTCCCCGCAAATTGCTCCAGGTAAATTATAAGTTAGAGTTACAGGAAGGTCTAGTTCATCATCACTAGGGAAATAAATTGTAGATGCTGCAGATTCATCATCGAAAGATCCAAGACCTCCTGTCCACATTCCTACTAAACTAGGATCTCCTGTAGCATTTATTTCAAAGCCCATTGATTCGCATGCAAATTGATTAGGCCCAGCATCTGTATTTGGTAAAACATTGATTATTACTTGAGATGCAGTAGATTCTCCTAAAGCATCAACAGCTGTTACCCAAATTGTATCTGGAGAAGTAGCAACTGTAGTTCCTGGATCATAAGAAGTCATATCCATTGCAACAGGCATTGCTGCATCATTTAAATCTGGATTCTCATCATAATAATTAAATGTAATATCTCCTTCAGGAACGGCTTTCACTTTAATATCATCAAAGGCTACTTCTTCTGAAGCTGATGACATTGCTACTAAAATTCTGAACACTACAGAGTTTCCTGCAGCAGCGGCAGCTGGTAATGTGAAATCAAAATTTTCAGCTGCATTAACCAACATAATTCCATCATCTCCATTTCCATTACAATCAACATCGTGATGTAACGGATCATTAAATGAGTCATCACCAGTATTAGGTGCAAAGCATAAACCTGTAACAAATGCTCCACCATCTACTGAATATTGAACAAAAACATAATCACCATTAGGGCCAGAATCATATCCAGGATTAGTATTTTGTGGATTTTCATTTCCTGCCGCAATTGAAAAACAAAATTTCACATCAGCAACTTCAGAAATGTCTATAGCGTTTAATGTTATATTTTGTTCAACGTTTCCATCACCACCATTATCATCAACATCTTCTGCTGCCCAAAATATATTAGTACCATCTTCAAAACTATATGATCCACCTGATGTAAGTGAAATATCACTACCATCTGTAGCTTGGAAATAATCATTTGTTCCATCATTAAATTCCACAGAAGCCGCAAATCCTAAATTTCCATCAGTGCCATCAAAATTTTCGCAAGCTATTTGTTGTTCTGCTGCATCTCCTGATGCACTAGGCACAATTAAAGTTGATTCACCTTCACAAACTGTTATATCCATCACAGTAGGAGGATCTGGCATCAAAATAATTGAAAATGAATAAGTTATAAAAACTGTAATACATATTACTACAATCTTTAACATGTTAATTTTTGTCATTAGTTATAATTTTCATTGTTGTTTTACATAAAAACATATGCAAGATTATACTATTTATACGTCATTTCATAATTTTTTGCATAAATAATTCCAACTCTACCAATTTTTTACACATTTAGATATTGTATATATGTATTTTACAGGACCTTTAAAAAAGTTAAAATTTATCTAGTTTAAATTTTCATTATATTTGTCATACTATTACTAATCTTAATTTACTTATTTATGAAAAAAATTTACTTCTTTTTATTTACACTAGTATTTTGTCATAGCTTAACAGCACAATACAGTGATGATTTCGAATCATATGCTGTAGACAGTTATATAGGTCAAGAATCTGCAACTTGGACTACATGGAGTGGTACTTTAGGTGGTGCTGAAGATGCTAAAGTTGTTGACACTAAAGCCAAAAGTGGTTCAAATTCACTTTATTTTTATTCTACAGGTCAAGGACCACAGGACGTTGTATTAGATTTTGGGCAGAAATTTACTTCTGGTACATTCAATCTTTCATTCAGTATTTATGTCACTGATGGAGCAAGTTCATATTGGAATTTTCAGCAAGAAACGACAATAGGACAAGTGTGGGCTGGTAATGCATACATTGCTAACAATGGTTTAATTACTGTAGATGCAGGAGACAAATCTCATTCAACTCCTTTTAACTCGAATGAATGGAATGATGTATCATATGAGATAGATTTAGATAATAACGAATGGATGATTTCTGTAAATGGAAAATGCGTAGGGGTTCTTATAGCTCCTGCTGCAGTTGCTTCATTAGATATTTTCCCTTTGACTCAAGATACTCCTACAAGTGAATTTTGGATTGATGATGTAAGTTTTTCGCATGATGTAGGTATTAATGAAAAAGAACTAGATGTTGCTATTGCAAACGCAGGAGTTTCAGGTGCTGCTTTTGTAGGAAGTCCAGCTTCACTTAGAGCAGATGTTGTAAACACCGGTAACACAATGATCACTGAATGTACTGTGGTTCTAGAATCAGAAGGAATTGAACTAGATAAACTTATACTTTCAGATCTTGCATTAAATACAGGAGAATCTGTAAATTTCGAATTTGAAGATGCCTTTTCACCTTTACAAGGAGTTATGGGTTTTGACTTAAAGCTTGAAAGTGTAAACGGGATGGATATAGATGCAGTGGATTGCAACAACAACACAACACTAGGTATTGTAGGGATAAGTAAAACAACAAATAAAGCAGTTTTAGTTGAGGAGTTAACAGGAACATGGTGCGGTTATTGTCCAAGAGGACATGTTGCAATGGAAAGCATGACAGATAAATATGGAGAGAATTTTATAGGAGTTGCAGTACATGGAGGTGGAAGTGATCCAATGATTGTATCAGGATATCCTGACCACATATTAACTCTTCCAGATGTAACAGGATACCCTAGTGCAGTTGTAGATAGAGGCAGTGGATTAAATCCTAGTAATATGGAAGTTTCAATAGTTAATCAACTACAAACATCTATTCCTGCAACTTTTGATATAGCAGCTACTTATGACGAGGATCTAAATGAGCTTGTTGCAATAGTTGAAATGACAGCATTAGAATTTATTGCAGCTACTAAAAGAATTGGCTTTATCTTAACAGAAGATCATGTTACAGGAACAACTGCTAATTATAATCAAACTAATTATTATGCTAATAATGCACTAGGTGCAATGGGTGGTTACGAAAGTCTCCCTGATCCAGTACCTGCAGCTGATATGGTTTACGAACATGTTGCAAGAGCGATTCTTCCTGATGCAACAGGTATGAAAATTGATGAATCATTAACAGCAGGTGAAAAGAAAGTATTTGTTTTTGGCTTAGAATTACCAGACGGCATAGAAAAAGAAAATCTTCACCTTATTGCATATATAGCTTTACCTAATCCTTCGGATGCGGTAGAAAATGCATTTAGTATATCATATGAGGATGCAATTAATAATACAATTGTGAACACAAAAGATATTGAAGTAGATTTTAGTTTTAAAGTTTCACCAAATCCTATAAGTGATGCTGGATTAGTTCAAATTTCTCTTGAACGAGCAGCACAAGTTGAACTAAGAGTTTATAATTCAATGGGACAACAAGTGAAAGGGAAAAATTATGGAATCTTGAATGGAGATCAATTTATTGACTTTAATACTTCTAACTTAACAAGTGGAATATATACTGTTCAACTATCAGTTGATGGTGCAATCAGTACTCAAAAAGTTGTTATTTCTCAATAATTTTAGATAATGTCTAGTCCTAAATAACTGATACAGATTATTAAGGATTAAAAATATTAAT
>CAYOIL010000047.1:0-7937 GCA_964403985.1 uncultured Saprospiraceae bacterium
GCAATTCCTCTCTTAATCAATCTTGATTTTCAACTAAGATTGGGGCAATATCAATTAGGCAACATCTAATTAAAAAATAATGAAATATTTAAAGACTATTTAAAAACATTTTGGGGTTAAACCCCAAATCCCCTTATTCCTTAGCTAATCTTATTTTCTAAAACATCAACCAACCGGTCGATCATCTCCTCAGATTGGTCCTTATGAGTAACAAAACGCATGGTTTCTCCGCTTATCGGTTTCGCTAATATGTTATTGTCATTTAATTGAGATATAAAGGCATCAGACCCCATCCCTTCTAGATCAAAAACTACAATATTCGTATGTACTGGAGCAACAGACTTTACATAAGATTGCTTTTGAAGTACAGCTCCTATTTTCTTAGCCCGATCATTATCAATTTTCAATCGATCAATATTATTTTCTAAGGCAAATAATCCTCCTGCAGCAATTATTCCTGCTTGCCTCATTCCTCCTCCCATTACTTTTCTAAACTTTCTTGCTCGTTTTATGAATGAAGCATCACCTATAAGTAAGGACCCTACTGGCGCTCCTAAACCTTTAGAAAGACATATGCTAATACTATTGAAATGATTACCTACATGCTGTGTTGATTCATTAGTTTCTACTAAAACATTAAATAGTCTAGCGCCATCTAAATGTAAAGCAAGACCTTTCGCTTGAGTTAAATCATAGATTGGTTTTATCTCGTCTAAGGTGTAATAAGATCCTCCTGCTTTGTTACATGAATTTTCTAAAACAACCATTCTAGTATTAGGTAACCAATCAAAGTCAGGCCTGATAGCATTGGAAATCTGTTCTGCAGTTATTTTTCCATGAGTCCCATGAATAAGACTCATCCCTACTCTACTATGATAAGCGTATCCAGCAGTTTCATATTGATAAACATGACTCGAGTAATCGCAGATTAAATCGTCAAGTGCTTGTGTATGACACTTAATAGCTAGTTGATTAGTCATCGTTCCTGAAGGGCAAAATAAGGCTGCTTCTTTACCAAACATTGATGCAGCATATTCTTGTAATTTGTTAACAGTAGGATCTTCTTTAAAGACATCATCCCCTACTGGCGCTGCAGCTATGAACTCACGCATTTCTTTGCATGGAACTGTAACAGTATCAGAAACTAAATTGATTATATTCATACTAGGATTGGCCCGAATCTATTCCTTTACGATTATTGATTTCATCACGTATTTTAGCTGCCTTTTCATAATCTTCTTGAGATAAGACTTTAGTAAGTAGTTTTTCAAGATTTTCAACACTCATTGTTTCTATAGAAGCTTCTTCTGCAGGCATTGTCTTTTTCGATTTTCTTTTTGCTGTACCTTTAGCTGCTGCCTCTTGCTCATCAAGAACAACACCAGCTTGTTCCATTATAAATTCATAGGTGTAAATAGGACATTCAAATCTAACAGCCATTGCAATAGCGTCACTTGTACGTGAATCTATTTCATATAATTCGCCGTCTTTTAAACAAACCATTCTTGCATAGAAAATACCATCAAGTAAATTGTTAATAACAATTTCTTTTAAAGTAATTTGAAAAGAATCTAAGGTGTTTCGAAATAAATCATGTGTCAAAGGTCTATTTGGAGCCATTTTTTCCATTGCAACAGCAATAGCTTGAGCTTCAAATCCCCCAATTATTATCGGTAATCTTCTATTTCCATCTGCCTCTCCTAAAACAACTGCGTAATTATGTGAATTGGTTACGCTGTGTGATAAGGCTACAATGTCTAGTTCTACTTTCTTCATTTAAGGCATACTTTTGTGGCTTTTACCACTCTATATTCGACTAATTTAAATTGGTGCGCTAATATAAAGTAAAGCACACTTTTCATCACTATAAGTAAATATATAAAAATTTATAATGAATGAAAACCAAAAAGAAAACTCCATTTTTCAACAAATTGTTGTAAAAATGGAGTTCGTTTATATAAAACCCTTCATTCAAAATTGAATTCAGATTTAAAAATCTTAATACAATCAAATTATTTATTGATTTTTAAAGATTTGTCTAATTACTTTTATTACTACTTAAACCATCCGATTTAACTAGCTAAAACTGTTTTGAATGCTTCATTCAATTTTGGTACAGCGTCAAATAAATCGGCAACGATGCCATAATCTGCAGCTTTAAAAAACGGAGCTTCTGGATCTTTGTTAATTACCACTATTACTTTACTATTGTTAACTCCTGCTAGATGTTGAATCGCTCCAGAAATACCTATTGCAATGTATAAGTTAGGTCGAATTGGTACACCTGTTTGGCCAACATGTTCATGATGAGGTCTCCAGTCAGCATCAGCGACTGGCCGCGAACAAGCAGTTGTTGCACCCATTGTTCCAGCTAATTCCTCTATTATTCCCCAGTTTTCAGGTCCTTTCATTCCTCTTCCTGCGCTTACTACTAATTCTGCTTCTGGTAATGGAATTTCACCATCTACAGTTTTTGTTTCAAGCACTGTTATTGAAGACTCTCCCAAACTAATGTCGGAAGATATAATTTCACTAGTGTTACCAGCCTTAACTGGAGGAACAGTGTTTCCTATAACTGTTATAACCTTATTGTCAGAATTCACTTTGTAATCAGCTAAAGCTTTACCACTGAATAATGATCTTCGCAAAACAAAATCACTTCCATCCTGAGGTAGAGAATTTACCGCTGTCACAAGACCGGCATTCATACGAACAGCTAGCCTTCCACCTAGAGATTTACCTTGTGAGGAATGAGCAGTAACAATAACGCTAGCACCTATTGAAGAAGCTAAATCACTTATCGCTTTTGCAAATTGTTTACTATCAAATGCCACCTCATCTCCGGAATTAATCTGATAAATTTTATCAGCTCCATAGCTTGCTAATTCGTCCAGGTTGCTAATTTTTCCTATTGTAACAGCAGACATCCCGACACCGAGTTTGTCAGCCATCATTTTACTATAAGTAAGAACTTCAAAAGCGGCCTTTTTACATTCTCCTTTTAAATTTTCTGCAAATACTAAAACAGACATATCTTTTCTTTTTAATTGCTTACTAAATTACTTTTTCTTCATCTCTCAAAATCTTCACTAACTCTTCAAGATTATCCATTTCGAATAATTTTACACCTGACTTTTCAGGTGGTGTTTCATAATGAATAATTTCTACCTTAGATTCAGTATCTATTGCTTCGATAACATCTACTGGCTTACGCTTAGACATCATAATTGACTTCATATTTGGAATTCTTTGTTCAGCTATTCCTTTAGCAGAAGACAATGCAAATGGCGTTGATACTTCAACTATTTGAACTCCACCTTCTATATCTCTTTCAGCAGTAAACTTATCACCAGAATTATCTAATTTAGAAGCAAAAGAGATGTAAGGAATATCAAGGATTTCGCTTACAATACTACCTACTTCTGCGCCATTATAATCAATTGTTTCCTTGCCAAAAAAGATAATATCCTGAGGATTTGACTTACAATATTCAGCAATTTGTGTTGCAACGAAAAAAGAATCTTTTGGATTTGCATTTACTCTTACCGCTTTGTCACCGCCTATTGATAAAGCTTTTCTTATGATAATATCTGAAGAAGATTCACCTACATGCATAACGGTAACTTCTCCACCATTGGCTTCTTTTAACTCTACTGCACGAACAAGAGCATACCATTCATCATAAGGATTCATAATATAATTTACACCATTGGAATCAAATGCTTTTCCATCTTCTGTGAAGTTGATTTTAGCAGTCGTTTCAGGTGTTTTACTGATACAAACTAATAAATTCATTATTTAATTTAAGTTTAATTAAAGTTTCTGATTTGCAAATATATCTTTTAGATTCAAGAATATCAGATTAATATTTCATATAATTGACTTAAAGTCAATAAAAAACATCTTGCCCTTTGAAACTATACATGCATTTATACCATTTAAACTATAAATACATACTACATGTTTAAAAATTTTTGTTTTTTTAGTTGCCTATTTTTTTCATTTTGGGCTGCAGCCCAAAGTCATACTATTGAAGTTGAAATAAAATCAATTTCAAATCTTGATGGCAATTTAAGAATAGGATTATACAACTCTTCCGTAGAATTTCCTGAAGAACATGCTACATTTATGAATAAAGTTATTGCTGTAAGTTCAAGTAGTATAACTTTTTCATTTACCGAGGTCCCGGAAGGAACTTATTGTGTGAGTCTTTATCAAGATTTAAATTATAACAACAAACTTGACTATAACTTTGTAGGCTTGCCTCTGGAAGCATATGGATTTTCGAATAATATTATTCCAATGTTCAGAGCACCGACTTTTGAAGAATGTTCTATTTTTATAAATCAGAATACTAAAATAGACATTAAGTTAAAGGAATAATAAAGAAACCATCATTCAAATTATCATCATTTTATAATATCTTGCATCAAATATTTTTTACATGAGATTGCTACTATTGTCTATTGTTCTTATAGCTTGCTCTTGTGCAACGACAAGATTTGTTGAACCATTAGAGAAAGATGAGATTGCAGTAGGAATTAACGCTGGCGGACCTATTCTTGTTTTTGCTGGATCAACCATACCTTTACCCTTAAGTGGTATATATGCTGGTTATGGATACAAAGAAAATCTGACTATTTATGGAAGTTTACATACAACTTCGTTGTTATTCAAAACACTGCAGTTAGAGGCAGGAGTTAGACGAAATATTTTTGAAGGAAGTGGAATTTCACCGTCAATTAGTAGTGGATTTGCAATAAATGGAATCACTGATTTTAGAGAATACAATGTAAGAATATACCCAGAAGTTTCTATAAATCCGTATTGGAAATATGGTAAATGGAAAACGTATACTGGAACTCAAATTTGGTTTGATATCTATAAACTTGGTCAACAAAATTATGGCTATAATGGCTTTTTTGTTCCTTCTATTCATTTAGGACAATCACTTGACCTAGGAACATGGAATATTTCTTTAGAATACAAAAGACTTGGATTTAATATTCCTACTGAAAATTCAGTTGTGAACTATATCACTTTTGGTGGAATAGGAGCTCAGGGAGTTTATCTCTCGGCTCATAAAACATTTGGTTACAATAAAAAAGAAGAAATTGAATAAATATTTAATAATTCTAGCCAGTATAATTTTACTAAGTTCGTGTCTTGACCTTAGTCCGAATTTATTCAATCCTTCTACAGTAGATGAGTATGAATACGATGAATATCTGAACGGAGAATTCAACTTACCAGCAGAATATGACATTCTTGATGGGGAGCTAACAGAGTTGAGCATTACAAGCACTTATGATGGTGTGGAAGAAACAATTTTTGCAGCTTATTTAGGTGATATAAACACAATAGATACAGATACTGTTATTTTATATTGTCATGGTAATGCTGCTAATATAGACGTCTATTTCCAGAGAGCAAAAATGCTTTATAATGCAAATGGAAAGAGTTCCATGGGTGTTTTAATTTATGATTATAGAGGTTTTGGAAAGTCAACGGGAGCTACAACAGTAGAATCTTTAAAAGCTGATACACAAGCAATGGTGGAATGGTTAAAAGAACAAGGATTACAAGAAGATAGATTTTTTATTTACGGTTTTTCTTTAGGATCTATAGCAGCTGTTCATGCATGTCATACAAATTTGGGCTTAAACCCAAAAAAAATTATGCTAGAAGCACCTATTGGGAGTATAGATGCGATGGCTGAGGATGGAAGCGGCCTAAGTATTCCAGGAAGTTTTTTCGCAGATGCTGATGTTAATAATATAGAAGACATTAAACTAGTTTCTCAAGATTTATATTGGCTGCATGGAATCGATGATGACTTTTTAGCTATGCAAACTCATGGTAGGCCGATATTTGACAATCATTCTGGAGATTTCAAAGTTGATATCTTAGTCGTAAAAGGAAATCATGGAGACACCCCTTTTGTAATGGGAATAGAGGATTATATTGAATCAATTGAAGACTTCGTAAACAATTAATATGAGAAAGCAACATATTACGAACATGCTTGATGAATCACCTCAGGATAGTTTTCTTCATTTTGCTTTAGCAAAAGAATATGAGAAAGAAGATAACTATGAACAAGCCGTTTCTGAATATAAATGGATTGTAGAAAATGATCCAGAATATGTGGGAGTATATTATCACTTGGCGCATGCAGCAATAGAATTAGAGTTAGAGTCAGAATATATAGAATCAATTTTCAACAATGGAATTTCAATAGCAAAAGGTCAAAATGATCAACATGCTAAAGCTGAACTACAAAATGCTAAAATGAACTGGGAAATCATTTAATAACCAAACACAAACTCAGGTTAATATTTTTTTGGGCTTGAGCCCAAAACTCTTTTTAATTATTTTATTTTACATGGTAAATACCTTCAAATACTTTAACTGCAGGACCTTTAAGAAAAATATTGTGGTAATTGCCTTGCTTTTTTTCAAAACTAACCTCTAATGAACCACCTTTAGTCTCAATTTCTATCAAATGAATTCCATCTGTCAGTATTTCATGTTCTGCATATGCAATAGCTGAAGCTACCACACCAGTTCCACATGAATAAGTTTCGTCCTCTACACCTCGTTCATAAGTAAGAACTGACAACTTATTATTAATAAAATGGACAAAATTCACATTTATGCCTTGTTCCTTAAATAAGTCATTGTACCTTATTTTAGACCCTTCTTTTTTGACAATTTTAGAATAATCACTTGTTATAAATTTTACATAATGCGGACTACCAGTGTTTAAAACATAGTCTTTTCCGACAAGATCAATAGCTAAAACGTCTTGCATTTTTAGACTTACCCATTGTCTCGATGAATCAAAAGTAGCCATATAAGTGGTTCCATCGAAAAGGAACCGTGCTCTATCAAAAAACAAGGACCTGCTAGCTGCAGCCTTTGTGATACATCTCCCGCCATTTCCACACATTGAAGATGGATTTCCGTCTGAGTTATAATACACCATCTCAAAATCTATATCTTCTCTTTCGCTGTTTAAAATGAGCATTAAACCATCAGCACCAATGCCAGTTCTTCTATCACACATTTTCTTAATTAAGTCAAAATCTTTCAAATCAAATTCCAAAGAGGATGATTCGTCAATTATGATAAAATCATTGGCGGTGCCGTGGTATTTAGTAAATTTAATTTCTTTCATTTATTGGACAACAAGGAAACTTGTTTTGTGAGTATTATTTGTGTCGAATTCAATAATGTAATTACCGCCAGTCAAGTTCACGGAATAAGATTTTGAAGAAATAGATTGAATTTCTTCTTTAATAAATCGTCCTTCCATATCGAATAATTTCCAACGAACATTTTCATTTTCACCAACATCAATAGTGAATTGATTTCCTTGAGTTACAACGTTAGGAAAAATTCTTATATCATCCAATGTTGAAATGACAATTGATATAATTTCAGTCACCTTTTCTTTCCCAAATTCATCGGTAACTTTCAATTTATAATACAGAATATTATTATCCAATTTTGAATCTAAAAAATAATCATCTGATAAGAAATTTCCATAACCATTATCTATGACATAAAAATCTTTCCCATTGGAACTTTTTAATAATTCATAACTGCTATTTTCATTTATTTCTGACCAGTTTAGCACAACTTCATTCTGCTGTAATTCAGCAGTTAAACTAACATTCCATGCGCTTAAAGAAGGTAAACCCTCTTCAACTAAAATCAATTTCCCGAAATAAGTCATAGATTCTGCTTCATCAAAAACCACGGTTGTATTATCTTCCATATTCAAAGAATCTGCTGCATCAATCGATCCTCCCCATCCATATTCCCAAAAATTAGGAATCATATATAAACTAAAATATTCAGGATAATCCATGAAAATATCATTTGTTTCACCAAAACCCGATATGGTAAGATTTTTTGGTGAAGAAATACTT
>CAYOIL010000047.1:7947-11985 GCA_964403985.1 uncultured Saprospiraceae bacterium
ACTTTGATTAGCTCCATAATTATTAATAACCCAATAAGATTCACTTATTTGATTACCGTCTGGATTTGGTAAATCAGGTAGTTCATCTAATCTAGTAACAGATACCGGTCCATTAGGTAAAACATCTCCTTCTTCAAACGTCATAGAAACTCCGGCACAATCAAAATTATATGTTCCAGGACTATAAATTTCAAGTAATTCTGCACATCCACTAGATACTGGAGCCAGAGAAGTTGATCTAGTCGCAGTTTCGATTATAAATGCGTGACTAAAACCAATTCTATCAGTTAATACTCCAGATTCATTATTTGCTTGAAAGTAAGCGAATAAGCCATCGGATTCAGCATCAACTGTCAAATTCATAGAGATTTGAATTTCATCTTGAGAAAGGGCTTGGTCATAGAATTTAACTTCATCAATCATCCCAGTAAAATAATTAGAAACAGCGAATTCGTCGGTTCCTAAATAAAAGAATTCATCAAAAGATATTGGCAATATTTCTCGTGGAAAAAACTCTTCTAATCCATTTAAATATAAACTTATCCCTTCTTGAGAAACAGTCATTGCTATGTGTGCCCATTTATTATAAGGAACATATAATTCTGAAATAAAAGAAGGGTTTACTTCATCCCATAATGCCCCTAGATAACCTGAAGAAGAAATTACAATTCCTGTACCTTTTGGTCCACTTCTATGTACAATAACTCCAGCATTATTATAAATTGGCCCATTTCTTTTAACCCATGCTGAAACTGTAAATTCATTAACTGTTTTATTAAAAGCAGGAACTTTACAATATGATGCATTTCCAGTAGTCAATGCTTTTCCTATACTTGTTTCAAGACCACAACCGTCTTCAACTTCTATAAAATCTAAAGATTCGAACAAAAAATCACCATTTTCAGTAAAAACTTCTAATTTCACTGGGTAGACTCCTGATTCTGAATAAGTTACTTTTGGTGAAATTTCATCAGAATGAAGATTGTCTGAACCTTCAAATGTCCATAATCTAGTAGAATTTCCAAGAACAGGGCTTCTATCTTTAAAATAAAAAGTATCTCTTAAGCAGTTACTATAAGTACTGCTCACCATAGGAACTGCCATTCCACCCTCTTCAATTAAATCTATCTCATAGATTCCACGTTGAGTGGCATTTATTAATTTACCAGATGAATAATGCGGGACTAACTTAGTTGAAAAAGTGCTAGCTGGAATACCGTTTGCCATTAATTCCCAAGTCCCATCCATATAATAATATACTCCTCTTCTAGTTCCCATATAAATGGTATTTATAGTTCCTTCTTGATGAACAATGGATGTTGGAAATTCACCATTTAAGGCTGGTGAAGTGATATTTTCCCAAGTTTCACCTCCATTGGGTGAAAAATAAACCATATTCTCATCTAAATTAAGATTTGATGTAGTCTGTGGAGTTCTAACTGCCCATAAGTGAAAGGGAGAAACACTTCCTACTGCAATATCCCAAGCCACCCAGTAGTCTTCATTATTATACATTTCTTGTGGCACACTAACATCTAACCATGAACTACCTCCATCTATAGATTTCATAATCTTTTTAGGAGCACTGAATGAAGGATAATACACTATATAAATTAGATTGGGATCAATAGAGCTTATTTCTATAGATGTCACTTTTCCTGATCCAAAATTCTTTACTAAATCAAAACTTACACCATTATTAATTGATTTATATAAACTTCCAAATTGGCCTAAGAAAAAGGTATTAAAATTATGAGGATCAAATACAATTTCACTACTCTCCCCTACTGTAAAACTTGCATTTGGCTTTCTGCTTAAATTTTGATTTTTAGGTGATAAGAATCTGTCTCCTGTTAATTTACGTATTCCTGAATGATCATAAATAACTTCACTATTTCCTTTATTTACAAAAGCTCTTGAGTTATCACCACTGCGAGTTGAGACCCATTGATTAACATAAGTGTTTCCTTCTTTTAACATAGTCCCATTGTGGTAAGTACCACCCAACATGATATTCTTATCATAAAAAGACACATCAAACCCACGGAAATCAGTACCGTGTAAACCATTCATTCTTTTATGAAAAGTTTGAGAATTATCAAGCGATCTGAATATTCCACCATCACTCGCAATCCAGATTACTCCATTAATATATTTTATATCATGAATATCTGCATGAACATAGGTTTCTTCTTTATTTTTATGTATATAATCAGACAAGCATTCCATTGTACTCCCTCCATCCGATGATTTCCATAGATTTATTCCACCTGTAATCAATTCATTCGGATTATTATGGCTAACGCCTATGGCAAGATCATAATAATATTGTCCACCGTTATTTACACCACTGCAATTCCATTCCATAATATTGGGATTATCGATTGAAGCTAATCCACCTTCAGTATTTCCACAACATCTACGACTCCAGTCTGTTCCGTTATTATCACTTTTATAAATTCCTATCAATCCATCGCCATTGTTCATTTTCCCAACAGCCAAAGCAAATACAGCATCAGGTTCAGCTTCAGAAACCGCGATAACTGTTCTCTTTTGCTCTTCAGAGGAAATTGGAACAGGATAGCCTGAAGATTGATGTATAAAATTTTCACCGCCATCATCGCTCCTATAAAATTTAGTTTTATTCTCAATTGCTTTGATTGCATATACTATTTGATTATTGGTCGGATGTGTTTCTATATCAATAATATTTCCAGATAGTTTTATTTCAAAGTTTTCACCACCGTCATAACTTTTATAGAATCCACGACTAGTAGCTAAAAATATTTGGTCTTCTTGATCATCTTGAAATAGGATTTCAAATGCATTATAAGAGTAATCTGATAAATCTGTTCCTCCTGTCTCGTACCATGTATTACCTCCATTTAGTGATTTGTAAAAGACATTGTTAGTTGCCATATATATTTCAGATGGATTCATTGGTTTATAAGCAGCGGCTTTTACTTTGGTCACAGGCAAGTCAGATGAGATTAATTCCCAAGAATGTCCATTATTTGACGACTTCCATAAACCTGCACTAGCTGTCCCTGCAAGGATGTGTTGCTCTAAACCATCACAAAAACTCAAAGAATACACATGAGTGGTACCAGGTGTATTTCCTGATACAGCAGCATCAATGTCAAGATTAGTGGGACCAATAGCTGACCATTCCTGGGATGTTTTCTGCAAAGACAATTGCCTTCTTTTTCTAAATTCCTGATTTAATTTTGATTGGTCATCTATCGATTTAGTATAGTCAATATTAACTCTAGAATGAGACCGTAATAAACGTTTATAATATTGGGTATGTTGATTTTTTACAAAAGGATTCTCACTATAATGAGATTCATACTGAGTGATAATTTTATTTAAATTATCCGAATCTGAATACATTGTTTTTACCCAAGATGGTAAATCTGATTTTATTTCAGATGATGTATATGTTAAGTTACTAAATTGAAATTTATCAAGCTTAGTCTCTGGCTGACAGTATATATGTGTTGAAACACAAATCAATGCAAAAACTAAAGCGCTTTGTTGTAGCTTTTTCATAATAACGATTTGATGATACAACAACACGGTCTACTCCTATTCAGGATTAAGAGAATAGACAATCAAGTCACCACAAGAATTCTTTACTCATGACAATTGATAAAGGACAAAAAATAACAGAGTTATTATGTACTTTAAATACAAATTGAAGTATCAGATTGATATAATATAACTTTAAAGGAGTCGTATCCTGAATTAAATTTAATGCCAATAGTTATTAAATTGAATTATTCAATTCAAATTCATAATAAACAGCAGTAAAACAATCAGTCTTACATATCATTTAAAATATAAACAAAAGTAATGCTAAATTACACATTAAACAAATATGCAATATATAAATACTTTACTTACATTTGTTTATTAAAAAAATGATTAAACCTTCTATAAATTAAGGAAACAACAATTAGACTTATTTAAAAACTTAAAAGTAGGTTTTATGAAGTAGCAGTTTAAAAATAAATTCAATTCTGTTTGGGGGTGAAT
>CAYOIL010000047.1:11995-19314 GCA_964403985.1 uncultured Saprospiraceae bacterium
TCTTATTCTACAAAAAGTGTATATGGTATTATTTTGATAAGCTTGACGTGGGTATTCGTTGTTAATATTTGTAACTTGGTTTTTTAAAAAAATGAAAAAAAAACATTTATTTTATAACATATAACTTATTGTGGAGGTTACAATACTAGTATAACTTGTAACACCTACATAAATATATTTTTTCTTATCAAAACATTAGACAAATTCAACAATTACTTTCTTAGGAAATCTAATTTTGTAAAATAGTTTGCAGTAATAATCCAAAATAAAAATATGAACAGTTTGAAATACGTTCTTTTAAGTTCTATTATAACAGCCATAATTTGTATAGGTCTATTTAAGTATTTTGAAGAACCTGACGTATATTATATAAATAAAGCACCAACAGTAGAAGCAACAACTGTTCTAAATACAGAATTTGCATCTACTCCAACTGAATTTAAAAGTTCTTTCCCTACTGATTTTATTGAAGCTTCTAAAAAGGGAAAGAAGTCATCAGTTTATATAAGATCTATTCCCAAAAGTAAATCAAAAAGACTTCTTGGTGCTTCAAGTGGATCAGGAATTATAATTTCTCAAGACGGATATATTGCAACAAACAACCACGTAATCGAAGGTGCAGGAGAGATTGAAGTATTATTAGATAACAATAGAGAATATAGTGCTAAACTTATAGGAGCGGACCCATCAAACGATCTAGCTCTTTTAAAAATTGAGGCCACAGATTTGGAATACGCTAATTTCAGTAATTCTGATTCTTTACAAGTTGGTGAATGGGTATTAGCAATAGGAAATCCTTTTGGTTTACAATTTACTGTAACAGCTGGTATTGTAAGTGCTAAATCAAGAAACATATCAATGCTTGAAAAATCTGGAATTGAAAGCTTTATTCAAACTGATGCAGCTGTCAATCCTGGAAATAGTGGTGGAGCATTAATAGATACTAAAGGAGATGTTGTTGGTGTAAATTCAGCAATTATTGCTAGATCTGGTCAATATGAAGGTTACAGCTTTGCAATTCCTAGTAACTTAGCTCAAAAAATTCTATTTGATTTAAAGAATTATGGAGCGGTTCAAAGAGGTTGGTTAGGGATATCAATGGTTGATGTCACTGATAAAAAAGCAAAAGAATTAGGATTAAACATCGTAAATGGTGTTGTTGTAATATCTGTAAATAAAGACGGTGCTGCTTATGATGCAGGTATAAAAAAAGGAGATGTGATCACATCGATAAATGATATTACATTCAATTCTTCAGCTCAATTCATGGAAATTGTCGGTAGATATCGTCCCGGTGATGAAATAGATATAGAATATATCCGTGAAGGAGATTACAGTAAAGCTCAAGCATTACTTCGAAATCAATTAAATACAACTGATTTTGTAGCAGTAAGGAAAGATGCTTTTCTTACTGACTTAGGTTTTGAATTAAGAGATTTAAGTAAAGAAGAAATCGAAACAGTAAGGGAAGAAGGTGTTTATGTAGTTTCTGTATATAGAAGTTCAAAAATTGGTAAAACCAATATGGATCCTGGATATATAATTACCAAGATTAATAACAAAAAGGTAACTAAAGTAGCTGAGGTAATCGAGATTTTAAAAAAGAATAAAGGCCAAGTAATATTAGATGGATTTTATCAACATCACCCAGATTATTTCCCTTATGCATTTACACTAGATTAGAAAATAATTGTAAGTCTTTAAATTAATAATATCTTGCATCATCAAAATTTGGGAACTAAAAATGGAAACTGATTTACAATATAATTTAAATGAAGACACTAATAAATTAGCGGTTTCTGATTTAAAATATAAGTTGGAAAAAATTTATTTAGGAGGGGGTGAAAAGAGGCTTCAAAAGCAACGTGATAAAGGTAAATTAACTGCTCGAGAGCGAATTGACTATTTAGTAGATGATATCGATGACATACTAGAAATAGGTGCTTTTGCAGGTGACAAAATGTATGAAGAGCATGGAGGTTGTCCAGCAGGAGGAGTTGTAATAGTAATTGCGAAAGTAAGTGGAAGGCAATGTTTAGTTGTTGCAAATGATGCTTCTGTAAAAGCGGGAGCATGGTTTCCGATAACTGGAAAGAAAAATCTTAGAGCGCAAGAGATTGCGATGGAAAATAGATTACCAATTATATATCTTGTGGATAGTGCAGGTGTTTATTTACCTATGCAAGATGAAATTTTTCCAGACAAAGAACATTTCGGCAGAATTTTCCGAAACAACGCGGTCATGTCCAGTATGGGTATTATTCAAATATCTGCAATCATGGGAAGCTGTGTAGCTGGTGGTGCTTATTTACCTATAATGAGTGATGAATCATTAATTGTAGATAAAACTGGATCCATTTTCTTAGCAGGTCCATACTTAGTAAAAGCGGCCATAGGGGAAACAGTCGATAAAGAAACATTGGGAGGTGCTACTACACAATCTGAAATATCAGGTGTCGTAGACTATAAAATGAAAGATGATAAGACTTGTCTTGACACTATTAAGGATTTAATGGACAAAATTGGTGATCAAGAAAAAGCTGGATTTAATCGAAAAAAATCGGTCCCTAGTGAATTTGATGCTGACAAAATAACTGGAATTCTACCACATGTAAGGTCAAAGCCTTACAAAATGGAAGAACTGTTAAAATGTATTGTTGATGAAGGGTCTTTAACTTATTATAAGAAGGATTATGGCAAGACAATGTTAACAGCTTATGCAAGAATCGATGGATGGGCTGTAGGTATTGTTGCAAATGATCGACAAGTTGTGAAATCTGCAACAGGTGAAATGCAGTTTGGCGGAGTTATATATAGTGACTCAGCTGATAAAGCTTCACGATTCATCATGAACTGTAACCAGAAGAAAATTCCATTAGTATTTTTACATGATGTTACTGGATTTATGGTAGGAAAAAGAAGTGAGCATGGAGGGATAATAAAAGATGGAGCTAAAATGGTGAATGCTGTAAGTAATTCAACAGTTCCTAAGTTCACAATAGTTGTTGGAAATTCATATGGTGCAGGTAATTATGCTATGTGCGGAAAAGCCTATGATCCTAGACTAATACTTGCTTGGCCAAGTGCAAAAATTGCTGTAATGGGAGGTTCTCAAGCTGCAAAAGTATTGGCACAAATTCAAGTTAGTTCGTTAAAAAGAAAAGGAGAAGAAGTAAGTGAAGAAGATCAGAAAGCTTTAATAAAAAAAATAGAGGATAAATATAATAATCAAACAACTCCATATTATGCAGCAGCAAGATTATGGGTTGATGCGATTATCGATCCACGTCATACTAGAAAACATATTTCTCAAGGGATAGAAGCAGCAAATAATGCTCCTGTCAAAAAATTTAATGTTGGTGTCATCCAAACCTAATAATCACAACAAAGAAATCATAGTAAAAACTATGGCAGGAATGGAAGACATTCTTGCAGAAGAAATCAAGAGTCTAGGTGCTGAAAAGGTCGAAATTCTAAATAGAGCAGTAAAAGCCTTTGCCTCTACAAAAACGATCTATCGAATTAATTTTTGCTCATACTTCGCACTAAGAGTCCTTATTCCTATTCGTGTCGATACAATCCACGACGAAGTACAATTATACAATTCAGTAAAAAGAATAGACTGGACTGCTTTTATTTCTCCAGAACAGACAATCGCTGTCCGCTCGGCTGTAAACTCTGCGAATTTTACTAATTCTCATTACGTAGAATTAAAAACCAAAGATGCGATTGTCGATCAATTTAATGAGCGTTTTGGCAGTAGACCTGATGTTGAACTAGATAATCCTGATTTATCTGTAAACATTCATATTTTCAAAAGCTCTCTGACTATCTCACTAGATAGCTCTGGAGATTCGTTGCATAAAAGAGGCTACAGAATAAGCTCCACAGTTGCTCCTATAAATGAAGTTACTGCAGCTGGTTTAATTAAGTTATCAAGATGGAATTATACGGACAAATTTATAGACCCTATGTGCGGTTCTGGAACTTTTTTGGCGGAAGCCATATTACAAAAACTCAGAATACCACCTCAACAAATACATAGAAACTTTTCGTTTAAACAATGGAAGGATTTCAATCAAGAAGCTTGGGAAGAAGTTGTTGCTCAATCAATGGAGAATCAACTTAACGAAGAAAACTTCAAAGTCTATGGTAGTGACACAAACCCTAGAGCAATAGATTCTGCTCACTACAATTTATCAGAAGCTGGTCTTATTCAATATGTGGATTTACAAGTCAAGAACTTTCATGAATACGAAGTAACATCTAATGCCCATCTTATCCTCAACCCTCCTTATGATGTAAGAATCCAAGCGGATGATATTATTGAAGAGTATAAAAAGATAGGAGATACATTAAAACAAAAGTTTGTAAGTTCACAAGCATGGATTATTTCAGGTAATATTGATGCTTTAAAAAGAGTAGGATTAAGACCTAGTAAGAAAATTCATATGATGAATGGCCCAATAGAGTCAAAATTTCATAAATTTGAGATGTATGCTGGAAGTAAAAAAGCAAAATATCAAAAATAATATACTTTTCGCCTTATTTCTTTTAGGAGGATTTATTGCTAAAGCGCAATACACACCTACTTTTCTAAGTGATAGTACTAAACAGAATATTATACAAATGTATAATCTTACACTTCAGCCTACCTCATTGACTGATATGAGCATTAATAGAAATGATATGGCTATTTTTTGCAAATGGGAACTAGATATTCAAGATTTAACAACAATTCCAGTTAAATTTAGACTAGGTTCACAAGAGATAGTTGATCGATTAGAAAATAAAGGACCAACGTCCGTAAATATTGATTAAATGAAAAATATTTTAGCATTATTTATACTTATTGGATTTTTAACTAGTTGCGAAGAAACGCCAAATCCAGTATTAGGCTGTACAGATGAAGAAGCTGAGAACTATGATCCGAATGCAACAGAATCAGATAATTCTTGTTCTTACGCACGTGAAGCTTTTTTAGGAGATTTTACTGGTACAATTACTTGTAGTGGATTAATTCCTGATCCTAGTGCCTTTTCAATGTCTATTTCAGAAGGCTTAACAGGAAATAATGATGTAATAATTGAGATTAAAGAAACTCCTGTTCCATTCCCTATTGTTGACGGATTTGCAAGAAACGATTCTCTTTTAATTCCTCAAAGTACTTACAAACTTGAAATTCTTGAGGAATTAAGAGATGTTGATATTTCTGGAAACGGTGTTTTTGGAGCAAATGAAACTACTTTAAGTGGGCTTCTTAAACTTCAAACTGAAGTAAGCGGAACGCCTTTAACATCAAATTGTATTTTTACAGCGGACCGTTAATCTATTGTAGTTTAGTAATGTCATTTACTCCTATATACCTTTTAGAAGTAAACATCTCACCATACTCAGCATGAATATGTCGTCCATATGTTTTTGCCTTACCTGCAATAAAATCAAAGAAATCTTTATTTGTTAAAGGCGTCTCTGGCTCATTGCTTTTAGGATCATAAAACTGTGAACTAAAGCATTTTATGCATTTAATTTTCTTTTCGAAGTTACTACTAATGTCTACAACAACATCTGGCTCTAAATTCCTATCTTGTATATAGTGATAAACTGCCGTTGGTCGCCATTTTTCTTGAGCTTTGCCTTCCCAAAATGTCTCGATTTTTGAAAGTCCCGCTAAGAAACAAGCTCTGTGGACTAGTTCGGCTGCTCTTCCATGATCAGGATGTCTATCTGATTCTGAATTTGCAAGCACTATATTAGGTTTGCTATATCTGATTTGTTCAATAATTAAATGCAAATTCTCCTCAGTAATTTCAAAAAATCCATCTCGTATGGATAAATTATGACGAAAAGTAGCTCCTATGATTTTAGCTGAATCCCTTGCTTCTTTTAATCGAAGTTCTGCCGAACCTCTAGTTCCTAATTCTCCTTGTGTAAGGTCAACTATCCCCACTTTTTTGCCGCTATCTACTGCATTCATTAATGTTCCACAACAACTTAACTCCACATCATCAGGATGTGCCCCAAAAGCTAAAATATCTACCTTCATATTATACAATTTCGTATTTAGATTAACAAGAACTTATTTTAAACCTACGATTTTACTTTTCGTTGGATTTGAAATCTTTAAACTGTTATTTAGTCTGCAAATTTACCTTTTTAATTAATTCATACAGTACTTTAGTGGTATAGGATAACCATTGCATTTTCTAATTGTATCCTTTTATACTATTTATGTTGAAGGCTCTCCGAATATTATTGGACTTCGAAGTGGAAGTTAAATAGAATTCAACAGAGAAATTAAACATAATAAAATTCACTTTTAAGATTTAAACTATGCGTATTCAAATTAAATTATGCTTAACCTTTTGTCTTTGTTTTATATTTTTTGGGCTTAAAGCCCAAAATGACTTTAAGGTAACAGGAAAAGCAATGGAAACTAAAGCCATTCATCTTGGTAAAACATCCCCTGTAAAAGACTTATCGCCTATAGGTCCAATCTCAAAAACAAAGAAACAACAATGGAAGAAAGAAAATAAAGTTCCTCGAAATTTTGTTGGTCGAGGAGCGAATAAAGTTGTCCATCCTGATTTAGAACATCAAGGATCAGATAAATTAAGACAAGGAAAACTCGCCGGTGCTAAATCTGCAACTGCGAACTTGCTTGTTAATGTAGATGGAATCACAAATGGTTCTCCAAATGACCCATCTGGAGATATAGGAAAAGATCATTATGTCTTAGGTATAAACGCAACAGAAATAGCAGTTTATGACAAATCTGGTTCTTTGATAATGAGTTTTGCAGCCAATACATTATGGCAAGAAATAGGATTTTCATCTGCTGGAGATCCAATAATTCTTTATGATCAAGTAGAAGATCGTTGGATAATTACCGAATTTCCATCTGGAAATCAACTTCTTGTAGCTATCTCTGAAGATAGTGATCCTTTAGGTTCATATGATGTTTATAATTTTCAAACACCAAATTTTCCGGATTATCCAAAATATGGAATATGGAAAGATGTAATAACTGTAACAACAAATGAGCAAGGAGGAGGTGTATTAACTACTTATGCAATAAATAAAGCTCAATTATACAAAGGGGAAGAAACTGTTTCGATTCAACGACTTAATTTACCGGGTAATTCATCAACAGAAGCTGGGTTTTTCGTAGCGACTCCTGTGGATTGGATGGGACAAACTGCTCCTAAAACATCTGAACCAATCTTTTTAAACATTGATGATTCTTCTTGGGGAGGGGTAGAAGAAGATCAAATTACTTTAACGACACTATCCATCGACTGGTTAAATCCAGATAATAC
>CAYOIL010000048.1:0-19194 GCA_964403985.1 uncultured Saprospiraceae bacterium
GGCTTCATCGAAGAACAGGCCGACAAGCTGGTGAACATCGTTGAGTCAGATCGCATGGACCGACCGATCCCGGTTATCGGCTTTATCGCTCGTCAGCGAGATCTGAAGAGCTTGATCCACAAGGGAATGCCTGGTGCAGATCAGCTCAACATTGAGAGCAAGCTCTCCCATCACGAGGGGCGGTTTGCAGAGATCCGACTTGAAACGACTGACTTGCCAGAGATCGCAGCGCAGCGCCTACTGAAGCCTCGGGACGATCAGGCGCATTCTGCGATCGACCTGGAGTTCCAAGGCATGACCCAGGGGCAGGGGGAGCTGCAGCGCGCGCTCCTTGGGGACCATCACACCATTGATCAGTTCCGGAAGGTCTACCCGTTTAGTCCCGTGCTGGTGGATGCTCTCGTGCAGGCATCGTCCATGCTTCAGCGAGAGCGCACGGCGCTTCGCGCCATGCTCCAGCTCCTGGTGGAGCGGCGGGAGACCATCGACGTGGGAGAGATCATCCCGGTGGGGGATCTGTACGACGTCATCAGCCGCGGCAACGATGCTGTGTCGGGCGCGTTCAAGGAAGGCTTTGATCGTGCTCGGGGACTCTATGAGCGCAAGCTTCGCCCTCTTCTTGAGGAAGAGCACGGACTCAGTGTTGCCGAGATCGAGCAGCTGGACTGGGACGACGCCAAGCGGAAGGCATGGCGAGCTGACGATCGGATCCTGAAGACGCTGCTGGTTGCCAACCTGGTCTCTGGAGTATCCGCCTTGGAGAGCCTGGATGCGAAACGCATCTCGTTCCTCAACCACGGAAGCATCAAGGCACGGATCCCGGGGCAGGAAGGCGCCATGGTGCTCCGCAAGGTCCGTGCATGGGCGACGCGCGTTCCCGAGATCCGCGTTACTGGGGACCCCGCCAATCCGCAGATCAGCCTGGAGCTGCACGGCGTCGACGTGGAGAGCGTTATCTCGAACGCCAAGGCGCTCGACAATCATGGGAACCGTATCGCGCTTATTCGAGAGCTGCTTCTCGACTCTCTCGATCTGAAGGAGTCGGGCTCGGAGTACTACTTTGATCTCGAGTGGCGTGGAACTCGCCGTCGAGCCAGTGTTCTGCTTGCCAACGTGGCGAACCTGCCCCTTGCTTCGCTTGAGAACGATTCGGCGGACTGGAAGGTCGTGGTGGACTACCCCGTCGATGAGCAGCCAGACGGCGCCGTTCGGGACCAGCGCAAAATCGACGAATTCCGTTCGGCTGGGCGGGAGGCCAAGACGGTGGTCTGGGCGCCATTGTTCCTGAACTACATTGCCCAGCAGGATCTTGGGCGCTTAGTCGTCATTGACCGGGTGCTTCGCAGCGATCAGTCGTTCGAGCAGCATTCGCAGCATCTGTCGAGCACCGACCGAGCGCAGGCACGGTCGCTCCTGAAGGGGCAGCTGGAGACACTGCGGCACACCGTGCGTGGCTACCTGCTGGCGGCCTATGGGTTGTCAAACGATGCGGCTTTCACCAAGGGCATCGATGAAGCAGTGAGTGTTCCGCAGAGGTTCATCAGCCTCCACGAGGGCCTTGAGCTGCAGTCGCCGGGTACCGGCGATCTCGCGCAAGGCCTTCGGGGGCTCGTGGAGCAGGCCCTCAAGATGGAGTTTCCCGCTGCGCCCGCATGGACGCGTACCTTCACCAAGGCTCAGAAGGCCAGAGCGCTGGAGATATGCCTTGATGCTGCTGCTTCACCCAACTGGAGGGCAACGCTCGATTCACCAGACCTGAAGTTGATGCGCGACTTCGCTGAGCCACTGAATCTCGGTCGGAGCGAATCGGCGTTCGTCTTGTCGGATACTTGGCAGAAGACGTTCCAGCAACAGATCCGCATGAGCGAGCACTCCAATGTGGCGGCGGGGGACCTGTATGGCTGGATGGATCTGCCTGATCGGCGTGGGTTGCCGCGCGAGGTCAAGGATCTGCTCGTGATCGTCTATGCCGCCATGTCGGAGTGTGCGATCGTTCGGGATGGGGAGGCGCTTGGGGCGGTGGGCCTTGGGGAGCTGCGATCCGAGGACGTGCTGCGCGAGACTCCGCTGCCCAGCGAGGAAGCATGGGCACGGGCGCAGGCGGTCGCTGGGGCCGTCTTTGGTGTGACGGCTGACCTGTATCGAACTGGCTCGAACGTCGCGTCTCTCGCTCGACGAGTACAGCAGGAGGCAAAGGCTGCGCTGCCTGCCGCCGAGAGGCTCATGCAAGGGCTTGAGAAGGCCCCAGAGCTGTATCGCGGCCCGGAATCCTTGAGGGTCAAGGATGCCAGCACAACGCTGGACCTATTTGACTCCTTGGTAGAGCTCGACCCTCGGCAGGTGGCTGAGAAGCTTGCGGACTTCTCGTTCCCTGAGGGTGTGACGGCAGAGTCGGTCGCCCGGAGCTGGAGGCAGGCGGAGCCAGTGGCTGAAGCACTCAAGGAGATGAACTGGGAGCTACTAGGAGTCATCTCTGGCTTCGCAGGGAACCCAGACACAGGGGCACAGGCGGCCGCGGTGATCCAGACGGTCCGTGAGAGCATGCTGCGTTCGGAGCTTGTTACCGCGGTGGGCCCAGTTCTTCGCAAGGCCGAACGCGATGCAACGGCACTCGTGGGGATGGTATCCAAGCCTGCTGGTGGTGCTGCTGCTGCTGCGCCACAGACGTCGTCGACTAGCGAGATCTCCTCAACAGGGATTGCCAGCTCTACCAACTCGAGGGCCGAATCCGGCAGTGCGGGGCTTACATCGCAGGCCGACCTTGAGAAGGCAATCGTCGTTCTTCGTGGTGCCCTTAGCGCTGGAAAGAGGGTTGACCTGACGTGGACGATCCGCGGGGAGCAGGACTAGGTATGGATGCGCAGATTCTTGAGCCGGTAGTCCGGTCCGCTGTCGCCAAGGCGGGTGAACAGCCAGCGCTCGGAGGCTCTCGATTTGTAGCGATCCGTGTCGACTCGCCGCCAGCCGGCGCCTTCGAGGTGATGGTGGACGGCAAGGCGTGGGAGGCCCATCCCATTCGCTCTACGCTTGAGGCTCGAAGAGTCATGGCGAGGGCTGGAGAGGACGCGCGGAGGATCTTGCTCACGTCCATCCTCGAAGATGAACTCGGCGAAGAGGTCGTGGCACGCCTCACTCAGCATCAAGTTCATCGAGTCGAGCCCTGGCAGCTTGTACGTAGCGCGTTCGATGCGCAGGTGATCGATCCGAGGGTGCGAGCCCAGGCGTGGATCGCGCGAACGCTTTTGCAGCGCAGTCCGGCTGGCGGTTACCCAAGGGTGCCGGCCGGCACTTTGGATCTTGACTCTGTATGGGGAGCGCTCTGGCGGCATGCCGGAATGCCGGCAGGTGAGCCTACTAGCTTGGAGTTGCTGGCAGCCTGTGAAGACGGAACGCTTGGGCGCTCGTGGGGGGTCATCTCAGATGACTTCCGCGAGGGCCTGAAGGAACGCATGGTGGATCGACTCGGATCCGTGGGGGCAGCGTTCGGTGCGCTGCTCGACCAGCAGCTTGGGGAGCACGTTGTGGCCTATGGACTCATCGCCGAGAGCATTGCCGCGCTTGACGAGAGCGACCACACTCGCATTAAGGCTGTTGATCGATTGGACACCAAGCTTGACTTGGCTCGCGGGGCCAAGGAGTTGGGATCGCTTGCCGTCACTTGGTGCGAAGAACGTATCCGTTCGGATCGCTTTCAAGCGTTGGAGCCGGCTTTCACATCCGCACTGGAGCGAGCTGGTGACTTGCTCGATTCAAGTTTGCTTGCAACGAGTACCGTTCATCCCAAGGGCCTAGATTCGCGAGTTGCAAGCCTGGCTGAGGCTGTGGATGAATTCCTGAAGGATGCGGATGGCGAAGGAAGTGGTGCTCGCGTTGAGGAATGCGTCAAGGCGGTACAGCACCATGGTTTGATCTTTGCGAAGGAGCGCTACGGCGAGCTACTCGCGACCGTTGAGCACGCCGTTCGCTTGGTCAGATGGCTACAGACATCGGACTCCGAGCCGTTCTCACTCCACGACGCAGCAGATCGGTACCGCGATGAAGGCGCGTGGGTCGACCGCGCCCGGTATGAGCTGGTACGTGGGCAGAAGAGCGGTTCGCTCCAGGCATCGCTTGCCGAGCTAGGGCGAGCGGTGCTGGAGCGGAGGGAAGCTGTATCCCGATCCTTCGGCGAGCGACTCGCAGCCTCTTGCGCTGGTCTGGAGGGGACGGGGGCTGTGCGTCCAATTGAAGCCGTCTACCGTGAGGTGGTCGCACCACTGGCGAAAGAGCTGCCGGTCCTGGTGGTGGTGCTCGACGGCATGAGCCAGGCGATCTTCCAGCAGATTGCGGCAGACCTCGAACATCGGACGGGGCGCGTACGAATGGCGCCGACGTCCGAGCGGACATTGCGGCCGGTGATCGCGGCACTCCCGACCGTCACCGAGGTGTCTCGAGCGAGCCTATTCTGCGGTGAATTGACAACCGGCGGGACAAGCTCGATTGAGAGGAGCGGTCATTGCGCACTGGCTTCGGAGTTCGGCTGGGATCGGGAGGTGAAGGACGGTGCGGAGTCGGTATTCCACAAGGGCCTCCTGATGCATGCGGGCGGCGGCGTGGCCCCAGAGGTTCGCGCTGCCCTGGACAGCTCTCATCGAGTGGTGACGGTCGTGATCAACGCGATCGACGACCTGCTGCCCAAGGGGGATCAGATTCAGCTGAACTGGTCACTTCAGACGCTACCCGAGCTTCGAGCGCTGGTACTAGATGAGGGGACGACAGGGCGCGCGCTCGTTTTGACAGCGGATCACGGCCACGTGGTGGAGCTGTGGGAGGGAGAGTCGGATGCCAAGCATGAAGGTGAGAAGGGTGAGCGCTGGCGCTCTCCAGGTCGTGAACTCGACGAGAAGGAGATTCTCGTGGAAGGTTCTCGCGTCATGCTCCCAGTGAAGAGCGGTCCAGTCGTACTCCCATGGAGCGAACGCTTGCGATACTCCTCTCGCCATGCTGGCTATCACGGCGGTGCGAGCCCACAAGAAGTAGTGGTACCGCTTGGAGTGTTCGTCCCGGATGGCGCTGCGTCTGAGCTCAAGAACTGGGATGCCGAGATCGTGGTGGAACCCTGGTGGTGGACACACTCGCAGGCAGCTGCCACGCCCCGAACCGCTGGGGCACAGACAGAGAGCGCTCCTCGCAAGCCGAAACGCACGCCGAAAGGACAGAGCGTTCTGTTTGAGGAAGCGACCAACCTAGAAGGCAAGAGAGAGGCGGCTCCGTCGACGAGTTCTTGGATTGATGAGCTTTTGGGGTCGGACCTCTACCAATCGCAGAAGAAGGCTGCCGCTCGCATGCGGCCTGACGATGACCTAATTCGAAGGTTGCTGACGGAGCTGGAAACGCTGAGCGGCACTGCCACTTTCGACGCGCTTCGTGGAAGGCTTGGGTTGCAGCCGAGGGCATTCAAGGGAACGATCAGCCTCCTGGCCCGACTGCTCAACGTGGATGGATTCTCCGTCGTGGACGTCAGCCAGAGCGCGAAGACTATTCAGATCAACCGTGAGATGCTCACCCTGCAGTTCGGACTCAAGGAGATGGATCAGTGATCAGCCGCGCGCGCCGAGATGAACTGATGGACGCACTACGGCGGGGCACGGTGCCGCAGCGCAGCCTCGATCTATTGGCCGTGGGCCTTCAGAACCTGGAGGACCCGTTCGACATCGATCTGAAGCGAGCTGCGGCCGGCCAAGGCGGCTTCAAGGCGGTGAGGGGAGAATACGGAAGCGGTAAGACGTTCTTCGTACGCTGGCTTCAGGAGCGGGCGCGGCGCATGAACTTCGTAACCGCCGAGGTTCAGATCTCCGAGAACGAAACGCCGCTATACAAGCTCAACACGGTCTATCGACGGCTGATGGAGCGCTTGTCCACGACCGACCAGGCTACCGGGGCCTTTCGGTCTATCGTGGACCTTTGGATCATGACCCTCGAGCAGGATGTACTTGCCGAGGGGAACGTCGAGGAAGACGACGAAGAGGCGCTCTCCGTCGCGGTGAAGGAGCTCATGGCCCGACGGTTGTCCAACGTGGCGGATCAAGCGCCGATGTTCGGGCAGGCGCTGCGGGGATACGTAGATCTGGCGGAGAACGGCGACGACGGATCAGCAGAGGCCGTGCTCGCCTGGTTGTCGGGTCAGCCCAACGTGGCTGCGGCGTCCAAGAGGTCGGCGGGGGTCAAAGGCGAGATTGACCATGATGGCGCCCTGACGTTTCTCCGGGGGCTCTTAGCAGTGCTTCGAGACTCGGGACATGCCGGGCTGATCTTGGTGCTCGATGAAGTCGAGACTCTCCAGCGGATGCGGTCTGATGTTCGAGACAAGAGCCTGAACGCTCTGCGTCAATTCATGGATGAGTTATCCGGTGGTCTCTTCCCTGGCCTCTACCTGGTGCTGACGGGCACGCCTGCATTCTTTGACGGCACGCAGGGGGTCAGGCGGCTCGAGCCGCTTGCGCAGCGCCTTCACACGGACTTCGATGCCAACCCCAAGTTCGACAACCCTCGTGCGCCGCAGATTCGGCTCAGGGGGTTTGACCATCAGCGCTTGGTGGAGCTGGGCTTGCGGGTGCGAGATCTGTTCGCAGAAGGCTCGCAGGAAGAGGATCGAGTGCGTGCCAAGGTGGATGACTCGTTTGTGTCGGACTTTGCGGCAACGCTGGTGGGAGAGCTTGGAGGGAAGATCGGTATCGCACCGAGGATCTTCCTGCGGAAGCTCGTGTCCAATGTCCTCGACAAGGTGGAGTTGTACCCGGACTTTGATCCCAGAGTTGATGGGGGAATGACTATCGACCCAGAGGAGCTTCGACGGGAAGAAGCGGCAGCCGATGGGCACCGAGCAGTAGAGTCGGTTGCGCTTGACCTTGATGGGGATGACGACTGATCCGATGGGATTCGACCGCCTTCATCCGGCTATCCAACACCACGTTGTCAACTCGCTGGGTTGGCCACGCCTCAGGCCACTACAGGAGGAAGCAATCGATCCTCTCCTCGCTGGTGAGAACGCGATTCTGCTGGCCCCAACCGCAGGCGGTAAGACGGAGGCGGCTGCGTTTCCCATCTTGTCCCGGATGCTCACCGAGGAATGGCGCGGTTTATCGGTGATCTACGTTTGCCCGATTAAGGCGCTCCTGAACAACCTCTTGCCGAGACTGGAATACCTCGGGGAGCTGCTGGGGCGCCGGGTAGCGATCTGGCACGGGGATGTGGGCGAGAGCATTCGAAAGCGAATCCGCAAGGACCCGCCCGATATCCTTCTGACCACACCGGAGTCCATCGAGGCGATCCTGACCTCCACCAAGAGCCTGCCGCGGGAGTTCTTCCGTGATGTAAGGGCGACGATCGTAGATGAGGTTCACGCGTTCGCAGGCGATGACCGAGGCTGGCACCTTCTGGCGGTCCTATCGCGCCTCGAAGAGATCACAGGGGGGCCGATCCAGCGCGTTGGGCTTTCGGCGACAGTCGGCAACCCGGATGACCTCCTGCGCTGGATTGCGCCAGCGGAGCGTGAGGGACGCGTGATGAACCCGCCGGCCGAAGTGGCTACGGAGGAGACTGAGGTGGTGCTCGACTATGTCGCCACCATCGACAACGCAGCCAAGGTCATCTCCAAATTGCACGCTGGTCTCAAGCGGCTCGTCTTCTGCGACAGTCGCGCTCGAGTCGAGGGGCTCGCCAGTAGCCTTCGCGAGCTAGGCGTGAAGACCTTCGTTTCCCACTCGTCCCTCGGCCTTCAAGAGAGACGAGATGCGGAAAGCGCGTTCAGTGAAGGGCGAGACTGCGTCATCGTCGCGACCAGCACGCTTGAGCTTGGCATCGACGTGGGGGACCTCGACCACGTCATTCAAATCGACTCTCCCCCGAAGATCTCTGGCTTCCTTCAGCGACTGGGAAGGACAGGTCGGCGCAAGGGAACGACGCGGAACTGCCTGTTCCTAGCGACAAAGGCCGACGCACTCGTTCGATCCGCGGCCTTGATCCGTCTGTGGAAGAAGCGGTTCATTGAGCCGGTCGTGCCTCCTCCGCTCCCATTTCACATTCTCGCACAGCAGATCATGGGCAGTGCGCTGCAGCAGCGTGGTGTGACGCGGGAATCCTGGAAGGAGCCAACCAGACTCTTCCGCGAGGCGTCAGGGCTGTCTGAACCCGATGGGGCGGCGATCATCGGCCGTATGCTCCACACGGACATCTTCACCGAGGACGAGGGGCTTCTGTGGTTTGGCCAATCAGGCGAGAGAAGGTTCGGGAAGCGTCACTTCATGGACCTCCTTGCGGTCTTCGCTTCTGAGCCGCTCCTGATGGTCATGCATGGACGGATGGAGATTGGTCAGGTTCATCCGCTTACGATCACGACTCGGAAGGAAAGCCACCCTATCTCGCTTGGTGGACGATCATGGACAGTTCTCGATGTTGACTGGGATCGAAAGCGAGTGGCGGTCACACCGTCAAAGGGAAAGGGGAAGGTCCTCTGGCTCGGAGACGCGGCGCCCCTTGGCATCGAGCAGTGCCGTGAGTACCGAGACGTGCTGATTGGGAACGAGGTCGAAGAGGAATGGACTCCGCGTGCAGCGAGCGAGATTGCAGCCGCGAGAGAGAAACTTCACTTTTTGAAGCGCGACCACACGACCCTCCAGGTGACGCCCACGCAGAAACAGACGTGGTGGACGTTCGCCGGCCTCCTCGCGAATACGCAGATCGCCAGCTGGCTTGAGGCGAAGTTTCAGTCGAAGATGAGCCCCAACAACTACTCCATCGAGTTCGGCGAACCGGTGGACACGTCCGAACTCGCGAAGTGGATCCACGATATGCAAGCGGGCTCACGGCCTGGCTTTCAGCCCAGCCCAGAGCTCGCTGAGCGTCTCAAGTTCAACGAGTGTCTTCCCTCATCTCTGATGGCGAGCGAGATGAAGGCTAGGTACGATGATGCACCTGGGGTCAATGCATGCCTCTCCGTTCCTGTCGCTATATTCCACACTCAATAGTCTCAGCTCATGTTTCCACTCATACTGCTCTTAGGCGGCCTCGGCGGCATCGGCGTCCTTGTGAACAACTGGGACGAGATCGTCACATACTTCCGAGGCAAAAAGATTGCCGTCCTTGGGGAACGAGGCGTTGGGAAGACACACCTGCTTGACTTTCTTGCCACGGGCTCGATCCCGACCGATACAAAGCAGACCGTTGGTTCAGAGAAGGTACCTCCACGGCGCTTCAAATTAGAGGAACTCAAGCTCACTCTGAAGGAGACCGTTGACATCTCCGGGGCCAAAGTCGCATACGGGGAGTGGAAGAGCCTCCATGACGCTGCGGACATCGTCTTCTATCTGATACGAGCTGACCGACTGCTCGCCGGCGATAAGGCAACCATTGAGAGAATTGAGGGCGACTGCAAGCACATTGCAAGTTGGCGCACCACCGACGGCAAGAAGGCTCCAAGACTGATCATCGTTGGAACGCACTGCGACAAGGATCCGGCTTGGAAGGAGATTACCGCAGAGACTCGTGGTGACTATTATGACCAGGTACGAGACGTCGACGTTATCAAGCGTAGCGTTGGAAGGCTAGGCGGCGAATCGAAGGTCGGCGTAGTCTTTGGCAGCATGGAGACACAGGCCAGCACCGAGCTACTTGTATACGAGCTCTTCAAGTTGGCAGCCTCGTGATGCAGTCTCTGTCATTCTGGGCTCAAGCTCTCGACAACACGTCACCTGACCACTTCATGCAGGATGAGCACATGCTCGACGATGACAGTCAAGGCCGACAGGGAATCGCGCAGTCAGTCTCCCGCGTCAAGAGCAATGGTAGTCGCGCTTACGACGAGTCAGGGGTCATACTTGTCGTCCACCGAACTGAGTTCGTTCTCGAGTTCCCGTGTGAGGAGCGCGACGACAGCGGCCGCGTTTCCCCGATTGTGTGTCATGGCACTTTTGGAGACCGAGCTAGCGCCGAGTTGAATGCCTTCGTCATCAACGAAGCTAAGAGGTTCGCATTGGAGGCACACCGAACCCTCTCCGAGGCGACGCAGTCCAACATGACAGAGGCGCTTGGAGCCCTAAAAAAAAACCAGCCAACGCTCCAACCGAAGCTGACCTGCTTGCTGATGGGAGTTCTCTCGATGGCAGCGGGCCTCGCGGCCTACAAGTTTCTGTAGAGTCCTTCCTCAGGAAGAAGATACTCCCCTTGCTTGAGATTCACGAAAAGCGCGACGCAAACACTGAGTCGAGATCTAGTGACCATGAAGATTGACTTCCCAGACGACCCTGCACGTCGGAGAGCTATCGTCGTGCTAGACCAGCACGCAATCGAAAGATGTGCTTACGATTCCGAGTACGCCGCTGCACGGCTTGATGAGGAGACGCACTTCCTTCAGTTCCCTGTCCCGCCAAAACAGGGAGTCCATAGCGCTCTCCAAGGGCTTGCGGATTCGGCCTTGCTCCGACCAGGAAGCGTGCTCGTTCAGAGTCCCTTTGATCCGGACTCGTACGCAGAAGCAAGCTCTGCGGAGGCTGACTTTGCGCTCGCAAAGCACATGCACTTCTCGAAGCTCTGCATGCACCTTGGCGCTAAGAGTGTCTCCGTGGTCCAGGTTGATGAAGAGGCCTCGAGTGACAAGTCCTCAACCATGGTTGGAGCCAAGAAGGGAGTCGCATCTGCTAGCCTAGGCACGGACAGCGAAGAGCTGAGGAAGCTCAAAGCTCGGATGTCCCTCACGGATGAGTTCGAGGGTGGAGACGCCGACATCGACGGAGCGGTGACCCACTTGCGGCGATGCGGGCTTTGGGGCGACGCGAGCATGCGAGCGCTGATCGAAATGCGAAGTGGGGGTGCTGCCAACGGACTCAAGAGCCGGAAACTAAACCTGTCACTCTCCAGCGAGGCAAAGAGCAACCTCAAGGTGGCCGCTCGGCTCAAGCTTCCCGTTGCAAGCCTCTCAGCAGACCACCGCCGCGCACTGTCCCACCAGCAGGACTACTCACTCACCGTCCTGGTGAAATTCTAGCGCTGTCCAAGAATGACCAAGATCGATGTCGCCAAGTCCGTGCAGAGGGTCTGGACCACGCCGAAGTGGCGCGCCATTGCTGCCACCTTCGTTCTCCTCGCGCTTGTAACGCAGCATGATCGGATTCTTGCGGATCCCAAGGTCGCTGACTCCAGAGCCGAGGCGGAGGAAGCTCTCGCTGAGCTGGGGCAGTTCGACCCCGAGGTTGCGCACTGGGTTGCCGAGCTGGAGGATACCCGGGAGATTCGCGCACTTGAGGTTGCTGCTATGAGCGCCGGCGAGGGCCCATCCAAGAGCAGCTACCGGCTAGGGCTCGCCTGGCAGCGTTGGCGCTGGGCGACGCCACTCGCAGCGAAGAAGCCGTTAGCTCCTTCCTGGATGCGCACGGCGTCACATACCAAATGATGGAGGCAGGACTTGGACCCGACGCTGCCCTCGAGTACCTGTCCGAACTGGAGGGCTTCAGTGGGAACAGTATCGACTGGGAACTGATTCGTGACGACTCCATTGCGTTCACCCTGCTCCGCGCTGGGTGCAGTCGCGAACAAGTAGAGTTCTACAAGGGGCATCGCGACTCTCTAGCCGAACCCATTGCCTCTCTCGATTGGCAGGCAGGTGAGGCTGGCTGGTCGCTTTCAGAGGCGATGGATCAGCTCATACAGCACGAGCCTCTCGTCGAGGAGCTCCTTGAGAAAGAAGAGCTCGGGGTCTTTGGCATCGGCGCGATCTTGTCTCACGGGACGCTTCTGGAGGTTCTCCATCAGGGCTTCGACGTAAACCCCACAGAGGCCGCGAACGTTCTTCATCTCAATGCAGGCTACATTGAGTACGACAGGCAGAGCCCAGACGAGATCGGTGACACTGCACGGCGACTCGCGCACATCTCCGCTCACGAATCGACTGTGTGGTTGGCGGCGCAGGAGACACCATTGGCACTGAGGTTCTATCAGGATGCCAAAGGCGTCGCCACCGACGTACTTGAGGCCTTTGCGGCTGATGATGTTGTTGCGCTTCTTTACGACAGGTTCGGAGATGACCTCCCGGCGCTTCGAGCTGCAGCTACCGCCGTCAAGCTGTACGGAGACCTCGCGATCTTCATCTTCTCCCGCTACGACGAGCCTGCCTACACACAGAAGATCAGGGAGGCGCTAGTAGACCCCGACGGCGGGCCCCGCGTTGTACCGTTCCTCGTCCTCTTCGATGAGGATGGCTTCAACAAGCTTGACGAAGACAAGGGCTACATCGACCGCTACTTCAACGAAGACGGGACCATCAGAGTCGATGAGCAGGAGTGGATTGCGAGCCTGCCTGGTGGGGCGTTGATTCAGGTTGGGCGAAATTATGCGAAGGACTATCCCTGCGAGTGGTCAGAACTTGGTTGGGCTGCACTTGATGTGGCGCAGATTGGTGCCGCAGTAGTGACGTTTGGCGGCTCGAGCGCGGCGACGGTTGCTGCCCGGACCGGTAACGTCGGCGCAAAGTCGGCGCTGCGCAGTGGTGGGCGATCCGCAGTCAAGGGCGCTGCAAAGGCAGGCACCAAGGGCGCTTCGCGCACGAAGGCAACCGAGGCATGGATGAAGAAACTACGAAGAGTTGCCGAAGGCGTTGGCCGGTCCGAAGTCGCGAATAGCCGACTTGCACGGATGTCGGCGTCGCTTCTTCAAGGCAGCGCTAAATCCGTGCTCGCGGCTACCTGGATCGCGTCGAAAGGACTTTGGGTCTCGAAAGGTGCAATGAGCGTTGGAAAATCCTGCTTTAGCCTGTCGCGCAAGGCGGGTCGATTCAGCCTGACTCACAGGCGTGCCATTGCACGAGCCGGGTTGGCGATTGGGCTTACGACAACTATCGTCACGCGAACGCTTCCAAACGCCGAAGCGATCAATGACGGATTCAGCTCCCTACTGAGGGACGTCACTTCGGGGACAGTTCAGTTCCTGACGTCGGCAGTCGCCGGTGCTGTGAGTGGTGTCGTTGATGCGGCGGTCGGCGTCCACTCGCCCCTTCGATACGGCTCCTTCTTCTTTGCCCTACTCGCGGTTTTCTACGTAGGCGTCCTCCCGCAGCTCCTGGTGCTCTGGTCGAGCCGGCGATCAAGGCGGCGCCCATCCCAAGAGTTGCCGGCCGGAAACTAGCCAGCCGTAAGCAGCAGTAACAAGCCCCAAGCGAATGAAGCACCTATCAAGCAGCGACGCAACGATCCTGGTCCTAGGCTCTCGAGGATCTGGGAAGACCTCGCTCCTGCAAGCACTCGCCGTCCTGTCTGCACCTGACCGCGACGGCGAGCGGGTGAGGCTTGAGTCTGACCCAAGCGATGGCGAACAGTCCTATCATAGACTCGTCGAGTTCCGGAAGCAGGCTCGAGTGCGTGAGGTCCCGGACGCGACCGGTGGGTACCTAGAATACAGCTTCCGAATCGGGCTCTCAGCATCAGCCGGATCGCCATCCCAGGATGCGCAATGGAAGAGGCTGAGTTGGGTGGACTACCCAGGCGAGGACCTTGAAGATTGCATGGTTCAAGCAGACTTCGGCGGGAAGGAGAAGCTGAAATCTGCGCTTGACCGCTGCCAGGTGGCACTTGTCCTCATAGATCCCGACGCAGAGGCGATTCGCGGTGAATCAGCATCGACCGCTCACGAGCTGGACGCAGTGCAATCTTCCCTACAGATGCTGCGCAACCGCGAACATGGCGGATCTGACTTCACGATCATCCCTGTTGTGACGAAGGCCGACGCACTCAACACCTCAAACGGACCAGCCAGTGATCTAGATCAAGCGAGCGATCAGCAGGACCAGCTCCAAAATGCTGGCCAGTGGGGCAGTGACAGATTGGGGACCGTGCTTGAGAATTGGCGAGATGAGCTGGGTGAGGATCGCGTCCTCGATTTTGTCGCGGTTAGCTCGCACGGTTTCAGGCATGGGACCAGTGAAGGCTCGAATGGCTTCCAGCCAGTCGGCTATCAGAGTCTTCTAAGCAAGATTTTCCACGCAGTCGATGAACCCAAGAGGCGGCGGAACAATGCGCTGCTACTAGCGGGAGCCATGACCGTCGTAGTAGCCGCTGCAGGGCTGCACCAATGGAGATCTGCCCGTGAGAGTAGTCGGGTTGCGAAGATCAACACTCACAGCCTAGCGGAGGTAACGTCGGCACTCAGTCCAGATGCAAGCCTCAGTGAGAGATCTACCAATGCGCTTGATCGACGAATCGGCGACAGGCTTCAGGAGATCGAAGAGATCCTGCAGCGGCCTTCAAACACGAGAGATGCTCTCGTTAGGCTTGAACGGGAGCTGGAGACGATCGAACAAACGCCACACCATAGGTTCGGTCGCCAGGTCGCGGACCTACGCCAAGAAATCACACGCGACCTCGAGGAGAGTGCGTTCGCCACCGTTAGGGCTGCGCTACAGATCGGAAACTACGCTCGGACAGAAGCCGCTGCGGTTGACTATCTCGATCGGTTTCCGACAGGGCAGCATGCCGAAGAGGTCATGAGTCTTCTGCAGAGTGCGGGAGAGAGGAAGAAGGAGCAGCGAATTTCGGCGATCAGGCGGAACAGGGCAGACGATGATGTTGGGCTCAGCAAGAAGGCGACCTCTCTGACGAACTATCTGAAGGCCTACCCAGATGACGAATCGGCGAGTGAGATTCAGTGTGCAATCGACGTTAGCCGCGCGTTGCTGCGCGCCGATCGAATCAAGCTTGAGATGACCAGCTTCGGACTCGCTAAAGGAGCCGGAAAGGACCCCGAGCTCTTCCTCACGACTTATCTGGACGGCGAGAAAGACAAGGAGGTCGACGAGAACGGAAAGGCCCAGGTCCGACAGGTGACGGAGAAGTTCTACCTTGCGCGGAAGGACGATCAAACGTGGCCAGTCATCAAGTTTACCCTTTGGGACGATGACATACCGGTCTTTGGGGGCAACGACGAGATCGCCACAGTTGCCTGGACGCCATTGAGCGGCATTGCTCGGTTGAAGCGCCGAAACAAAACTAGCTGGCAAGCTTCGGCGCTGGAGGAGGACATCCACGACCCTGCGTGGGACGAGGAAGAGCCATTCGTCGCCTTCAAGAAGATCATCCTTGATCGAGATTCCAGCATGATACGAGAGCTGACTGTCGATGACGTGAGGGCATTCCAGGACTTCGTTCGGCCCGGCGAAGGCGGTTGGAAGAAGGAATGACCGGAGCCAACCCAGATGCTGGCGACCTCGCCGAATTCACCTTCAGCTCAAGCGATGGCTACCGCGCCCATGTGATCAATGGCGACCCGCAAGGCGCAGCCCTGAAGAGCGTGGTCGCTCACTGCAGGCTATTTGAGCGCGTCCCTGGCGTAGAAGCCAGTGAGCAAAGCCCTCCACTAATTGCGGTTTCGACATCGAACCACAAGGGGGTCTGGGTCTTGGCAGCCAGCCCCAGTGAGACCAAGGACAACGTGGGCCGTAGAACCGTCACCGTTCATGCGAAGCAGCTGTCGACGACCCTAGATTCCGTGGTCATCAGCCGACTTGCGCCAGAGGTCGGCCTGGACGGCGACGGCCTCGCTCATGAAGTTGCTGCCGCTGAAGGCCGTGACACACTAGTACTGCTGCGGCCATCACCAGGCATGCGGATCGCAGGAAGCCACAAGGATCGATCCGACTCGACGTGGCGCGCCGGCACCCCTTCCAGCGTCGAGTCTCTGGCAACGGAAGCAAGTACTGGGACCAGACGTCATCGGCGCTTCCCTTGGGCCCTCCTTCTCTGCTCTATCACAGTCGGAGCCGCCTCCTACATGGCTGGCTTCAACCGGGGTCGATTGAGCCAGCAGGTCGAGGTCACACGGTTGCGCGCTGAACTCGAGACTGATCGCTCCCGCAGTGAAAAGCAGGCCGAAGACTCAAGAATGCAGCTTGAGAATTGGAGTGCACTGGGCGGTGCTGCATCTGAGATCCAAAGGGCGCTGGACGAGCTTTCTCCCATCATCGACCGGATGGCACCAGAGCAGACTGAGCGCGCTGAGGAAGCGGAATCAGAACGCTAGCCCTTCCAGCGAGGTGGCTTACACGGGACTCACTCCTCCCGCACCGGGGGATAGCACAGCTCGCCCCATTCCATCTCTAGCCCGTGCGCGGCGACAACCGCCACCAGCTGGCTGGACAGCAGCTTGATCACCTTCGCGGCGGGCTCCACCGTCACTCGGTTCATCCCGCTGCCAAGCGTCGCGCCGCCGTGCACGATCTGGCATCGAAGGAAGTACACCGCGATCAGCAGCCGGTGAACGGCGGCCGAGGCACGGTCTTCCATGACCTCGTTGCGGAATTTCGCGGCGAGTCCGCGGTTGGGGCGGACGTTGTCCCACTCCCCGTCTCGCCAGAAGCGGGAGATCAGAAAGGGGCTCTCGAGGAGCTCCTTGGCTTCACCGGTCAGGGACTCGAGGGACGCGGCAATGCGGCCCTCCTTGTCGACTCGACACGCCTGGGTGGTGAACTTGTCGAGGGCGATCCGATCCTTCATGGGCGTACCCGTGGACTCGTCCCAGCGGCCGTAGAGGGAGTTGAGGGCCACCCAGCGGAAGACGAGCGCGGCGTCAACGGCGCTCTTGGCTTCAGAGCCCCGCTCGATGCGCTCGGCTTGCTTGAGCGCCTTACAGGCCCTGTGGATTCGTATGCGCAGATCCTCCTCGCGGTCCTCCGCCACAAGACGGGCTTTGGTGGGCTCCCACGAGGCGTGGAGTTCAGAGGCGGACAGCGGCTGAGCTAGGGCGAGAGTGGTTGGCATTCGGGTCAGAGGAGATTGGTGGGGAGGCAGCCGGAAAGTACATGCCATAGATGGGGGTCGGGCTTCCGTTCCCACGGGTTCGTTCAGCAAAGCACTGAATTTCTCGATAGTGGGAATGCTTGGTGCGTGCCACCTAGGACTGCCTGCGCCATCTGCTGCGCGTGAGGTGCCATCGTCAGGGGCCGTGCGCGCTCCGGATCGCGCTTCCGACAGCAAGATCGTGAGATTGTCGTATGGTCAGGCCATGCCAGATTTCATCGACGCCGCTGTAGTCTCCGCTGCGCGAGCCGCAGTACGCCACGGGCTCCGGGCAAGCTCTCAGTTGACCCCTGTCCGAGACATCGAAGTTCTCGAACGCTCAGTGGAGTGTCATTCATTTCAGCGGGGAGCGCTCGTTCCGATCAGGTCCGTCGTCGAGAGAGGGGTGACCGGCCTCGAGAAACGGCTGACCGACGGTTCAAGTGACGACGAAGTGGCTGCTGCATGGGAGGCGGCGATCAGCGTGGCTACGTCGGACTTCTCCATTCAACCGGAGAGTTGGCTCGATGAACCGTCATTGGAGTTCATCGCCGTCTGCGGCCGAGTGTTTGGCGTTCACGACGCAGTGGTCCCTTCGCTACTAAGGACTTTCCACAGCCAAGCCCGAAGCACTCGCTTTGCGATCTTTGTGAAGCTGCTCAGCTCGGACTCATTCTCGTACCTCCTTCGGGAGATAAGGGCGATGCCAGAGGAATCGGACCTGGACATTGACGACCCGACAGACTCGTTCCGAGCGCTCATCCGCCACACCTGCGAGGGAGCTCACGGATGACCATCGATGCCTTAGCATCAAGCCGGAACGTCGTCGACTCACTTCGGCGCGTCGCGGAGTCAGAGACGCACTCGGCTGTGGTGCGTCGGAAGGAGGTCGCAGACTGGGTCAACCAGCGTCTCCACAACCATGTGGATGCCCACCCACGAGCAGGCCACTACCGACCGGACGTAGGAAAACTGCAACGAGTCTATTGGAGCGACGAGACGCCGCCGCCGGTGGGCGGCGGAGGCGAGCGACTCCGGCCCGGGGAGGCACGTCTACTTGCCGACGCCTTCGCGAAAGTCGAACATTCACTCAGAGCCTCGTTGTTGCGACTCACCACATGCGTCGTGGAGAACGACTGGGAAGCCGCATGGGGCCTGAGTGAAGAGAGCCTTCGAGACTTCGGGTCCGCTGGGCTTGCATCTGCGGCCTTAGCCTGGCGCGGCGTCATCCAACGGGCCAATGGCGACCTCCATGGGGCGTACGAGAGCTTCTCGGCGGCATCAAGAACCGACCTCGGGCCACTCTCCCGCTCAACCCTCTGGTCCTCGTTCTTCGTTGCATCGCAGTTGGGCGAGAAGAGGCTCGCTTGGAAAGCGATTGACCAACTGGATGACTTTGATGTGCATCAGCAATGGTCGGCTGGGCATTGCTTGCTGACTATGCTCAAGAGGCGAGTGCCTGCGGACGAGCTTCGCTCTATGCTCGATGCAGCTACCGAGGTCCTTAATGCTCGGCCCGGCTCAGCAGTGGCGGAAGCCTTGATTCGATCGTGATGAACTACACCGAAGCCCTCACCTGCGCGGCCTTATCGCTGCTCCTCGCTGCTAGCGCATCGGCTAGCGACCAGGCCCCATCACCATCTCGAGCGGTAAGCGCAGCAGCGGAGTCACCCGGAGGCAGCATTACCGGACAGGGCACCAAGATATCGAGAAGGCGAAATCAGGGGCAGAACGGCCTCGGCGGCGTTGGTTCCGGCGGGTCTGGGTCCGGCGGAAGCGGCAGCGGAGGGGGATGATCTCTATGGTGCGCCAAGCACTTCTCCTCGCGAGCATCATGGCTATCGCCGTCGCTGGATATTTCATTGCAGCCGACAGGGAGACTCACGCCTCTGCGGCAGGCGGAGAGCAACGAACGCCGTACGCATTGGCTGATAGCAAGTCTCTCGAAGACGATGCGCCGCCGCCGGAGGAGAGCGTTGTCGATGATCCGGAGACGGCTGTCACGGAACCTACGAGAACTGCGACGGGCGGCGAGACCGATCGAGAGGCGATCGTGGCGTCGAGCACCGGAGGAGTGTCTAAGAGCTCGCTTGTCGCCGAGAAGGGCGCGGAACTCTTCGAGGTAAGGTTCACAGTGCAGGGGCTTGATCCCAAGGATCCGGGCGCCATGCAACTAGTCTTGGCATCCGAGGGTCGCGCGGTACCAACGCTGGTGGTTGATCCTCGTGGAGCAGCTAGCGCCCTCCTACCGGCGGGGGACTACCTTTGCGCAGCGCAAGACTCGAAGATGCGACTCGGAGCAGTGGCCTCTTTTGCCGTGTCCGGAGAGTCGAACGTTTCCGTTGCTGCGCCGTTTTCCTTCAGCGTCGAATTCCGTGTTCAGGATCTAGACTCCAAATCA
>CAYOIL010000049.1:0-18999 GCA_964403985.1 uncultured Saprospiraceae bacterium
ATTTCAAAAATTAAATCTTAATCATATATTATGAGAGATAAGAAGAATGAAACTGTTACACTTAAAAAAGGCGAATCGGAAATTCAATTGGATTACGCTGATTTACGTAAAGCTGTTTTAGTTTTAAGAGCAGTAAATCATAAGCTTAGACAACGTATCATTGACTTACTTGAAGATAACGATACAATGACTGTAACTGATATTTATATCAAGTTAAGACTTGAACAATCTGTTGCTTCTCAACATTTAGCTATTTTAAGAAGAGCTGGAGTTGTTTTAACAGAGAGACAAGGTAAGTTTATCTATTATTCATTAGACAAGAATAGACTTAATCAAATTTCTACTTTAGTAGAAGAGTTAGCTGGATAAAATATACAAGATTAATTTTTGAAAATAGGATTCCATCCCAAAAACGGATTTCTACTTCCAACCTGAATGAATTTGTATAAAATAGCTGATTAACTTAATCAGCTATTCAGTAAATAGGATTCCATCCCAAAAATTGTTTCCTTTTTAATCCTGCAGACTTAATTATTGAAGTTAAAAATAGCTTAAAAGTGAGAATGTAAGCTATTTAGTGAAAGAATTGATTTTTATATAATCAAAAAAGTGTTATATGAATTTCATTGTAGTTCAATGTATTTTAAATATTAATTTTTTTAATATTTAATTTTGTCAGAACAAATAAAATATTTCATATTTGTTTTGACTACAAAATAATCGCTTGTTAAATGTGTTTTTCACTCTTTAACAAGCAAAATAAGAAAGAACTACAAATCATTTCTAAAAATGAATAAGACTAAGGTTGTATTTAACGCCGAGAAGTTAGAAACTTCTTGTGAGCTGATGCGTGCACTTGCACATCCTCTAAGGCTTCGTATCCTGGAATTTATTGACAGGAACGGAACCATTAATGTAAATAAGATTTACAATTCTTTAAAAATCGAACAATCGATTACTTCACAACATCTCAAAATCATGAGATTAGCTGGTGTTATTGATGCGTATAGAGAAGGTAAATTTGTTCATTATACTATCAACTACGATATCGTAAAAAGAGCTGAAATTGCGGTTAACAATTTTTTAGCTAAAAGCGCATAGTATATAGAGAGTTTTTACATTATTCTTCCTCTTCATGTTGTTTTTCTTGGATCCAAAAATTATTGGACCCTTCACCTTGTGTAATATTAAGTTGTTGCTGACTAAGCAATTCTAATAAGGCTAAAAAGGTAACAATCGCATGAACTCTATTTTTAAGACTCGAAAACAATGTCCCAAAGTCTAACTTTTGACCTCTTGTAATTCGTGACCTAATGTAATCACTCTGTTCTTCTATCGTATATTTATAATCGAAAATTTTATGCACCACTTTATCTTTCGGTGCATTCATTTTCGCTAATAAGCGATTGAAAACGTTCATTAATTTGAATAAACTTACTGACTCTAGTTCAACGTCAACTAGGGCTTTCTGCGCAATCTGTTGGATTTCTTGATTGACATTTCCTCGTATTTGTTTTTTGGATTGTTCTTCTTCCATTACTCGGAATTCGTCAAGAACTTCCTTGAACCGCTTATACTCTATAAGTCTTTTAATTAATTCTTCTCGAGGATCGATGTCTTCTCCTGCTTCATTTTTCTCCTTTCTAGGAAGTAAAAGTTTAGCTTTAATACGCATTAATGTTGCGGCAAACACTATAAACTCACTGGCTACATCTATATTTAGCTTTTCTAGCTCTCTTATGTATTCTAGAAAGTCAGAGGTGATTTTCGCTATAGGAATATCATTAATATCTAACTCATCACGTTCGATAAAAAAGAGTAAAAGGTCAAATGGGCCTTCAAAATGCGGTATTTTAATTCTATATGTCAGGTTCTACAGAGATTATTGCGCAAAGATATTATAATCTATATAGCTTTACGCCTATGAATTCTAGTAATTTCAATATCTCTCCTCCTACGGTACAAGCAACTAAATTGACGGCTGCTGGAGAAAAGTCGGTACGACAAAAACATCCTTGGGTTTTCGAGAATTCTGTTGCGAAATTGAATGAAGACTTTAACAGTGGGGACATTGCAGTAATTTACGGTAAAAAGTCGAATAAGTTAATTGGACTTGGCTTATTGGATAAAGAGTCTATGATTCGAATCAGGATGTTGACTTTTGGTAAAGGAGCTCGGCTGGATCAAGACTTTTTTAATCAACGTATTCATGAGGCTTTCGCCCAAAGGATTCCACTTCTAAAAACCGATACAACTAGTTATCGATTGATCTTTGGAGAAAACGATAAAATGCCTGGATGTATAGTAGATGTTTATGAGCATGCTGCAGTAATTAAGTTTTATTCGGTATGCTGGCAGCCTTATCTTTCCCTTTTGGCGGAAGCCATTTTATCAATTAATCAAAAACTATTAAAACTAGCTAAGACTCCTATTTCTACAATCGTATTGAGATTATCTAGAAATGTATTCAAGAGTCCTTTACTTCATAAAGAGTTGAGAGACGGAATTGTTATAAAAGGAAAACTTGAAAATGAAGTGGTTGTTTTTAGAGAATACGGGGTTTTGTTTTCTGCACACCTTATTAAAGGTCATAAAACAGGATATTTTTTAGACCACAGAGACAATAGAAGGATTGTAGGGTCTTACGCCCAAAATAAAAATGTTCTTGATGTCTTTTCATATGCAGGAGGGTTTTCGGTGCATGCTTTGGCTGGCGAGGCACAATCAGTAATTAGTGTAGACATTTCTAAACAAGCTCTTCAAATAGCGAAAGAGAATGCTTCATTAAACGGGAATTTCAAAAACCATAATTGTTTGGCAGGTGATGCATTTGAAATAATGAATCGATTAATAAAAGATAAAAAAAAATTTAATCTAATTGTTGTTGATCCTCCTTCATTTGCCAAAAGAGCCGATGAAATTCCTAGCGCAAAGAACAGCTACAAAAGATTAATAAACCTTGCCTTAAGGCTAGCTAGCAAACAAGCAATTCTTGTAATGGCAAGTTGTACATCTAGAATTTCATCAGATGAGTTTTTTGAAATAATAGAGACTTCAGTTTTGCAGGCTATTCGGAATAAACATATGGGTATTAGTTCATATAAAATCCTAAACAAAACCTTTCACGATATTGATCATCCAGTTACCTTTCCAGAAGGTTCGTATTTAAAAACGATATACGTGGAGTTAAATGGAGGCTAGAATTTCGATTTACGAAACTGAAGCAAAAAAATAAGAATCAAATGTTATTGAATTCATGAATAAAAAATAATTTTCATAGATATTGATCTTAAAGATTTCGTTTGTAGGTGGTCATAAAATTAAAGATTGAATTTCGTACTTCATAAAGACAGTTTACTGTTTTTTGTTTTAAATTTTCTAACGCTCTTAAAACATTATGAGTCTATACTATTAAAGAAAATATTATGAATAGAGTATTAGTATTTATTACAATATTGATTTTTATTACTTCCTGTAGAGAAGTAATTGTTGAATTTGAAAGTCCAAATGATTATTTTATTGAAAATGAATCGAGCAAAGAGTTATATTATTATAATAGTATTGATTCAACTGAAATTTTTATTCCTATAGATTCTAATAAAGTTATAGAAGAAACTGGTCCTTGGGGAAACATAAGTATAGATGGTAATGAATTTTTCAAATCTATTAAAGAATCAGAGGATAAGGATATGTTTTTGTATAGGGACAGTAGTGGAATAAAAATTCCTACTTTTCAACTTAATTCGATAGAGGACTTGAACTGGGAAGAAGAGATAATTAGTGAAACTAAGAATTCTACATCGGCACAGCATGTATTGCTAATTACGGATGACATGTTATTTTAATGCTACTAAATCCTGAGATTCAAAGCTCAATTGGCTTACAGCATATTTTTTTGCACAGAATGTGGGATTAGTTAATTGAGAAAGACAACGAATAATTATATTCGATTTAGTTAAAGAAGACAGAAAGAAGAGTTAGATAAGTATATGGTGTAGCCTTATTATTTTAATGCTACTAAATCCTGAGATTCAATGCTCAATTAGCTTACAGCGTATTTTTTTGTACAGAATGTTTTTAAGCTTGAATAATATATGCCCTCACTAAACATTGTATATTACATTGATTCAAATTAAAAAGCTTCTCCTATAAATAAATAAAAACCTACATCTTCTCTTGTCACAGCGCAATCTAGTCTTGTCCAGATATCCTTTTTTGGGAACAGGAGAAAGCGAAGTCCAGCTCCTACTGATATTGCAAAATTGGAAACCTCGAGTTCATTTATATCTTTAAATACTGATCCAGCACCTACAAAAACAGCAAAACCTAATCTATTAGTAAAATTTAGAGGGATTGGTAAAAAACGAAATTCTACTTGAGTCGCTAGTTGATTGTTATCCCTAAATCTACCTAAATAATAGCCCCTCATTATACTCTCTCCACCAAGTAAAGCAAGTTGATTAAAAGGTACATCACCTACATTAAATTGTCCGAGAAACTGGGCAGCTAGTACATTGTTTTTTCCTATTGGTTTGTATATTCTATTATCAGATAGTATTGAAGTGAAATTATGTGTACTTCCCCAAGCATTATTATAATGTAAAAAAGCTAATTCTGAAAAGAATCCTTTACGTACATTTAATACATTATGTCTGTTATCTTTTACTAATCCCAATCCAAGACCTAAGTTATTTGATCCTTCGTATCCTAGCGGATTTTCAAATGTAAAGTCTGGAATGTCTCTTAATACGAATTCAACATTGGATAATCTTTGGTAATCAAGTTCTAAGCCAAGAAATAAGCTGTTTTTTAACTTTCTCAAGACTCTTTCTTTGATTATAATCTGATTTGTTTCGACTCTTGCCAGATAATCGACAGGAGAGTCAGGGCCTATTCCATGATAAAATAGAGGGAAACTTTGAAAGCGTAATTTTCCTAAGAAAAACCATTTGTTTTTATCGCAATATATTGCATGATCAAGCCATAATCCATATTGATTTTCTAATGTAACAAACGTAAACGCATTAAGCTCACTTAATCTATTAGTTGTATCTCGCTTTGCGAAATATACATATAATGCACTAAATCCTATTTCCCAACTAGTTTCCGGTGCAAAGGCTAAAGTAGGGTAAACTAATAACTGGGGTTGAGAAAGATCTGTTGTGTCATTAACCAAGCTATTCCAGTACTTTTTAGCAAAGTTTTGAGCGGATGAAGCAGTGCTGAAACTAAGCACAATGAATAAAAGAAAGGATATTTTAATAGAATTAAACTTCATATTTGTAATTCAGCCCCCAAAGGTAAGTTTTCGAATAGTTAAAAGCTTATTCTATTGATTAAAGTAGCTTTAGTAAAATACAAATATTTAATATTATCTATTCTTTTTAAAGATCAACTCCCTAGACTTTCGAAAACGGTGGTAATTTCTTCTAAACTAGATGCTTTAAAACTAGGTGTCAATTTTTCATTACCATCTACTGTCATTTCTTGATAGAAAACATATGGCACCTTATTCTCCAATTTTATTCCAACCAAAGTTACTCTTTCTCCAGAGGGTATCCCTTTAAAGGAAATGTTATTTCCTATTTTAGTTGGTGTGAGTATTGAGTTCATATCTCGGAATGCTAAATACATTTTTGTATTTGAATCAACTGTTAAAGCAAGTTCTCTTTTATCTTCCTCTTCAACCTTTCTAAATCTATCACAATTTATCCATCCTAAACTTGAAATACTAGTTGCATATTTCCCAATGTCATGAATTGACTTATCTTTTTTCATTGCGAAACTTATTTTAGAAATCATTGCTAGGGGTGCTTTTCTTATTTTTCTATTTTCATCCCTTTGTTTTTCTAAAGATTCATCAACGATTACATCTTGTCTGTTCCCATATTTATAATCATATCTATATTTTTTGTGAAAATATCTAGTATTTCCATAAAGACTATGATAGTACTTTTTAGCTTTTGCATTATCAATTGTGAAATCCTTTCGATACAAAAGCTTTTCATAGTTGGTTAAAATTCTATAGGTATCGGGATCGTTCAGGTTTTGTTCTAAATATTTTTGAGCAATGTAAATGATTTTTGATGTTTTGTAAACATCTAATTTTTCGTAGTAATATGATAAATCATACTTAGCTTTTTTAATTTGCTTTTCCCATTTTTCTATTTCCAATTCAGCTCTTTGAATTTCAGTATCAAAGTTTGTAATCTTAATGTTGTAAGCAGCTAATTTTTCTTCATAATTGATTCTCTTTTGCTTATAAATCTCTAATCTTCTTTGATATTCAGTTTCAAGCATTTCATCTTTTTTCTTTTGACTTAAAAAGATTTTGTCTTTAAAAGATGTGTTTATGAAGATGTTTTCTTTTTTGGGTATTTTAGGTTGATATGGCTTGTAAGGTTTTGACGGATATCTTGGTTTTTTGGGCACAGAAGCAAGGTCAAATACAGGTATTTTAGGTTCTTCTAAATCAAGGATTAAAGACTTTAAATCTATTTCTGCTAATATCTTTTCATCAAGTTTAGGTGTCGCAAGATCCATTTTCTTTCCAGCTACTTCCCAGTTAGAAACACCTTTTTCATTTGCTTCTCCATAAAACAACTCCATACCAGTTTTTATCTGACTTTCTGGATATGTGATTGCAATTTCTTGACCTTCTTTTATTTTTAATTCTCTGCCTTCTGAGTAAGCTGTTATCTTTATCATTCCTCCTGTTTCTAGTAATTCTCCTTCACTACTACAAGATAAATCATGTTTCATAAATGAATTAAAATCAAAAGCTTCAGTCAAACTTATTTTTACAGGTCCTTTTGGGCTTGACCCATCTTCGAAAACAAATGCATTCTCTGGGATTTCAACTACAGTCCCTTCTTTACCACTTATTGTTTGATTTAATGTTGGAATTATTGCAAAATCTTGCTGACTAGATTCAGGTGATAGAATTGTCATTAAGTCTTCTATATTATTAAGATGGAAAATCTTTGTTACGATTTCTACTCGTCTATTTTGGGATTTGGAAAAAGCATCATTTTCTTTATATAATAATTCATATTCCCCTTTGGATAAGTAGGAGATTTTGGAAGGAGGAACATCTTTAGAAATAAAATAATTATAAACAGCTTCAGCTCTTTTACTCGCTAACAAATTATTGTAATCGTAATTTCCATCTTGGTCCGTATGGCCTATTAACTCAATGCTATAATCGAATGAACTAGTGGCTAATTTATACATTTCTGACAACTCAATTACTGACTCAGAACTTAATTGATATGAATCAAAATCGAAATGAATAGATTGCTTTTCAATCGATTGAGCTGATGCAAAAGAGAAAATTAAAAATGTATAAAAGAATGAAAATGTGAGCTTCATAGTTCTTGATTTGTATATATCAGGAACTAAAAATTCATGTTCATATTGTACAAAGCACTAAAACTTATTTACTTTTTTAAGCCTTTCAACACTTCATTATATTTTTTTGCTTTGACTTCATTTTTCAATCCGTCTCTGTATAACTTGATCAGAATAGATAGAAGAATTTCATTGTTAGGCTTCATATCAAGGGCTGAAACTAGATAATTTTCAGCCTCTTTAAATTGCCTTGTTCTGTATAAACTATGCCCTAAATTATATGTAACATTGAAATCAGTTTTACCACTATCATATAATTCTTGGAAAAGTGGAATCGCTTCTTTATGCTTTTTTAAATAGGCAAGTGATAAGCCGTATTGTAACTTCGCATCTTTAAAATCTGATTCTAACTCTACTGCTTTTTCAAATGCAATTGAAGCACTTTCATAGTCTTTTTGTTTTTTCATTAAAAGCCCATAGTAATAGAATGGAAGCATAAATTCAGGAGCAATTTCTTGACCTTTTAATAGATGTTTTTCTGCATCATTGTATAACTTTTCAACTTCTTTTTCTGTTTTTCCTTTAGCTTCGTCCATAGTAAATTTACCGGCGAAAGTCTGTACTCTTGCATTACTTTCTTGATGCGTAACGTCATTCATAAAAAGTGTGTAATCGCTTTTCCAAACTGTGTTACGTTGAAAAGTTAATATAGTACCTGCAATTGCTATTGCACCCAAAACACCAGCAGTAACTTTTGAATTATTCTTAATTAATTGATGAATTCCTATACCCAGTAAAAGACAAAAGCCAAAAGAAGGGAGAAACAAAAATCGTTCTGCAAAAGTAGATCCTATTAATGCCAATAAATTACTGGCTAAAAGAATGGATGCAAAATACCAACTCAAGCCTACTCCTAGGATGTTTTTCTTTCTTAAACCCCATACCATTGCAGCAATTAATCCTATATGAATAACAATTGAAACAACACTTTGAAGCGTCCATCCATTTAAAGGAATCGAATTAAAGGAATAATCAACACTTAATGGGTAAGGTACAAATAGCATCATCAAATATTTTCCCATTAGAAATACAACATCAGGGAATCTTTCAATTAAATTTCCTCTTCCTACTAAGGCATTACTCATCTCTGTTAAGTCTACATCATAGCCCCCTACAATTGAAAATCGAATTAGTAAATACAATAGAGCTATTCCGCCTAATATTCCAGTATTTCTCCATAAGTTTTTGGATGATTTTGTATAGTATAAATGAATGACTGGAATGGTTAATAGCATTGGAAGTGCTGTTTCTTTGGAAAAAAGAGAAACAAAGAATGCTAGTCCTGTGTATAACAGGAATCTCATTTTTTGCGTATCTAAATGTCGCAAATAGAAGAAGCCAGCTGCAAAAATCCCTAGCGCCATCATTATTTCATCTCTACTTTTGAGATTATTTAAAACTTCAGTATGAATAGGGTGGCAGGCGTAGAGTAAAACAATTCCAAAAGCAAGCCAAGTATTTTTTTTCGTCAATAGCCAGGTAAACAAGAAGCAAAAGCCAATAGAAATAGCGAAGTAAATTACATGAAAAACATGCATTGTTGAAGGCTTCAAATTATGCATACTTTTACCTAGAGCAAATTGGCTGATACTAAATGGACGATAGGAAGCATCTACTTCTCCGTTAAAACCTTCTAAATAGGAAGAACTCCATATTTTACCTATTGCTGAAATCCCTTTAGCGACTTGTTTATTTCTTGTTATTAACAAAGGGTCATCAACAGTAAATCCATGGTTGAATGTGTTAGAAAATAATCCAAAAGTAATTGCTATTAAGGCAATTAATGGAAGTACTGGAATTGTTTGAATAAAGCTCTTTTCATTAGTTTTAACCGATGACTTTTTAGTTGGTGTAGCCTTTTTATGACTTGTTTGTTTAGCTTTTTTCTTTCCCATTTTTCTGTTTTGAATTAATTCTATTGGATTTCATTTTCATCATATTGAAGTTTTTATGCATACAAAAAAACCTTTGTAATGTGTTGAATATGATTAATTTATGAGATTAGTACTACTTAAATTATAGCACCATCTCCCCGAAACCCCTATACCACTTCCCTCTCTATTTTCTTTTCAATATCTATGACACCATTTTACTACTTATACACTACATAATCTATCCCTTGAAATACTATTTCCCTATTCGATACACTTTGCCCTTGTCTTGCAATTATATAATCTACGTCTAAGTTATTCCAATCTTTTCCATCAAGATACCGATTTTTCACTTCCTTAAAAATATCAATATCTTGGGTTCTGTCTTCTGGTTTCATCCCATATATTTGTTCGAACCGGTCATACCATTCATATATGGCTGGACGATGGTGCAACATTGCTTTGAAATCGAAGTAAGATGACCTTGTAGTCCTAGCTTTAAAATCATTTAGTTCAGGAGGCACAAGCAATACATCTGTGGATTTTGTTTGTACTATAATCCAAGCATATAAATCCGTGGGATAGTCTTTGTCATAAATGGGTTGGAATCTATACAAGGAAACTGAAAAGCTAATAAGAAATAGACCAATTGTTAAGAATAGAAGATGCTTCTTTTCAAGAATACCTTTCAAAGCAGCAACTATACCCAATATTGCAAAATATTTTAACCAGATATTTATTTTCATCCATTGAGAGGATAAAATTGTGTCAATTTGTTGGCTTACGCCCAAAAGGTAAACTATTATTCCCAGCACTGAAACGCCTATGAATATACCGAGAAATTGGTTTTTACGTATGTAATACAAGTAACTTAAAATGTATAAAAATCCCAATAATATTATATGACTTTTTGGAAAGTAGGAAGGGAAAAAATGGTGCGCAATACGAAATTTCACTATTTCGAAAAAGCTGTAAATAGAATCAACATTTGGGCCCTGAGCCCCCAAAATATAAGCAATAAAAACGCCTGCAGAAACTGCATAGATTCCTAAGAATATAAAAGATTTCTTTTTGAATCCATTCAAAAAAAACACGATGGGTAATAAAACTACAAATACTTGAAGTCCGACAAGTGGTTGAAAAAAAGTAGCAAGTGCTAAAAGTATACTTGCCAATGCATATCTTCTCGAATAACAAAATACTAATCCCCATATCGCAATTGATTTGGCTGCAATTGATGGTACAAACATATTGTAATACAACTCATTCCCACCTATGTTAATATTGTATAAAGCAATGAGTGTAATAAAAACAACCATTATTGATAAACTGAAATGCTTTAAGATAAGGTCGCTAAATCTTATCATTCCTGTACATAACAAAAATGTAAAAATCGCATGCAATATTTTTGATCCCCATTCTAGCTGATTTCCAAATAGACTTAATAGATATACAGAAATAAAACGCTCATTAAATACAGAACTTCTTAAATGTGATAAGTGAAAATCTTCAGGAAACAACGAATGGTCATTCATCCATAAAGCATATGGTATTGTCTCAATTGTATCACTGCCATAGATAAGAAAACCATGGTTTAAGTATAAAAGTAAATACAGAAATATGGCACCAATTATAAGATAAAGGGTATTGGTTTTGTGAAATGCAGATTTATGTACAATTTTACTATCCATTAGTAATGTAAAATAAGTGTTTAAATATGAGAGTTTTTAGTTTATTGCTATGTTTTATAGTTTGTTCTACGATGATACAAGGTCAAGAAAACGGACAAACTAAGAAAGAAGTTGAAAAAGAGATTATCATAATAAAAAAGGATAGTGGGGACGAGGAAACAATACTGAAAGAGCTAAAAGGAATAGAAGGGATGGAGGATATTCAAGCGATGATAGATAAATTGACCTCTGGAGCGCATGATTCTGTTGATATTGATGTTGACATAAGTATTGAAGATGGGGCAACTATCAGAAAATATGTTACAAAAACCATGGTTGATGGAAAAGAAGAAGTTCAAGAAATAATTGAAAAAGTTAACGGAGATGAAAGAAAAATGATCCGAAAGAAAATTATGGTAATTGATTCCGATGACAAAGATAGGAACAATGAAGATCTAAGAATGGAGGTAATTGAAATAGATGATTCTGAAGATATAACGGTTATTATTGAAGAATTGGAGGATGAAGGAGTTGATTCACTTCGTGTAAATGTAGAAGTTAATGAAATAGAAAATGGACAAAAACGAAAGATTGTTGTAAAGACGATAAAGGATGGAAAAGAAGAAGTGAAAGAGATTATTGAGGATGTGGAAGAGGGAGACAATTCTTTTACTTGGATTATGAATGAAGAAGAAAGTGATTTACCATCTCCTAAAGTTAGTATGGGTGTTATGATCGCTGAAGGGACTATTATAGAAAATGTTATAGAAGGAAGTTCAGCTGCAAATGCTGGTTTACAGAAAGGTGATAAACTTCTAAAAATCGATAGTCAAGTAATATATAGCGTTAATGGTTTATTAGAGCATCTTTCAAGTTTTAAGGATGGGGACAAAGCTATAGTTACAGTTGAAAGAAATGGACAAACTTTGACGAAGCAAATTGTATTTAAAGGAAAAGAGTGAAGCAGTTCGAAATAACACTACAGTCCAAATCCAGGGGATTTCATCTGATTACAGAGGAAGTATTACATCAAATTCCAGATTTACCATCTGTTGGTTTGATGCATGTTTTTTGTCTGCATACATCGGCTGGATTATGTATTAGTGAAAACGCAGATCCCGATGTTCGAACAGATTATGAGTTTATTTTCAATAAGTTAGTGCCAGAAAATATACCAGGCTTAAAACATACACTTGAAGGTCCTGATGATATGCCAGCTCATATAAAAGCGACATTAACAGGGATAGATCTTACCATTCCTATTAAAAATGGAAGATTACTGTTAGGAACTTGGCAAGGTATTTATCTATGCGAGTTTAGAAATCGCGGAGGTAATAGAAAGTTAGTAATATCTATAATGGATTAGAGCGTTTTTCAACTTTGAATTTCCTATTAGATTAATCCTTATTTTTTTGGAATTCTGTCAACAACTAATTTGTACTTAGGATCTTCCATAACATTTACATCTATTATAGCATCTGCTTTGTTTAGAAGTAAAATACAATCATCACTGAGGTGCTTCAAATGAACTTCTTTTCCTACTTTCTTATATCTCTCAGTAATCTTATTTACTGCTTCTATTGCTGACATATCTACGATTCTACTTTCATCGAAGTCAATGATTACAATGTCAGGGTCATTTTGAATATCAAATTTTTGACTAAATACAGTGGTTGACCCAAAAAATAAAGGACCATAAATCTCATAGTGTTTAACTCCATGCTCATCAACATATTTTCTTGCTCTAATTCGTTTGGCATTTTCCCAAGAATAAGCAAGTGCTGCTATAATTACACCTAAAATAACTGCTATAGCAAGATTATGTGTAATAGCTGTTATCAATGTTACTAGTATCATTACGATTACATCTGAAATTGGCATTTTTCCAAATGTTTTGAAACTTGCCCATTCAAAGGTTCCTATAGCAACCATGAACATTAATCCCACTAAGGCAGCCATTGGTAATTGTTCAATTAAACTAGAACCAAACATTATAAAAACTAATAACATCACGGCAGCTGTAATTCCTGATAACCTAGCCCTTGCCCCTGAAGAAGTATTGATTAGACTTTGACCTATCATTGCACATCCTCCCATTCCTGAAAGAAATCCCGATAAAATATTAGCAGTACCTTGAGCTACACTTTCCTTATTTCCACTTCCTCTAGTATCTGTAATCTCATCAATTATATTTAAAGTCAATAAACTTTCAATTAGCCCTACTCCTGCAATTATAACAGAGAACGGAAAAATAAACGACAAACTTTTCCAATCAAGTGGAATTTGTGGAATAGATATCGGTGGAAATCCTCCATCCATTGACTCACCATTCATTATATCTTTTACTGTTAGCGTATCAATATCTCCAAATATTACTATACAAGAAACAACAACTATCGCTACCAATGCTGATGGTATTGCTTTTGTGATTTTTGGTAATCCCCATATGATTAACATCGTTAATAATACTAAACCCAACATAATTATGAAAGGACCAGATTCAAGTAGTTTTTCTGTTCCTTGTTCATAAAAATTAGGGAATTGGGCCATAAATATTATAATGGCTAGTCCATTTACAAATCCAAATATTACTGGATGAGGAACAAGGCGTATGAATTTTCCTAATCGTAAAAATCCAAATATAATTTGTAAAATACCAGCAATAATTACAGTTGCAAAAACATATTGTAGAATTTCATTAGGAGTAATTCCTGGAAATACTTCTTTTATTTGACTTACAAATCCTATAAAAATAGCAGCTATGGCTCCTGTAGCTCCTGATATCATTCCTGGACGACCACCTAAAATTGCAGTTACAATACAAAGAACAAAAGCTGCATATAAACCTGTAAGTGGAGAAAATCCGGGTATTAGAGCAAAAGCAATTGCTTCTGGAACTAGTGCTAATGCTACTGTTAATCCCGATAAGATTTCTATTTTATAGTCTACCTTTTGTTTAAAGTCAAATAAATTGAAGATCTTCTTTGTCATAACTTACATGTTCATTTAGCCACAAAGTTAATGAAGGAATTTATTTGTAAAAGAAAAAGTACGAAATATTAATTAATTATATCCTTGATTTTCAAAAGATTATACTGTGATTCTCTTTAAAAGAGTTTATTTTCAAATCTTTGTTTGGAACTATGTGAAAACTTCAATATTGTATTTGTGGAATTTTGATTTATAGCAAATAAGATTAATATAATTATTCCGAAGTTTAATTGTAAAAGATATGTAATTAATCCTTTCCGATATTTTCAATATTTTGAAATTTGAACCTAAATCAATATATTTGAAAAGCAGTAGGTTAAATATTTCGCATATTCAAAGAAAGAACCCGCTGATTAGTTATAGGTAATTTACGAACGCAAAAGACACTAGATTTTTAGCAAAGAAAAACCTGAGACCATAAGATCTCAGGGATGGACTATTAGTCCAAAATTAAGGGTACTAAACAACTTTTCTTGAAGGTGTTTTATTTACCTATTGCTTTTTTAATGTAATTTTCGAGAGCCATTGTCATCGAAGGGCTTTCTGGTGAGGGTGCTTGAATGTTTATAGTTAATCCTCTATCTACGACAGCTTTACTGGTTGATTTGCCAAAAACTGCAATTCTAGTATCATTTTGAGTGAATTCAGGAAAGTTCTCATATAAAGAACTAATTCCTAAAGGACTAAAAAATACTAAAACATCATAGGTTATGTCACTCAAATCGGATAAATCACTTGCAACGGTCCGATACATCATCGCATCTTGAAAATCAAATTCATTTTCTTCAAGGTATTGAACTACATTTTTAGATCCAAGATTACTACATGGTAGTAAAAATTTTTCTTTTTTATTTTTCTCAAGAGCAACACTTAAGTCAGAAATCTTTCTTACTCCTACAAAAACTTTACGCTTTCTGTAGACAATAAATTTTTGAAGATAATTAGCAACTGCTGATGAAATACAAAAGTATTTCGTGTCTTGAGACATCTTTATTCTCATCTCTTCACACAATCTGAAAAAATGCTCAATCGCATTTTTACTCGTGAATATAACCGCAGAATATTCATCTGGTCGAAGCCTTGTCTTTCGAAATTCTTTTTCTATTACAGGTTCAACATGAATGAATTGTCTCCAATCTATCTGTAATCCATATTTTTGTTCAAGATTATAGTAAGGAGATCTTTCAGGTTTTGGTTGTGACACCAAAATAGTTTTAACAGTTTTATACTCGCTCATAGACTTTGTGCTAGATGCCATCTATTCTTTTTTAATAACTTTTCTTTATTAAAACGATGGTTTTAAAATTTACTTAGCTAATTAAATTTCTTAAATAACCTAACATAATTATGATAGGTACAATTTCGCAGCTGCAAAGATATAACAAAAAATGAAAACTATCTCCTATTATTATCCTCAATGAATTGATAAATGCTCTGAACCAACGTGTTAAAAATGAGATGCTCATAATTCCTATTCCTACAAAAAGAGTAACTTTTACTATTCCTGGTCCTGAATATGCCAAGAATAAGTTAATTGGAATGAGTAGTAATCCAGTGATTATATTGATGGAAATAATGATGAAATTATAATTCAACGTTTCATTTAAACGTTTTCTCATAAACGTTAGAACATAGAGGCTAAGGTGCCTTAAACTAAGTAAAGCCAATATTAATAAGCCAATTTTCCATAATGAATATTTCATTAAAGGCAGTTCATAATGAACGCATAAAAACCTTATAAAAAAACTCACATTTATTAGATATACAACATATAGAATAATATAGGGTGTTGACCAACCATTTTGTTGTTCCTTTTGAAGAAGTTTCATATAATTTAAATTAGTGAAACTCTTCCATATGTCTGATAATATTGTATTTCTTGCATTTAAACTAATAGCAATTAGTAGACCGCAAAATAAGCAAGCAAAAAATACTATTAAATTTCGTCCATCATTGGGTGTTGGCACCTTGACAGCAGATTTTGACTCTTCAATAGTAGAAATTTCATCTATTAATGCTCCATTTTGGATAGAATCCGATGTAATAGTATCCGAACTAAGCGTATCTAAATTTTCAATGCTATCATCTGCTACAATATTATCAGACCCTAAACCTGAATCCTCTTGATTTTGAAGTTCAAAAGGATTTATATCAACATCCGGTTCATTTACAATAATTTCAGATGTTGCTTCAACAATAGTTGTTTCAACTGGTATTTCTTGACTTGGAACTTCTTCTATATTTTCATTTATACTTGGTTGTTGTAAACTGTCCTCAATTACTACTACCGAGAAATCCCCTGAATCTATTGTTTGACTGCTTTTTATAACAGAAACTGAACTTTCAGTTTTTTCCTTTAGCTCAAAAGGGTTCACTTGCTGAGCTTGAATTGTACAAACCGAACAAAAGATAAATGTTATAATAAATAGTAGAAATTGCTTCATCCATCGCAAAAGTAATAATTCTTACTTCAAACGGTATACAATAAAACACATCACCTATTTAATTTTAAAAAAAATTATAAAAATTTTGCAAAATTTTAGTGGTAAAGAATAATTCTATCATTATAGAGAAAAATCCAATAGATTATGGACGTTAAACTAGAAGATAAGATAACTGCACTCCACTCATTTTCATTACTTGAAAACTTTTCATTTGAGGATTTAAATACATTAGCATCAGAAGCTATTGTATCTAAATTCCAAAAAGGTGACTTAATTTACAAAGAAAATTCACTAGCAGATAGAGTTTATTTTGTATTTACTGGAAAGGTAAAGCTAGCTTCTACCGCTCAATGTGGTAAAATCTTGATAAAAGAAATAATTCATAAAAAAGATGTTTTTGGAGAACAAATTTTTAGTGAAAATACTGCTAGATCAGAGTATAGTGAAGTACTAGAAAATAATACGTTTATTTACAGCATTCCAAAGAGCACTGTAGTGAAATTTGTAAATTCTAATAATGAATTTGCACATAATATGGTTCAATTGATTATGCAACGAATGAATAATCTTGAACAAAGAATGAAAAACTTCATTTTCTTAAAAGCAAAAAGTAGAATTAGTGAGTTTTTAGGTAGAATAGGAACTCAACGTGGAATTAAGATCGGTCTTGATGAATGTCTTATCAATCACGGACTTTCGCATAAAGATATAGCTTATATGACTGATACATCTCGTCAAACAGTAGCTAGAGTTCTAGGAGAATTAAAGAAAGATAATTTAATACATTTTAGTGCGCGTAAGCCATCTAAGATACTAATAAGAAATATTGCTGCTTTACAAGCAGTGTAATTAAAAATCCTTTCTTTCTGAAAGGTGCATCACGAAATATCATAGTAGTTTAATAGTTAGATTAGGAGACGATCAAAAAGTTGGTCGTCTCTTTTGTATTTTATCAAGTGCATTGCTAGAATACTAAGTAATGGTATTTAGACTTTAACTTTACTTGTTTTGCGCAAAAAATATATCCCTATTACACCTATGATAATCATTAATAGTGCAATCCATTGTGAAAAAGACCAATCTAATCCTAGCAAGCCATACCTTACATTCACACGCATAAACTCAATAATAAAGCGTTCAAGTCCTGATAAGGCTAAGTAGATGAAAAATACATATCCAGGGATCGTACTCTTTTTTCTTATATATAAGATAAATAGTAAAATGATGCCGCACATAATAATTTCATACAATGGAGTAGGAAAAACACCTTCAGGTAAAATTTTACAATAAATTGGAGGATTTCCAGTAGCACTTATTAATCCACCACAATTTTCGATGGGAATAGATTCTATCGAGCTATTAACAACATTATGAGGATAACGCCAAGACCACAGCCAGTCTGGAATAATTAACCAATTTGGTTTTGTTAATACATTAACTTTACCCCAATCTCCATCGCCTGAAAAATGGCATCCCATTCGACCTATCATATATCCTACTAAAAGAGTCGGGCCCAAGGCATCCATAATGGGAAGTACTTTAAACCCTTTCTTTTTCATATAGAAATATCCAGCAACAAAAGCTGTTATTAAGCCACCATAAATTGTTAAGCCACTTCCTGAAAAAAGTGTCTTGATAGGACTAGCGAAAAAAGCAGGCAAATTTTCTAAGACCGAAAAAACTTTACTTCCTATTATTCCTGTGATTGCTGCTATAATGGTAAGTTCTATAGCATAATCTGAAGGATATAATAAGCTTGTTGATTCTTTTTGTCTCTCCTCTTTTTGATTTAATTTTATATAAATCCCAGCACCTCCCAATATAATTGCACCGATGATTCCTCCCAGAAAATTTCCTTGAAAACTAAACAGAATGTCTTTTATAGATTCATTTGGACCTGAGTCAATTATCAAAGGAATTTTGGAACCTAAGATTAAGCCAACTATGAAATTAACTACAATTATGTAATTTGGAATATCATTTTGGGTTAAACCCAAATTTTTCACTCCTTTAATTATTCCATTAGCTTCTCTCCATTTTAGTTCTCGTTTGAAAACATAAAAACTTGTAAAGAAAGTTATGATTAGGAACAAGCCAAAGGTTTGAACAACTGACAGACTGTTATCTACTGGAGTGTTAAAAAAATAGTTTGATATGTATGATAAGTTTGGAAACACAAATCCCAAGATAGCATAAAATTAAAAATCACAAAGTGATCTATTTTTTTTCAACCATTTTTCTTTCTCTTTATAACTTGGCATTGCATCATGAACCAACTTCCAAAATTTAGGGCTGTGATTCATTTCAAATGTATGGGCTAGCTCATGAATGATTACATAATCTATAACTTCTTGAGGAGCAAACAATAGCCGTGAGGATAAATTTATATTTCCAGATGATGAACAACTTCCCCAATTACTTGAAGTGTATTTCATTTTGATTTTTTCGATTTTTTTACCAAAATGTTCTTCGTTTAATTCATGAACTCTTTTACTTATTTCAGGTAAATATCGATGAGATATTACCCTACTCAATAAATGTCTTATCGCTTTATCTGTATGTCGCGCATTGTCGTGAATAGAAAGTTTGATTAATATTAGCTTTCCTTTAATC
>CAYOIL010000050.1:0-11305 GCA_964403985.1 uncultured Saprospiraceae bacterium
AACTTGAATTAGTTCTTGATCTTTACTCAACAATGCTTGATCGATCAATGCAGCTCTTAAAACGGCTTTTCGCTCTCCTTTTATCGTAGTTAAAAATTGCTCATCATTACACAAATAATACACAGTCTTCTCTAAATTCTGACCCAATACATCAGCAAAAAGCTTAGTCGGAATAATTTCCAACATAGAGCTAAACCAAAACATAGGATCATAATCAAAAGTAGCGATGTTACTATTTTTCTCCTCCAATCCCAAAAAGGCATTTAAATGTGCTCCATTCCAGAATTCATCCGCTTTAATAGGTACATTAAACGTATTTGTTTGTCCAGATAAAATCTTATTTAAAAATCCTTTAGACGCTGAAATATATGGGCTTAATTTGCCTTTAAGTTGATCTGTTAACTGACGTTCTTCAAATCGAAGCAATAGATGAACAACTGATCTTTTTAAAGTTCTAGTCAATGACTTTGAAGATGGTGTGTCGTGAAACTCCTTGTAATACAAAGAATAATAGAAGTCATATAGTTTAATATTCATATGCTCTATTATGTATTTCGTATACTTAATCTTTTCATGAATAGAAAACGTTTCCCAATTCTTTTCCAGAAATTCAACTTTATCCATTGCCGCTAATCCTACAAACGATTCAAACATTCCTCCGCTCGTTAAATCTGATGTATCAGTTGCTTTTACTGCTTGTTGATACTCTTTGATAGGGAATGTTTTAAGAATATATTGACCTTTATCACCTATAACATCTATGATATTTTCTCTATCTTTTTTAGCTAATTTAATCCCTTCTTGAATAAGTTCGACCACCATATCAGGAGGAAGAATTAGTCCTTTATTTTGTATAATTTGAAGGAATATTTTCAGAAAAGACCGTTTCAATAAATGATCCATTGTTAGAATCTCTTCTAACGTTTTAGCTGATTCTTCACCAATCTGATTCTTCGATTCTTTGATAACTTCTGGCTCAGCATCTAATGAAATTTGGACAGGAAGTTCTCCTTGGGATTCATAGAAATATCCTTGTGTTAAAGCATCAAGTACTTGTTCTTCACTTGAAAGATTTTGATTTACCAAGTCCTGAAGATATAATGGCAATCTACTTTTTTCTAATTGCCTTCTATCAGTCCCGAGTAATAGGTTCTCTTTTAAATATTCGATCATAAGGCAAAATATTTATTATCAATAAATACACCGAGAGGCAATATTCTATTCTGTTTTAATACTATAGACATTGATACTCTTGCATTTCCAGTGAGCATAATCCATTTCATAAACGATTGCTTATCAAAAGAACTTTCTAGCTTCATTCCTTCTCCCTTTTCATCCGAAATCCAAAACGTTTCTCCTTTTGCGATAAGTCTAACATTTTGTACTAATATAGATTGGTCATTTAGCCAAGGATATTGCACTTTGAGTGAATTGATTTTTTTGTAAACTGAAGATATATCTTTAAAAAAAGTCGTTTGTTCAGGTAGGTGATTTAGAGTATCAGCGGTCATTCTGACAATTCCTCTTTGAGGAAACTGACCACTAAAAAAAGCAACTTCTGCTTTCAAAACCATTCCCGCAACAAACTTATTTTCCAAAGGGCTAAATACAGAACCGAAACTTAAATCTAACATGGATTGCTCCGTTTTAAGGCCATATAACCAAGTTCGTTGAACAACGATTTCGTCTATGGACTCGCGTTGTTGTCCTAGTACTAACCAATTATCTTTAACAGCAAGTGCTTTAACATCGGTCATTAACTCTTTCGGAGACTGGCTCCAGCCTATCAAGTTCTTGATACTTTGTTGCCATTCTGGAGTGAGCTGTTCTTTATTTTTCCATGATTTTAAAATGAGATACACTCTTGCAATAATGGAGCATGCTGCTGGAAACCAAATTTCTTGCGAACTATAATCTAGTTTACCCAAAGATTTTATCCATCCCGCTAATCCAGATGATTTAGCGTCAACTAATCGGGCAGACATTTTTGTAAAATAGGATGAGGGCTTATTTGGCAATTCAAGAAATCCTGTTCTAATTAAATCTTTTAACCACAATTCAAGCTCTTCAACTCCTGCATTTACTAACTTTTCTCGATCTTCTGAACGTTTTCCTTTAGCTTTTTCTCTTTTAGTAATTTCTTCTTCTGTCAGCTCTTTTTCTTCCTTTGGCTCCGCCTTCTTTCTTCTTTTGTTGACCCAAGTAGCAATTTCTTCTGGCTCTTCTTCCTGTTTTTCATTATCGGATTTAGCATAAGAAAGCATCAATCCTATTGCGTGCTTACAAGGAAATTGACGAGAAGGGCATGAACATTTATACGCCAGATCTTGAACATCCACTTGCGTATAATACGGTTTAGAACCACTACCAAAGATACTTCCCCAAAGTACTCTATTAGAACATCCTCTTGTTTCCCATTTATCGATTAGTGACAGTTTTTCTCCTGCTTTATAAGCAGTAGGCTTGGGAGCCAAAGACTGGACTTGAGGAATGGTAAAATACAATTTATAAGTTTTACATGTTAGTTTTGCACTATTATCTCAAATATATACTTTTTCCTTTTAGCTAGTTTGTCTACTAACCATTTCATTTATCCATATTGGTGCATAAGGAGAAGTACATCCTTTTGCTGTGGGATATTCGCTGTAAATACCCATTTTTTCACCTAGTTGTAGTGCTCGTTCTCTATGCTTTTCATGATGAATGCCAATATTCGCCAATGCAAAATTCATTGTCCATTGAGCCAGTTCATTCGCTTCAGGCATTTCTTTTTCAAGTCTATCCAGCAATCCATCATAGTCCAAATCTTCTGCCTTTCTGGACACTTTCATTGAAGTAAGATTCCAGCCTGCTCGTTGGACCATATGATTTTCAGAAGCCATCCATTTCTCACGAACCTCATATTTCAGTTCATGGTTTTTAATGACATATGAATTCATCCAATCTGACACCCAAGTATTTTTCATAGAACCCACTAACGATTCCAATTCATCAATTGATAAAGCATTGACATCAATACATAGACAAGTCAACAGACGAGCTTCATAAATTTCTGAATCCCACAATTCCAATGCAAGTTTATGATCCTTTTTAATCTTCTTCGCTATCTTTCGTAGATCCCCATTCTTAGCGCCATATTGTTTTCCTGTAACGCCTCTATTTGCATTTTGTCTGTGACGCTTTTCATCATATAAGGCCTCTAATTGACTTAATACTTCTTCCTTTGTCATGATTTTAATTTTATAAATAAACAGATACAGTTAAGACTAACATTGTCATAATTACCAAAGTTATAAATAATGGCATAATGAATTTCAACCATTTTTCGAATCCTATTTTCACTATAGCTAAACTTGCTAAAATTAAGCCTGTAGGATTTATAAAGTAAAATAAGCCCATACCGTATTGATAGGTATTAACAATTACTTCTCTCCCTACTCCTACTGTATCAGCTAAAGGAGACATAATAGGCATGGTTAAAACAGCCATTCCCGAAGAGGAAGGGATGAAAAATGATAATACAGAATAGATCCCAAGCATTGCATTTACAAAGATTCCTTTATTCATACCTTCTGTTATTCCACTGGCATAATACAACATAGTATCACTGATCAATCCATCATCCATAAGTATACTTACACCTCTAGCAATACCTATAATAAAGGCTACACCGAGCAGATCGCCTGCACCTTTAGTAAAGGAATCAAGAAAATCAGACTCTTTCATTCTAGCAATGAATCCTATAATAATTGCACCTATAAGGAAAGTGGTCGTCATTTCTACAAACCACCAATCCAGTTTCGACACACCTATTATCATAACTACGAAGCACAAAGAAAAGACAAGTAATATAGCACGTAGTCTTCCAGTTAAAATAGCTCCTCCAGATTTAGAATTAGAACTGAGAAACATCTTTTCGATTCTTTCTTTGTCTGAAAAAATGATGGATTTAGAAGGGTCTTTTTTTACTATAGCAGCATATCTTAGTATGTAGGCAATACAAATTGATGTACCTAAGAATAGCATAAAAAACCGTCCATATAAGCCAGTAGTCCAATTGATTCCAGCAGCATCAGATGCAATAATTGAGGAAAATGGGTTTATAGTAGAACACATAGTTCCTATTGCCGAACCAATAAAAATACTGGCGACAGCAACTAGAGCATCATAGCCGGCTACTAAAAAGATGGGAATAAGAATAGGAAAAAAGGCCATGGTTTCTTCGGCCAAACCGAAAGTTGTTCCACCTGCAGCGATAAGTGCTGTAGTAAAAATAATCAACCAATATTCCTGTCCCCGGAGTGTCCTTGCGAGCCAGGTCATGCCAGCGTCGAAAGCACCTGTCCGATTCATAATACCAATAAGACCACCAATTATTAATACGAGAAAGATGATATCGGCGGTGGCAATAATTCCTTTAACTGGCGATTTTAAAAAGGCTAAGAAACCCTGAGGTTTAGAATCTACTTTTTTATAAGTATTGGGTATTCCGATGGCTTTGTATATATCGCCGCTCGTGAAATTCTCGAGCGGGATTTTGATATTTAATTTATCGAGAGTTGCTTGGGTAGCGGGAAGGGAGTATGTTGTATCAGTACTTGTCCGTGTAAACATTTTCGCTTCCTTATCATACATCAATGCGTCGTATTTTCCCGCTGGAACTAACCAGGTAAGAATAGCTACAAAACCTGCGATGATGAATAGGATGGTTTGAGCGGAGGGGAATTTGATGTTAGGCATTTAGATGAATTTGTATCAAAAATGGGAAAATTTATTATGAATATACACCAAAGACATTCCATTGAACAATTCTTTATATCATTTTATCAATTTTATTGACGAAAATATTGATTTTACAGTGTACATTTTAAGCTAAATACTATATTTATCGATAAGTCTGGATGGAAACTCGACGAATTTAAAACCAACGGGGAACACTGAAGCTGAGAACTTCCGTTGTATTTAGTACAACATGAAACCAATATATTTTGTGTTTCATGTTGTAACAAAAACTCTTACTATGACAATTCTTGGCATCTTATTTTGGGTATCGGTTTTTAGTGGTGGTTTAATGATCATCATGTTATTACTTTCACTACTTGGAGGTCTAGATTTTGATTTAGATCTTGATGTAGGCGGAGACACTGACACAGAAAGTGGAGGAGGATTAGGTATTCTAAAAGGAATATTGACCTTCATATCCGTTTCGACATGGGTGGTGAGAATAATGCTGATTTATGAAAAATCATCAACAGTTTCGATAACTGTGGGGATTTTAGTGGGTATTGTAGTTGTATATTTATTATCTAAACTACTTGGCTACTTAATGTCGCAAACCGAGTTCAATACTTATAACATTGAAGATACAATACATAAAGTAGGAAAAGTGTATCTTAAGATTCCTGTAGACGGAAGTGGTATTGTACAAGTTGTTGTGAACGATGGCATAAAAGACTTTAAAGGAAAATCCAATAATAATCAAGAAATTTCTACTGGTACATCTGTTATTGTTGTAGATGTGGAAAACGAATACTTGATTGTTGAACCTAATAATTAATTGATTTATCACCTAAACTTATTTATATGATTAACCCTATTTTAATTGTAGTAGGCTTTGTAATAGTTCTACTGTTTTTACTTGTCGTTGTATTTTTAGCACGCTATAAAAGATGTCCATCAGATAAGATTTTAGTTGTCTATGGTAAAACTGGAGGAGAGGCTTCCGCCAAATGTTATGCCGGTGGAGCTGCTTTTGTTATGCCTGTGTTCCAGGATTACCAGTACCTTGATTTAACACCATTATCAATCGATGTAAATCTTCAAGATGCCTTATCTAAGCAAAACATTAGAGTTTCAGTACCTGCTCAATTTACTGTAGGTATTTCTAATAAACCGCACATTATGTTAGCGGCAGCTGAACGTTTGTTGGCTTTGGGTCGACCCGAAATAACGTCTTTAGCTCATGACATCATTATGGGACAAATGAGATTGGTTATTGCCAATATGGATATCGAGGAATTAAATACGGATAGAGACAAGTTCGTGGATTCTGTGTACAGTAATGTAGGAGACGAGCTTCACAAGATCGGACTAGAATTGATTAACGTGAATGTGACGGATATTCAGGATGAATCTGGCTATATCATGGCATTAGGTAAAGAAGCTGCAGCAAAAGCAATCAATGACGCGAAAGTGAAAGTGGCAAATGAGGTTAGAATTGGTGCAATTGGTGAAGCAGAAGCGAAACAAGATCAACGGATTAAAGTATCGGATGCAAATGCAAGAGCAGAAATTGGAGAGGCAGAGTCGGCTAGAGCCCAAAGAATAAATGTGGCAGCTGCAAATTCGAAAGCAGAAATTGGAGAGGCGCAAGCTAATCAGTCACAAAGAATCGAAGTTGCAGAAGCAAATTCATTAGCTGAAGTGGGAGAAGCATCCTTTAACGCCAATGCTGCTGAAGGTAAAAACGAAGCGGCTATTAAAGTGGCCAACTCGAATGCTGAAAGAGATATCTTGATTGCTGAGTCTGAAAGAAGGGCAACAGCAGCCAGAAAAGTAGCCTCTGCAAAGGCATTAGAAGAAGCATATAAAGCAGAAGAAGCTGCAGAAATTGCTAGAGCAGCTAAAGAAAAAGCAAAGAAAGAAGCTGATGAAGTTGTAGAAGCTGATATCGAAAAGCAAAAAGCAGTTATTGCTGCACAAGCTGAAGCAGAGAAACAACGTGAAATTGCGAAAGGACAAGCTGACGCAATTTTAGCAAAGTATTTGGCTGAAGCCCAAGGACAAGAAGCTTTGTTAAAGAAACAAGCAGAAGGGTTCATGGACTTAGTAAAAGCAGCAGGTGGCGACCCACAGAGTGCAATTGGTTATTTGATGATTGACAAATTAACCGAAATGGCTAAAATCCAAACAGGTGCAATCAAAGACCTTGGCATTGACAAGGTTGTTGTGTACGATAATGGAAGTGGAAAAGGTGTAGGTAATTTTGTTCAAGGTTTATACGGAATGATGCCTCAGCTAAATGACTTCTTGAAACAAAGTGGAATGAGTTTACCTGATTCGTTAGTAAATCTTGATACTCAAGAAAATGAGACTAAGATTATTACTGATGAAAAAGGAAAAGATTCATAATCGGATTCAAGTAGACTTCCTAACATTAAAAAAGGCTAGATTCATTATGAATCTAGCCTTTTTTAGTGGTCTTGGCTGAGTTAATTTATGAGAATTAAGATCTTATAAAACACCAGAATCTAGTTGAGAGAACGTACATTTAGTGGGGCTAAATGAAGCTAAATCAACTTAGATAATTGTGATTTTCTATTATCCTTTATAATTAAAGACTAAATAAACGCTTTTCATGTATTCAAAGTACAAGATTATGTTTTTAATAAATTGAAAATCAAACTAATGCTTAAGCAAAGGAACCTTAAACTCAGGTTAGTAGTGATATCTGCAAGCAACAATTATTAGTTCTTCCGTTGTATAGCTGTAAACAAGACGATGTTCTTTATCAATTCTTCTTGACCAATATCCTTTTAATTCATGTTTCAAAGGTTCTGGATTTCCAATTCCTTCAAAAGGGTTTCTCATTGTTTCTTTCAAAAGGAAATTAATTCTTTTTAGCTTTTTCTTATCTATTTTCTGCCAATATAAATAATCATTCCATGCAGTAATTGACCAAGCTAGCTTCATTCTTCAATAAGTTTCTTAACACTTTTGGATCCACTTGATGCTTCTTTAATGGAATTTAGTAATACATCTCTGTTTTTTCCAGTCAGTAAGTAATTAGTTTCTACTAACGAATTATATTCTTCAAGAGAAATAAGTACTAGGTCTTTTTGATCTTTTCGTTTGATTATTACTTCCTCTACATCGTCAATAACAGAGTTTAGCCAGTGCTTTAGATTTAATCTTAGTTCTGTGTAATTTACTATTTTCATAATATAAAGTTACTAATTAAGTACGTAATTAATAACGACAATGTATGGTTTTTGTTATTGTATTCTCAAATTAATTTTAATACCCTAATAGGTCATACTAAAAATCAGCTGTGATAGAGCTATTACACACTAAAGAAGATACCATCAATAAAATAAAACCGACAAGTTAATTGGTTTACTCATTATTCATTAATCCCATTTCGTATTTGTATCACCTTGATTTATACTTATTCACATACTTATTTTTCATCCTCAATCTATGAGGACTTACTCTTGGAATACGTTCTATTATTCCTCTAGCTTCAAGATCAAGTTTTACTGAAACAACATACCACACCACTTTCCCATCAAATGTAGGGGCAACTTTCTTTTCAGCTAAATCACTTAAATCTTCATAAGCAATATCACCATGTTCTTTTATTTCTTCGAGGATAAAGTCTTTGATTCTATCGTATTTAGACTTGAGAATATTAACCCCTTTTTTACCTTGGGGATGAAGTGTCATTATTCTTTCTTCCGTACTCATAAGAGAAATAGTTTAGTTGATTGATACCGAAAGATACGAAGTATTTTTAACTTGAGTTCGAGTTAAATTAAGTATTCTGATACCTTATAGTGGTCTATTTTTACATTTAATTTTGGGCTTTAAGCCCAAAATTTCTAACGAGATAACCGTGAATCGAAATGAAAATCTTGCTGATCTACTATGCATACTTTTTCGTGATACAGAGGATGACGACAATTTAAAATGTAATTACTAGAACTATGGATGATACAACTTGGTACTTTTAATACAATAGTTTTACATTCTTTCGCCCATTCACTTGCCAGAACTGCTAAAATTGTTGGTGATGGATAGTCGGACCAGTTATACGGCAAAGAATCAATTGTAAATTCTGTATATTCATCTGGAATTTCTAATGTTAATATATCAAGTTTGGGAATTAACATAGGTGGTGTATTAACCAGCGTTTCGAGCAATGCAATTTCTTTACTTTCTCCCGTGTAAAGAACGGGCATCCCCTTTTTATTCCATCGCCCACCGTACATTGCTGCGCCAGTTCCAGAAATATCACTGGCATAAGTACTTGAAGTAATTCGATAAACTTGCATTCAGATTAACTATAAACTCCATATTCTATTCGCCCCAATAAATCACGAACTTTCGATATACCTCCAGGGAATTCAAGTAACTCTTGTGGATGCATGTTTCCTAATGCAGTATTCGGCAATTCCATCCACTTACTAAAATTCTCCTTACTCTCAAAAACACTTACTCCATATAAAAATAGATTCGTTAACTCCAAAACTAATACTGAATAGTACTTTTCCAAGGTCTTGTTCGTTTTTATCCAACGATATAAAGTAGGTGATGAAATATTCATCATTATAGCTGTGTCCTCTTGTGAAATATCAAAATACTCCCTGAATTTACTTATAACTGAAGCTTTAATGCCTTCTTCAGCTATTTTATAAAAATCCAATGGATTTTCAACAAAATCACTAACATGACTACTTCCCAACACATTGATAAAATCAGTGTAATATCTCGTATTTTCTATACCTTTGCCATCCATCATATGATAACTTCATTTATTATATGAACGAAATTACATCTATTTTAGTTTAGAAACAAATTATTTTATTTCTTTTCACAACTAATAAACTGAACCTATTCATTTTCTTACAATAAAGAATGTATTAATAACTACAAAAAAAGGGAACGATTCGTATGAACCATTCCCAACATAATAATAATTTGCTTCTTAAAATCAATTTTAGGAAACGCTGTTATTATAACTTTTCAATTATTCCTGCAATACCTTGACCACCGCCTACACAAGCAGTAACCATTCCGTATCTTTTTCCTTGTCTACCAAGTTCGTCTATAACTTGTGTTGTCAATTTTGCTCCTGTACAACCAAGTGGATGTCCTAAAGCAATTGCTCCACCATTCACATTTACTTTGCTCGGATCAAGACCCGCTTGTCTCATTACTGCCAGAGATTGACTTGCAAAAGCTTCATTTAACTCGATAACATCGATATCATTAAGCTTTAACCCTGCTCTTGAAAGAGCCTTAGGAATCGCTGCACATGGACCAATCCCCATATACAAAGGATCAACTCCTGCAACGGAACAAGTAACCAATCGAGCAATCGGCTCTAGATTTAATTCCTTAACCATTTTCTCGCTTACTACCATTGTAAATGCTGCACCATCCGATGTTTGCGACGAATTACCAGCTGTCACACTTCCGCCTTGAGCAAAAACAGGTCGTAATCTATTCAACACCTCTACTGAAGTATCTGCTCTCACACCCTCATCCCTATTCATTGTGAATGTCTTTTCCTGTCGTTGTCCATTTTCAACCCACACTTCTGTCACATCTACTGGTACTATCGATGAATCAAAATATCCATTTGCCAAGGCATTCGCAGCTTTTTGATGCGAATTGTAAGCAAATTCATCCTGATCCTGTCTCGATATCTCATACTTTTGGGCAACAGCCTCTGCTGTCAATCCCATTCCTATAATATAATTTGGCTCCGTAATCGCTAACTCATAACTCGGTGCTAACTTATATCCAGTCATTGGTATCATAGACATACTCTCCGTTCCCCCTGCTATATAAACATCTCCCATTCCCGCTGCTATCTTACCTGCTGCTATGCTTATTGTTTCTAATCCCGATGCACAATATCTGTTCACCGTCATTCCTGGAACAATTTTACCCAATGCTCTTGCAGATATCTGACGACCAATCTGTAGCCCCTGCTCTCCTTCCGGATTCGCACATCCTACAATCACATCATCTATCATATCCGAAGTGACTTGAGGTACTTCTTTCATCAAATGCTGAATAACTCGAACAGCCAAGTCATCACTTCTATAATTTTTGAACGATCCTTTTTTAGCTTTACCTACTGCAGATCTATATGCTTTAACTATATACATTTTTTCTTTTTTTTAATTTCTAAGTGGTTTATTCTTTTCTAGCATATGCTGAATTCTTTCCAGCGTTTTCTGCTCTCCACAAAGACTAATAAATGCTTCTCTTTCTATATCAAGTAAATATTGTTCACTTACTTTTTGAGTTCCTGTTAAGTCCCCTCCACATAATACATGTGCAACTTTCTGTGCAATTTTAATATCATGTTCCGAAGCGTACTTACCAAGTTTCAAACTATGAGCTGCAGCATACAATGTCGCCATTCCACCTCTACCCAATACAGTAATATCTTCTCTCATTACAGGCTGAACATAACCTACCGACCTATGCAATACTTCCTTCTTCGCTTCGAAAATATTTCGTGTTACGTTAGTAACTATATGATCCCTACCTTCTATCAAATATCCTTTTC
>CAYOIL010000050.1:11315-18972 GCA_964403985.1 uncultured Saprospiraceae bacterium
TCCGTACCACTTGTAGCAACTGCAGCCATTGCAATTGTTCGGAATCGTTCAATCAAACTAGGTATCATTACATCTCCAGCAAAATAAGAATCACTTGCTCTTAACGCAAATTCCTTTGTTCCACCACCTCCTGGTATTAATCCTACTCCTACTTCTACTAAACCTATATACGATTCAGCTCCTACTACTGCTGCATCACAATGCATCAAAGTTTCACAACCTCCACCAAATACATATCCTTGAGTTGCAATTACAACAGGCTTAGATGAATATCTGCATCGCATGGTTGTATCTTGAAACAACTTTACCGCCATATTCAATTGATCCCATTGCTGTTGAAAAGCCATCATTCCTATTAACATCAAATTTGCTCCTACAGAAAAATTCTTGCCGTTATTACCAATCACTAATCCTGTCCAATCTCCATCCTCCATGATTTGGATAGATTGTTGCATTCCTCTCAAAACGCCCTCCCCTATCGAATTCATTTTTGATGTAAATTCAAGACACAACACACCATCTCCTATATCATGTAAAGTAACCTCTTCGTTTTTGAATACTGCTGGCTTTTCACGGTATGCATCCAACACTACAGATTGATCTGATCCAGGAATTACTTCGTATGAACCTGATACTTGATTGTAATATAAACTCTTTCCATTTTCTAATTTGTAAAATGAATCATGTCCATCTGCAATCATTTTCTCTACCCAGTCCGAAATCTCATAGCCTTCTGCTTTTGCCAATTCCGCACCTTCTTTTACTCCTATTATGTCCCAATATTCAAAAGGTCCTAAATCCCAAGCAAATCCTGCTTTCAATGCATCATCAACTGGATAAATATGATCTGATATTTCTGGAACTCGCTGAGAAACATAAGCAAATAAAGCTAATGTACTCTTTTTAACTAACTGTCCTCCTTTATCATCCGACTCAAAAACCGCTTTGAATCTTCTTTTTAAATTATCAATTTGCTTAGCAACCTTCAATGAAGGAAGTGAAGGTCGAGCCGTTGCTTCATGCTCCTTTGACTCCAAATTCAATCCTAAAATTATTGACTTTCCTCTTTCATCTCTTTCGCCTGTTTTGAAATAAAAACCTTTCTTCGTTTTATCTCCCAACATGTTATTTTCAACCAAGTGATTAAAATAATCAGGCATTTTAACTGCACTTACCATTTTATCGTGAGGCGCATTTTGCTTCAATCCCTTCATCACTTTATCAATCACATCATTTCCTACTAAGTCAGCCAAACGGAAAGTTCCGGTTTTGGGGCGACCAACGGGAGGACCCGTTATCTTATCAACTTCCGAAATAGTCATTCCTAGTTCTTCTGTCAATTCTAGAATTTTAGCCATTCCATATACACCAATTCTGTTGGCTATAAATCCTGGAGTATCTTTACAAAGTACTGTTTGTTTTCCCAAAACTATATCTCCAAAGCTCATCATGAAATCGACAACTTCTTTCGATGTATCTCCCGTAGGAATAATCTCGAGATGCCTCAAATATCTTGGTGGATTAAAAAAGTGAGTACCTAGAAAATGTTTCTTAAAATCTTCACTTCTTCCTTCGGCCATCATATGAATAGGAATACCAGATGTATTACTACTTACTATCGTCCCTGGTTTTCTTATAGCATCAACTTTAGTGAAAAGTGATTGCTTGATATCCAATCTCTCAATAATTACTTCAATTATCCAATCACATTCCGCTATCTTCTCTAGATCATCATCGAAATTTCCAACAGTGATTCTGCTAGCATAACTCTTAACATATAATGGTGCTGGTTTCGCTTTAAATGAAGCTTTTAAAGCACCATTTCCTATTGCATTTCTTGCAGCTGCAGGTGCATCTTTTTCAACTCCTTTTGGCACTATATCAAGCATAAGAACTTTCATTCCTACATTCGCTAAATGACAAGCAATACCAGTTCCCATCACACCTGACCCTAGCACTGCTACTTTACTAATTTTTCTACTCATTTTATATTTTGTGTTGATCGCAAGTCATGAAATTACAACAAAAAACTTACTTTAAATGTAATTCCTGACTATGTTTTCAAATTGATATTTCCGCAATAAATATAGGAACAAATATTCTTAGTCAAAGCATTTTTTGACTTTAAGTCAAAAAATTATAAATTTATACCTAATTATGTCTTTTTAAACCTAATTTTAAACAACAAAGATTTTATTTAGGTATATTATTTACAAATTATATTGGATTAAATTTTAAGTTTAGATCTCATCTCGTCAATTATTAAATTATGGCTAAAGCACTACTTACTGATATTTTGGATATAGAATTTCCCATCATAATGGCACCTATGTTTTTAATTTCTAATGCTGCAATGGTAAAAGAAGCGCTAGATGCTGGAATTACTGGATGTATCCCTGCTTTGAATTATCGAACGATTCCTGAATTAAAGGATGCTATCCGAGACATAAAAGCACATTCTAACAAACCTTTTGGGATTAACTTAATTGTCAATAAGTCCAATATTTATTATGAAAAGCAACTAGAGGCTTGTGTAGAAGAAGGAGTTGATTTTTTCATTACCTCTTTGGGTTCACCCAAAAAGACAATAGAATTATCCAAAACTAAAGGAATCAAAGTCTTTTGTGATGTTGTCAATATAGAAATGGCAAAAAAGTGCGAAAACTTAGGTGCTGATGCAATCATTGCTGTCAATTCTGAAGCTGGCGGGCACAGTGGAAAAATAGCTGGAAAAGAACTTATTCCAATGATAAATGATGCCGTCACTATTCCTGTAATTTCAGCTGGTGGAGTGGCAACGTACCCACAATTTAAAGAGAGAATGTCTTGGGGTGCTGCAGGCTGCAGCGTAGGGACAATTTTTATCGCTTCAGAAGAAGCTCCGGTTTCCGAAGGCTATAAACAAGCTTGTGTCGATTATGGCGCGAAAGATATAATCCACACCACAAAATTATCTGGTACTCCTTGTACTGTAATTAATACCCCTTATGTTCAGAAAGTAGGTACTAAAGAAAACTTCCTTGAAAGACTGATGCATACCAACAAGTTCTTTAAAAAGTACATTAAAATGTTCATTAGCTGGCAAGGAATAGGAAGTTTAAAAAAGGCTGCATTTAGTACAACATACAAAACAGTGTGGTGCGCAGGTCCTACTATTGAAGATGTTCACGAAGTGCTTCCAGTGAAATCAATTGTTTACTCATTGACCAATAGAGGTTAATCTTTTTGTGGGATTACAACTTGTTCTTTTGTTAACACCTTTTCTTCTATTAGCACATCAGTTAATAAGGGGCTAAGATCTGACTTTTTATTTGGTCTTCGATTTCCTTCCCATCCGAAACCTACTAACTTCAGGGCATTGTGATCCGTAGTCATAGGATACATATTCGAAGTAGGTTGAGTTTTAAAATCTATATGATCTAGCTGTTTTTCAAAGTGAAAAGTCATTGAACTACACACCGTACGATTTACTCCCACGTATGCATTATTTTCATCGAGCAAATAATAAATAGACTGCGCATTTCCATCGATTGTCATACTGTCAATCGCTCCATCAGTAAAAAATGTTTCTGTACGCTTTCCACTAACTTGATTGTAAAATATCTCATCCGTACTATTCATTATAAAACTCTTCGGAAAAAGATGCACTTGATCAAGTGAAGAAGAATCGAAGTACATTATAATTGTATCTCCTTTGAACTGACTAGTATCACTCCACATTACAGGCCTCACATACAATGTAAGTATTGAATCACTAGTGTTATAGGCTAAAGAATCACAAGATGCTTGGAAACTATTACTATATATCTTTACACCATGATAAGCTGTAAGAAAATCAATTGTGTCTATCTCCACAGTTTTGATTTCGGTTGAATCTTCAGCTAAAGTAACTAAGGTATCGATAAGAATACTTTGAAAACTATACAGCGTATCAGCTGTGATAAATAAGCTATCTGTCCCTTCCATCTTACTCCTCATTAGCGCCTTTCCCTCGGAATTATAAGCTTTATTATACGCACTTCCACTTTGATCAAATTCTAAAAATTCCGAATCAATCCGAATTCCATTGGTCGTATCTTGGAAGATTACATCTCCAGTTGCTATTCCTTTTGTATCTAGAGCTTTTATATTATTTGCTGTTAATTGACTGGTCTCATTATTTACTGTGCTTCTACCTTCACTACTAAACTTCTTCGTTTCCTTATTATAAACAATTACTTCAGATTCCAATTCTTGTTGACCATCTTTCACATATCCATTTCCTTTCACGGTCACCTCACTTGTTTCTTGATTATACTTAATATAATCACCTTCTGCATAAGTTGTTGAACTGGTATAGACTGCGTCCTCTATCAATTCGACTTCCTTTTTAACTCCATCAACTCTTATTTCTACAGCAACTGCAGTATCAATTAATCCTTCATATCGAGCATTCTGTTTAAAGACTCCCTGCTCTTCATCCATTAGAAAATACCCATCTTCACAATAAATATTGGCCGAATCCAAAACGATATTTGTAGGGCCTTGAAATATAGATTTATTTAATGCAGTATTATACAAAAGAGTATCAGCATACAATTCGAAATCTTCATCTTGAACACTTACTTGTTGAGAAAAAATGGCAAGATCTTGACGTGTCCTGAATTCTCCTCTTTTACTTTTCAGTTCTACATCTTTATTTTTCAATATCGCTTTATCTGTATAGTAAGCAATATCAACTCTATCATTGTAATGAATATAATCAGAGAAGAGGACTTGATCCTTATTCTTTATGTATACAGATCCATAAATATCGGCTTCCTCGGTTGCAAGATCATAGATCATACTATCAGCATATACTTCTAGGCTGTCTGTTTTTATCATACTTACATCTCCCCAAGCTTTTAAGAAATTATCATTTAGTCTAGCGGTATCACAATAGAAGTAGCTAGAATCTTTAATAATTTGAACATTTCCTTCCAAGAATCTGTCGAAGTCATCTCCATTTTTTACCGTTCGCTGAAGATCAGCATATATTACACGAACTTTTTCCTTTTGAGTTGTATCTGGTTCATTTGAATTCTTAGGTTCAATAGGGGTTTGCCCCAAAGTGCTCCCAAGGAAAATGAAAAATAAAAGGAAGAAAAAGAGTATTCTCATTTAATATGCAGTTCTGCTAGTTGTTTTCCCACAAATGTACCAATTGCTACGCCCATACCTGATAAACGAAGCCCAAAAGAAATACGATTGTTTAATTTCTTTATTAACGGTTTTTTAGCACTACCTGTTGCAATTATTCCACTCCACCAATAATCGACCTCTGCTTCTTTAGATATATTTTTCTTTAAAAACGATGCTAGATGCGTTTGTAATTCTTCTGTATTTCCATATTCAGCAGTATTCTCATGACTAGATATATTTCTTGCCCCACCTAGTAAAATCCTATTTCCTACTTGTCGGAAGTATACATATCCTTTATCGAAATGATAACAACTTTTAAGGGGATTTACATCCAAAGGCTTTGTTATTAACACTTGATTACGAGCTGGAATGATATCGAGCTCAGGCATTAAATGTTGGGTAAAAGCATTGGTACATAGAATAAATTCTTTTGCCTTCAGATTTAAATCAAGCGATGTCTTAATATGCACCTGGTCATTTGCTTTTTCATAAGATTTTACTTCTGTTCCACAAAGAAAGGATACGCCTAGTTTTTGGGCTTTCGCCCAAAGGAATTCAATGGCGAATGCAGGGTTTAAAGCGCCTTCATATGCGTTATTTATTGCTTTTGGGTAAAAGCCAGGCAATGTATGTGTGGTTTCTTTGAAAACTTCAGGACCTACTATTTCTAGTAATTCTTTGTTCCAAAAATCAATTTGGGCGGCAGCCTTTTCATAATCTTCTTGTGATTCAAATAATTCTATTCCTCCACAATTGTCATATTTCATTTCCTTATCAGGCACCATAGATCGCAATAAATGAAGTCCATTATATCGCATTTCTACTGTGTCGACAATCTCTTTAATTGACATTGAATGTCGATCATCTTCTAGTTCTCCAATCGACCCAAAGCAAGCAAATCCAGCGTTTTTAGTACTTGCTCCATAAGGAATTACACCTTTTTCTATGACAAGAATTCTTTTTTCAGCTAAGGTTGATTTTAAATGAATGGCAGTAGAAAGGCCTGTTAATCCCGCACCAACGATCACAAAATCATAGACTTGTTCATAAACTGTTTTTTCCCAGAAACTAAATACTTTATTCATTATAATCCTTTAATCAATCAAGCTTATATTATACCTTTGCCTGAACAACTACAAATGTAACATGATACAGAGAATACAAAGCATATTTTTATTATTGTCTTCAGCAACAATGGGACTTTTATTTGCAGTTCCTTTTGCAACAAGCGAGAAAACGGATACAGCAATGTTCAGTGATAAGATCTATAACGTTTATGATCACCCTGCATTAATGGCGATAGCTGGTCTAGCAGGACTACTTGCTTTAATCAATATTTTCTTGTTCAAGAAGAGAGGAGTTCAGATCCGATTAGATTATTTGTACATTACTTTAGGAGTGGTTTTATTAGCTCTAGTTATATTTTTAATATTTGGAAGTGGAAAGGTTTCTTCTGCTGATATAGGAATTAATGAGAATTACCTTGGGCTTGGTTTACCTATAGTAGGAATAATATGTGCTTTTCTTGCTAATCGATTTATCAATAAGGACCAAAAGATTGTAAAAAGCATGGATCGTTTAAGGTAAAAAGCTATCATAAAGTTAAATTCTACTCTTCTGATATTTTTTATTCTTCCAATAAAGCTATTCAAATTAAAAAACATTATTTTGGTTAGGTAAAATGAATATTTCAGAGAGAAACACACTAGAAAGATTTTTTCCGAAATTATTTACTTAATAACTTAAAACAACATGTATGATTATTTTCGGAACTAGAGGAGTAAAATTTAAAATTGACGAAGGGACCTTCATGTGCCCTCAATGTGCAACAGAAAGAGATTACAAACACAAAAAAGTACGACGATTTTTCACTTTGTACTTTATTCCATTAATTCCATTGGACAGTTTAGGTGATTTTGTAGAATGCCAAGATTGTAAAGGAACATTCGTATCTAGAGTATTGGAATATCAACCAAGTGTAGGAGAGAATCAATTTCAGTCTGAATATGAAAAAGCAATGCGTCATTCAATGATTATGATGATGTTAGCAGATGGAGAGATTGATGAGAATGAACTGGATATGGTATTGAAAATCATTAACAAGTTTGGGCATAATGATATGACCATGGCTGAGTTAGAAGATTTAGTAGAAGTTGTAGAACTTCAAAATGAGCCAGTAGAAAAATATCTTTCTAGAATTACACCTTCTTTAAACGAACATGGTAAAGAAATTATAATCAAATGTGCAATGGCAGTTGCAGCATCGGATGGTCATGTGGACCAGAGTGAATTAGATATGATTATGCTAATGGCAGATGTTATGAAAATGTCCAAGTATCACATAAAAGGATTGATTAGTGATATAACGGAGGGACAACCTGAGCATAAGTTTTCAGATAATTAATCAAGATAGTGTTCAATTAAAGAATATAGAAATCAAAGAAAAAAAGAGGCTGTCTCATAAGTAGGCAGTCTTTTTTTTTGTTTAATTGTGACA
>CAYOIL010000051.1:0-18926 GCA_964403985.1 uncultured Saprospiraceae bacterium
AAATATTGTGGAAAATGGATATACCATAGTGGTTGGTATCCTAGTTATAAGAAAAGATTATACCATGTTGATTATGTTAAATGGGATGAAAGAGAAGTACATGAAAACTTATGCTGGGAAGATGATCAGATAAAAGTTACTAGACTAAAACATCGAATTTTACATAATTCATATCCTACAGCTGAAGATCATTTTAGAAAAATAGATGCTTATGCTAAATTAGGTGCAAAACATTTAGTGCAAAGCGGAAAAAATGTGTCTTGGATAAAAAGGTCCTTTGGACCTGTATACAGATTTTTTAGAATGTTTATTCTTAAAAGAGGTTTTCTGGATGGAACGGCAGGTTTTTTGCTGGCTTATAGAGAGGCGGGGATGGTAAGAAAGCGTTATGTATATTTTAAAATGATGAAAAATGAAGTTAGTATTAAAAAATAGTTTGAAGTTGTTGATCCTATTCACATTTATTTTTTCGAATTCATGTAGCTCGAAATCAAAAATTTCAAAAAATAGAGTAATCAATTCTATTGAATTTATTTCAAATGCAGAATATTCATTAACTGAGGTAATTGAGTTAGCTCAGGCACAAAACAAAATGGTTTTTGTTGATTTTTATGCTGATTGGTGTTTGCCTTGTAAGCTATTGGATGAAGAGGTTTTTAATAAAAGAGATGTATATTCTTACTTCAATAGAAATTTTATCAACTATAAAGTTGATATCGAAAAATCAAACGGTGCGAATCTTAAATTAATGTATGGAGCCAATGAATTACCTACGTTATTATTTTTAGATGAGAAAGGCTCTGTTATTAGCAGAAATAATGGACAAGTTAGCCAAACGTACATAATGTCGATGGCTAAAAACATGATTGCTGATTAATCTAAACTAGGTTAAATTTTATTTTCTTTATTTAATCTTAAACTACAAGTGATATTTTTCTAGTGGTTGTGCCAAAATAAAGGTATCTGGACTTGAAAGACTCATGTCAAATTTCCATTCCTCTGGAACTTTAGATGGATCAAGTAAACAATTCGGTGTAATGTAGTTGTATATTTCATCATACCTCATATTTGCATTCATTACCATTCTTCGGTATACATGAGATCTATTGATTTTATCTGGATCATCAATTCCGCTAGCTCCCATTAGCTCAACAAAACTTTCAATTGTTTGCTTATGATAATTAGCAACTCGATGCTTTTTTTCCTCTACTACAAGCCCTTTTACTAAATGTTCTTTTTGTGTTGCAACACCTGTTGGGCAAGTATTATGATTGCATTCTAAAGCTTGAATACAACCCACAGCCATCATCATAGCTCGAGCACTATAGCAAGCATCAGCACCTATTGCCATAGCTCTGAAAATATGAAAACCAGTTATGACTTTACCACTTGCAATAAGTTTAATATCTTCTTTGATTCCAAATCCTTCTAAAGCATTATAAGCAAATGAAAGGCCATCTTTAAAAGGCATTCCTACACTATTAGAAAATTCTACAGGTGCAGCTCCTGTACCACCTTCACCTCCATCTATTGCTATGAAGTCAGGTTTAATTCCAGTTTCAATCATTGCTTTGCATATAGAAAGGAATTCAGCTTTATGACCTATACATAGTTTTATTCCAATAGGTTTTCCGCCAGAAAGATCTCTCATTGTTTTAATGAGTTTAAGTAATCCTTTTGGGGTATTAAATTCTTTATGAAATGGAGGAGAGTGAACCGCTTTATATGGCTCTATATTTCTGATTTTAGCAATTTCAGGAGTAGCTTTTTTAGCAGGTAGAATACCACCATGTCCAGGCTTAGCCCCTTGACTTAATTTTAATTCTATCATTTTCACATTATCCTCTGCAGCTCTCATTTTAAATAATTCAGGATCAAATCCACCTTCATTGCTCCTACAACCGAAATATCCAGTACCAATTTGATAAATCAAGTCGCCTTTATGTTTATTATGATATGGACTAATTCCTCCTTCCCCAGTATTATGCGCGAAGTTCCCTATTGCCGCTCCACCATTCAAGGCCATAATGGCGTTTTTGGACAGCGATCCAAAACTCATTGCTGAGACATTAAAAAGTGAGCAAGAATATGGTTGCTCGCAATCTGGGCCTCCTATTATGACACGAGGATCTTGATTCAAAGTGTGAGGGTCGATAGGAGCAATAGAGTGATTCATCCATTCATAGCCATCTTCATAAACATTCATTTGGGTTCCGAATGGAGTTGTATCTGTTACTTTTTTGGCACGTTGATAGATTATATTTCTAAAAATTCTAGTGATTGGACGTCCTTCATAATCAGGTTCAACAAAGTATTGATATACTTTTGGCCTAAGCCATTCCGCCACATATCTTGTTCTTCCTACTAAAGGGAAGTTTCGCATAATAGCGTGCTTTGGTTGAATCATGTCATAAAACCCAAGTAAAATTATGGGGCCGAAGAGTAAAAAGCTCCACCAAAACCAAGGATGAACAAATAGGCTAAGAACTATAACTCCTGCAATTATGAATAAGGAGAACAATGTGAAAGATTTACGCATATTTTCAGCAATTTACTTAAATGACAGAAAGGAATACTAATTAATATAATTATTTAAAAGTATATACCTTTAACCCAAATTATGCATTAGACAATCTATTGCGTAACGAAACTACTTCAAAATCAACGTTTCACTGGAGTTTTCAGATTCACCATAGCGATGCTATGTTAAATCTTCCAAATCTCCTGATTTTATTGCATTTTCGTTCCTCTTAACAAAGCCCTAATGCATAATTCGGGTTTAAGTTCTAAATTTAGTTATTTCTTAATAAGAGATATAGTAGTTAAACAATTTATTTACAATTACTATTTAAAATATATGCAAACACTGACAGATAATGCTTCTTTGGAAGCCCTTTTGGCTAATTTTAATGAAGTTCGTAAATATACTGAGCAATTATGTGAACCTTTAAATACTGAAGATTACATTCCGCAGCCTGTTCATTTTGCAAGCCCACCTAAATGGCATATCGCCCATACAAGTTGGTTTTTCGAGGAATTACTATTGAAAAAATATAAGAAGGGTTTCAAGGAATTTCATCCGCAGTTCTCTTTTCTTTTTAATAGTTATTACAATGCTTTAGGAAATAGAATAATGAGGGAAAATAGAGGAAGCATTACACGACCTACAGTGAAGCAGGTATACGAATACAGAGCATATATCGATAAACATGTAAATGAAATGATAGTTGAAGGCTCGTTGAGTAATGAAGCAAAAACAATACTAATTTTGGGCTTGAACCATGAGCAACAACATCAAGAATTATTATTGACGGATCTAAAACACACCTTGGGTCATAATCCAATTTTTCCTGTTTACAAACCAGCTTTTCACTTAACTGAATCTAAAAATGATAATAGAGGTTGGCTTGAAATAGAGGAAGGTATATATCATATAGGTTATAAGGGAGACGGTTTTTTTTATGATAACGAAAAAGGGTATCATAAAACATATCTTCATTCTTTCAGGATTTCTAAGCATTTAGTTACAAACAATGATTATCTGGAATTCATGAATGATGGGGGATATGAAAATTCATCTTTATGGCATGATGAAGGTTGGTCTTGGGTTCAAAGAGAGCAAATTAAATCTCCTTTATATTGGCATAGGATTAATGAAGAATGGCATCAATATACTATGGGAGGTTTAAAAAAGGTTAATCCAGATTCTATATTAGCTCATATTAGTTTTTACGAAGCATGGGCATATGCAGAATGGAAAAATAAACGGTTGCCAACAGAAAGAGAATGGGAGGTCGCAGCTGATAAATTAAACTGGGGAAAAAGATGGGAATGGACAAATAGTTCTTATTTACCATATCCTAATTTTATTAAAGAGGAAGGTGCAATAGGAGAATACAATGGAAAATTCATGGTTAATCAAATGGTTTTAAAGGGTAGTTCTGTTGCGACATCGCCTAATCACAGTAGAAAAACGTATAGAAATTTTTTCCATCCTCATTTCCGATGGCAATTTACAGGTATTAGATTAGCTGAAAATATTTAAAATGAAAGAATTAAGTGCATTTGCGAAAGCTGTAAAAGAGGGACTTTCGTCCAAAAAGAAATTCTTGTCAAGTCGATATTTTTATGATGACGAAGGGAGTAAGTTATTCAAAGAAATTATGGAATTAGAAGAGTATTATCTTACAAATTCTGAATACGAAATATTAAACTTTCAGTCTAAAGAAATTTATGAAGCTTTGCAATATGATGCGCCATTTAACATAGTTGAACTTGGAGCTGGTGATGGCCAAAAAACGATTCGTTTATTGTCTTATTTAGAATCTCAAAAAGTAAATTTCACATATATCCCAATAGATATTTCAAAGGAGGCAAATGATATGTTATTAAGTAATTTATCTAAGGAGCTTCCAGAAATAAATGTGAAACCTTTGACTGGTGATTATTTTGCCATGTTGGACCTTTTAAAAAGTGATAATAAGCCAAATTTAATACTATTTCTTGGTTCAAATATTGGGAATTACAGTCTGACAGAGGCAGGAAAATTAATAGATTCAATAGGTGTTCGAATGTCAAAAAGAGATACATTATTGGTAGGCGTTGATTTGCAAAAAAACCCAAATACTATTGCAGCTGCATATAATGATAAAAAAGGCATTACGAGGAAATTTAATTTAAATTTACTTGAAAGAATAAATCGAGAGTTAGGAGGAGATTTTGATATGAATAAATGGGATTTTTATTCGTTTTATAACCCACATAATGGAGAAGTAAATTCATTTCTCATTTCTACCGAAAGTCAAGTTGTAAAGATATCAGAACTAGAAGAATCTTTTAGTTTTGGAGAAAATGAATTGATCTATACAGAATTGTCAAGAAAGTATACTGAAGAAGAACTTAACGTATTAATGAAGTCCAATGGCTTAGATGTAGTTTCCTTTTTTAAAGACAAGAAAGGGTTTTTTACAGATGTTTTGATTGAGAAAAAATAAAGATAAATACTATCCTACAGTATTGGGCGTTTCAAAACTATAAAATCAATTGGATGAAAAGTTTAATGAATCTTAATGTTATTCTCATTAGCTTATGTTTTATTATATCTTGTAAAAATTCAGCTTTTCAAAAGGTACATATAAAAGGTGAATATAATCAAGAAATATATTCAATTGATAGTGACTCGTTAAAGCAAGGAAGTTATATAGAATTAACTGTCGATGGTACTGATACTATTTCAATTGCCAATTATAAAAATGATAGACTTGAAGGCAATAGAAAGATATTCAACAAAGAAGGTAGACTTATCACACTGGAGTCATACAAAGACGGTATCTTTCATGGTGAAGAATTAACTTTTCATCCCAATGGCAAAATATTTACAAAAGGCAACTTTGTAGATGGTACATTAGATTCTATTTTCTATGTTTATTATGATACTGGAGAGCTGAAAGAAAGAGTTACAATGGTTGATAATGTAGAAAATGGAGGATTTGAGGAATATTATAAAAATGGAAAGATTCACTGGAAAGGAACGTTTGTTGATGGTCCGAATGAGGTAGGCTTATTATATGAATACGACGAAAGAGGTGAATTAGTAAAGAAAATGGACTGCGGAAAGTATTTGGGAGAATATATTTGTCAAACCATATGGAAAAAAGGTATTGGAGAAGTGATAGCTAAATTAAAATATGAAGAATAGAATTTTACTTTTATTGGTAGGAATGATATGTCCATTGATTATTTTTAGTCAACAAGGAGGCTCTTCGTTATTCAACTTTCTAAATGTTGCACCTGGATCTTATGGACATAGTTTAGGAGGAATAATGATCTCATCGAATGATGGAGCGATCTCAACATCGCTTCAAAATCCTGCCTTATTAAATTCAGAGATGAATAATTCATCAAGTTTCAATTTGCAATTTGGATTTAGTGGAATAAAGTCAGGGTATGTGGGGTATGGAAATGAATTTAAGAAGAATCGAATAAATTGGGGAATTGGATTACAGTTTACTGATTATGGAACATTTACAGGGGCCGATGAATGGGGAAACAGGAGAAGTGATTTTGGTGCTGCTGATTATGCTTTGGTATTTGGAGTAAGTAAAGCATTAAATGAGAATTTCAGTATTGGGGTGAATTCCAAATTGATATATTCGCAGTACGAGAGTTATATAGCTACAGGATTAGCATGGGATATAGGAGGAAGATATGAGATAGCAGAACGAAATGCGAGCATAGGATTAACGGCAAAAAATTTAGGTTTTGTATTAAAAGAATATGCAGATAATGGAGGTATAATGCCTTTTGATTTACAAGTGGGGTTTTCAAAACGGTTAAAACATTTACCTTTCAGATATCATATAACTGCTCATCATTTATACAAATGGAATGTTAGATACGATGATCCAAGCTTGAATTCATCAAATTTATTAGGAGAAGATACGGGCCCTTCACAAGTTTCAATTTTTGCTGACAATTTATTTAGGCATTTCATATTTGGAGGAGAGTTTTTGTTAGGCAAGAATCAAAATTTAAGGTTAAGATTATCTTACAATCATATGTTGAGACGTGAATTATTAATTTCTAATTTACGAGGAGTTACAGGTTTTAATGGTGGTGTAGAATTCAAGATTAAGCGATTTGTGGTAGGATATTCGTTTGGTTTACAGCATCAGCATGGTAGTAGTAAGATGATTAGTTTGAGGATGGATATAGGCAAGCAAAAGAAGAAAAAGTAAGAAGGTCAGAGATTTATGTTTTGTGGGATGAATAGGAAAAATGGGTATAACTATATTTTGCAAAAAATAATGCGGGAAGTTAATGATGACGGTGGTTACGGAATTTAGTAGCATTAAACTTTTATCTGCGAAATAAAATTGAATTACTACTTATATTCGTACTTCTTTACAAAATTATTTTAGTTGTAGCTGTCATTTAGGACATGGTTATTTTATACTTGAAAGTTATAAATAAGTTTAATTTAGCTAGATAGAGCTTTATTAATATCAAAATTATTCAGCAGTTTCTTGCTGAAATTACTTTACAAATATTGGGTTAAAGAATAATGGTATAGTATCACAAGGTATCTTTATTTTCTTTCTTAAAAACATGTGATTTTTGTGCAAAATAATGCTGTGAAACGTAATGTTATATTGAGTTTTAAGAATTAGTAGCACTAATTTTTTTAGTGAATTCTTATTGTTTGTTAATATTATTGAAAAGTATTTGAAATACTGTTATTGCTTCGTTAAGAGAACAATAAAGAGTAACTGGGGTTTGTTGTAATTCGTTTTTTACTAAATGAATAACCAATTAAAATATTAATTAAAAAAAGAAATTGGATTATGAAATAATATTTAGATCAAACTAAAATTTAGTATTATGAGAACAATGATTTTATACATAGCGACCCTACTATTTTTTGCTTCATGTACAACGATTGAAAAATTAGTTGATAAAGGAGAATATGATGCAGCTTTTGCAGTTGCAGTTAATAAACTTCAAGGAAAGAAAAATAAAAAAACCAAACATGTACAAGGTTTAGAAGAAGCGTTTCAAAGGCTTAATGAGAGAGATTTAGCTTATGCGTCTAGATTAATTACACAAAAAAGAGCTTCTAACTGGGCGGAACTTCATAGCATATATACTACGATTGAGGATAGACAAAGCTTAATAAACCCAATGATTCCGTTAACTAGTAAGGATGGGTATCGCGCTAATTTTACATTTGTACGAACTTCGCAACTTATAGACGAAGCTGCTATTAATGCAGCAGAGTACGATTATAAAATTGCTTCCGATTTATTGGAACAAGGTAGGCAAGGAGACAAAGAATCTGCAAAGAGTGCATATTATGTTTTGGGAGGAATAAATACTTTTGTTACAAATTATAAAGATGTTTATAATCTGCAGGATGAGGCTGAATATTATGGTCAGACAAGAGTAAGTGTTGTAATTAAAAATAGAGCACAAGTAATACTCCCTTCAAATTTTGAACGAAGAGTCTTAAGTATAAATACGAATGATTTGAATGATAAGTGGACTAAATATTACTTGGGAGGATCTAGCCAAGAAGAAATAGACATTCGTACTGAATTAGTTATTAAAAATTTGGACGTAAGTCCGGAAAGAGAAATTGTAACTATACATACTAATGAGAAAAAAATCAAGGATGGATTTGAGTATGTTTTAGATAAAAAAGGAAATGTGAAGAAGGATTCTTTAGGAAATGATATAAAGAAGGATAAATTTCGGAAAGTCAAAGCAGTTGTTACAGAGATTAGAAGATCAAAAAGTGTAATAATTACAGGACAGGTTTATTTTAAGGATTTGGTTACTGGAGAGCGATTTAAATCGGAAAGAGTAAATGTAGTAGCTAACTTCGATGATGTTGCGTGTTCGTATACAGGAGATAAAAGAGCTATAAATAGAAAATGGTCGCCCCATCTTAATAGCAATTTAAGACCATTTCCGTCAGATTTTGCAATAACAATGGATGCAGCAGAAAATTTAAAAAGTGAATTAAAAAATAAAATAAAGCAAATTATCTAAATCAAATCAGCGGTATTTAATTATCGCTGATTTTTTTATTGTTTTTACAATAACTTATGAGTAGAAAATTACGTTAAAAAGTTAGATGAAAAAATATTTCAAAAATAGGATACGAATATCATTACTAATGTCCACTATATTATTAGTATTTAGTAGTGTTTATTCTCAAGATGATGCATACCGTACAACAGAGTTGGAATATGATGGAAAGGTATACACTGCAATGGTTTCTGATAAAGATACTTTGATTTTACAAAGATTAGAGGATGTAAGTATAACTGCACCAAGATCATTTGAGGACTATGATGAGTATAGGATGTATATTCGATATAGAAGGTATGCACAAAAAGTTTACCCTTATGCGGTCGAAGCTATAAAGATTTTTAAAGAATTAGAATATGCTACAGAAAACTATAGTAAAAGAAAAAGGAAACGTCATATTAAGAAATTACAAAAAGAGTTAAAGAAAGAATTTAGCGAGCCATTAAAGAACTTAACTAAAACTCAAGGTTATATCTTAACGAAGATGATTGAAAGGGAGTTGGATACACCTATGTATGATTTAATTAAAGATTTAAAAGGTGGCTTTACGGCTGGATATTATAATCAATTTGGTAAATTATATGGTTATAAATTGAAAGATGGGTATGAGCCAGGAATAGATAAGTTATTGGATATAGTTTTGCAAGACTATGATATTTCTTATGAGGTGCCAAAAAAGAATAAGTAAAGAAAGTTTTTAATAGTACTAAGCTCTCAAAGCTAATAATAGCCTTAGTTACAGCATTATTTTTTGTAAATTTTAAATCGTGAAAAACAAATGTAAATTTGTGGGGTTAATTAATCAAACCTTTACATGAAATTTTCTAACATCATATGAATCAAGATTCAACAAAAGCCTCAAACAACTTTAATTTAGAATTAATAAAAAATGGTAAAGTTGGTTGGAAATCTCCTTCTAATCTAGCTATTATTAAATACTGGGGTAAATATGGAGATCAACTACCAAGTAATCCATCGATCAGTTTTACGTTATCCAAAAGTTTAACGGAAACAGAAATTAAATGGAAAAAGGGAAAAGAAAAAATTGAAGTTTTTTTTGAAGGGAAAAAGAATTTAGCCTTTACAAAAAGAATGGAAAGTGTTTTCACTCGACTTCAGAAAGAAATTCCAATTTTGGAGAATCTATGTTTAGAATTACACACTAATAATACATTCCCTCATAGTGCGGGAATTGCTAGCTCTGCTTCAGCTATGAGTGCATTTGCTTTAGGGTTATGTTCAATCGAAAAATATTATTTAGAAAATTTAAATGGTACTGATTTTTATAAAAAAGCTTCGCATTGTTCTAGACTGGGCAGTGGTTCTGCTGCTAGATCAGTATTTGGTGGATGGGTTGAATGGGGAAAAAGTTCGTATAATGAGCATTTTTCGAATGAATATGCTTCAAAAGTAGAAGGGGTAAGTGATACTTTTATGACTATAAAAGATAGTATTTTGATTATTTCAGGACAAGAAAAATCTGTCTCTTCATCTGCAGGTCATAATCTTATGGTTGATAATCCATATGCAGAAGTAAGGTTTAATCAGGCGAAGAATCGAATCAAAGATTTAAGTGCAGCGCTTAAAGCGGGGGATTGGGACAAATTTGGTTTTATTGCCGAAAGTGAAGCATTAACTCTACACTCTCTTATGATGAGTAGTATCTCTTCTTATATCCTAATGAGACCAAATACTATAACAGCAATAGAAAAACTAAGAGAATATAGAAGTATTTCAGGTGAACCTGTATATTTTAGCTTAGACGCAGGGCCCAATTTACATATTCTATATCCAGAAGAACGGGAAGCAACTATTTTAGATTTTATTAATAATGAATTAAAGCCACTATGTCAAGATGGACGAATTATTCATGATGAAATAGGATTAGGTCCAGAAAACCATATTAAAGCAGTAGAAATATGAAATTATTTATAAGATTATTTTCTATACTATTTTTCTTGATTATAAGTATAGCATGCAGTAATGCTCAAAAAGGTAAAAATGAAAGTAGGCCAGCTGTTGAAAACAAAAATTTTGAGTTGTTATTATCAAAAATGATTAAAGAAGAAGTTCCTTTGATAAGTGTTGATGAACTGCATAAAAAGGTTGATAGTTTTTTATTGTTAGATGCGAGAGAAATTAATGAATATAAAATTTCTCATATTGAAGGGGCTAAGTATATTGGATATGATGTATTAGATTATAAAGCAATTGAAAATATATCAAAAGATACTCCAATAGTTATATACTGTTCGATAGGAGTGCGTTCGGAACAAATTGGAAGCCAACTTAATGAATTGGGATTTACAAATGTTCAAAATTTGTATGGAAGTATTTTTGAGTGGGCAAACAAAGGATACAATTTAGTTGATAATGCTGGTTACCCTACTAAAAAGGTACATGGCTATAGTTGGCTTTGGGGAAAATGGATGATTAATGAAGATTATGAAAAGGTTTATTAAGTAGAAGAATGGGCAATAATAGTACGGTTAATATATTTTAATGCTAATAAATCGCTAATCAGTTGGTTACCAATTAATTCTAAAGCTTCTTTTGTTTGATGAACTGCCCAGCAAAATACAGTGCAATGGCTTCTGATTGGATTATATTTAGAATTATTCTGTGACTTTGTATTCTTTCCTTTACCCTCTATAAAATACTTTGCTTCTTCTAAACTATCAAAATAATATCTTTCATAAGATTTTTTTATAAGTACTCCTGATCTTTCACGCAATTTATTAACTTTTCTTACGAATAAAGAATGAATGTTTCGGATCTTTTCACTGATTATCCGCCAAGGCTCACTTATAAACACTTCATTTATTTCTTTGCCTGATAAAATTCTTTCCATCCTATAGTTACTTATAATCGTTCTTTTATCTTTTACTTTAACAAGTATTTTATACCCTTCAATGTTTAATTGTAAACTATGTATTGATACATATTTATTCAAATGCCTATTAAAAAGTTTTTTGAACTCTAAAATTTCATCTTCTGTTTCGAAATAACAGGAATTTCCACAACTTAGACTTTTAAATAAGTAAACACAACCAGTCACTAAATCTTTTATATTTTTCATGAAGTTATTTTCTTATTAGTGTAATCAACTTCAATTTTGTTACAACTTTTTTAAAGTTTTTTTATTTTTTTTTCGCAAGCCATTATTAGTCGATGTTTCAGAAGGTGTAGTATTTTAAAACACATTATAGAGATGTTTAATGTGATCATGTAGTTAAGTTTTTCGTTGTATAAAAAACTAAAGCCACCCAATAATTAAATTAGATGGCTTTTAGATCAATTGCAAAATTTATCTTTAGGGATTTGTTTTAGTTTAATAGTAGCTCTTTATTTCCTACCATTTTTCTCATATTTATTAAGGCATACCTCATTCTTCCTAAAGCAGTATTTATGCTTACTCTAGTTAATTGAGAAATTTCTTTAAAGCTCATATCGGCATAATGTCTCAGAATTACGACCTCTCTTTGTTCTTCGGGAAGTTGGTCAACTAAACTTCTTAATTTATCATGCACTTGAGATTTCATCATCATCGTCTCCATGTTGTCATCTCTGCTTTCCAATACATCGAAAATGTCAAAAGTTTCAGTAGCTGATACTTTTGTTCTCCTTTTTGATCTCCTGAAGTTATCAACACACATGTTATATGAAATTCTCATAGCCCATTGCAAGAATTTGCCTTCATGGTTATACTTCCCCTTTCTTAAAGTGTCTATAATTTTTATAAATACATCTTGGAAAATATCCTCAGCTTGATTTCTATCTTTCACAAATAAATAAATAGAAGTATAAATCTTCTCTTTATGCCTATTTAAAAGAATTTCAAATGACTTGTCACTACCTTCTAGGTAACCAGTTATTAATTCTCTATCTGTCTTATTAGATAATTTTGATACGCTCATTTCTACACTTTTAAGGTGAGTAAATTATATATTTAATTTTCAGTGTAGATTTTTATTCTATAGCGTAATTTTTAATTTTTGATTTTGAACAAAGATTGCTCTGCTCAAATATAAGTTGAATTAAAGCATTAATCAAGTCTTGTAAAAGGCAATTAACAGGAGTTTAACATAAAAGGCATTGACGTTCAGTTATTTAGAGGGGTAATATTTTTTATATTTTTATATTTCTATATGTTATTTACCCACTATTTGAAAATCAAACATTAATCCTACAGTAAATAATTGTTCAATTCTATTACTTTCAGTTCCAAATACTTGAAGGTTTACATCTTGATTTTGTAGCGTTCTTACTTCATATCTTATATAAGCTCTATCCGGGAATTCATAAGATATTCCTCCTGTGTAGCCACTCATATTTATACCTGAAAAATTATTTCCTGTTTCATATTCCCCTCCTATCATTCCATCCTTATCATCCTGTTTTTCATATCTTCCTGTAATACTTAATCTTTTTGTAATATTTATCCTTAAAGCGGCAATATAAGCTAACATAATTTTATTTTCAGTTAATGAAGTACTTTGTTGTGTAGCAAAGTCTACACTGAATTGGGCCTCAAAAATCTCTTTAAAGAAAGTATAATTTGTATACATATTGTGATAAATTCTAAGTGCATCTCCACCCAGAACTGGCTCTTGTCCTATTATATTACTATAACTTACAGTAAGATTGTTTTTTTCATAAGAAGCTAAAAGGCCAATCGATTTTTTATCATTATTATCTCTGAATAAATTGTAACCATCTAAAACCCAAAATTGCAATTCTAAGTTTTTAAAACCCTCGTAAACTGCCCGTGCTCCTCTTTGATAAAAAGGCTCATTATATGTTATTATAGAAGTGGAACTAAGCAGGTTTTCTTTAGGCATAAAGCTTTCCATACCTATGTGTGTAGTAAAATATCCAGCATCGGCATAAAAATCTGGAAATATATGTAAACCAACATAAGCTTCTTGAGTATTAGGTAACTGTGAATCCCAGGTAGCCCCTATTATACTTCCATTATGTCGGGTGTACTGAGCCCGGAAATATTTATGTTTAATATTAATTCCTAGTAATGAAATGTTACGTTTAAATCTTCCTGGAATAGATCCAACAGTAGTAAGAGGTTGATAATTATCGATACTCTCATTGTCAAAGCTAGAGGAATAAAAATCCCAATATGCACTAAAATTTATTTCCCAGTTTTTCTGGGCGGATGCACTATAGCAAAAGCAGCTTGTAATCACTAATAATATAAGATGTCTCATTTCAATTGGTTTCTATAAAATTAGGAAATTAGTATATTTTATTTTTGGGTTTAACCCAAAATGAATGAAAATAAAAATCTTTGCTTACAAAATAAGTCTTTCAATACACTATAAATATTATATCACAGCATTTAGTACGACTAAAAAAAAGGCCGAAATAAATTTAATTATTCCGACCTATTGTACAAGGGATTATTATTTCTTATTGCTTCAAAAACTTTTTCTCTATTATATCTCCATTAATTTCTAACTGTAAAATATATTGGCCAGGTATGAATTCATCTACATTAAGTTTAAACTGATTCATTCCTTCTTGAGCATCCCATACATTTGTATAAATTTTCTGCCCTAAAAGATTTATTACTGTATAGTTAACCTTGTTACTTTGTAGCAAATCTAAATTCACCGTCATTTCACCAGAAACCGGCTGAGGATATATAGTAATATCTTGTTCTGTTATTTCACATGCTAAAACTATGATTTCACTAAATTGGCTTACTCCATCTAAATCTTTCATATTCAGACGATAAAAGTTCTTATTAGCTCTTGTCTTACGAACATCAGAATACTTTGTAGAATATATTCCATTCAATTGAGTACCTGGTTCATTTGTAGTATAAATACTGTTCCATTCAAGTCCATTTGCACTCCATTCTACATCTAAACTTTCAAAATCACTTACATCTCCGAAACTCCAACTTAATTCTTTTCCTACTCTTGAACACTCAGCTTCAAAAGATACTAATTCTACTGGCACTGCTTGTCCTAAATAAAATCTAGATTCACTTATTCCAAAGCATGAGCCACCATGATTCTCTTCGGCTGTTAAAATTAAATATCTAGCATTAATTCCATTTAAATTTGCAATGATTTCACCTTCATAAAAAGCTGAACCTTGCGAAATTGCTACGTCAAAACTACCTGCATTTGTCCAAGTTGTATTATCCAAAGAATAATCAATCCTTAATGATGATACTCCATCACTTAAATTTGCGGGATCATTCAAATTCCAAATCTTTACATCAGTTATTGATTGAATAGTCTCAAAGTCAAATTTTATCCAGTGACTCATTCCACTTTCACCATTAGGATTGAGTGCTTCTTGACAAGATTTCCAAGCATCAGATGGAGAAGTAGTATGCCTATCTGGGTATAACTGTGCATTTAAATTAGTAAAGGCAAATAGTAAAAGAAATATATATATATATTGTATTTTCATTATTTTCAATTTTATGATTAAGAAAGTAATCCAAGAGGAGAAACAGGATCATTGATATTATAAAATTCTCCAATATTGGGGAATAACATCGGCAAATCAAGTTTATTAACTCCAAACCACAAGGCTAATTCTGCAAAATATAAATCCGCTGACATTGTAGGAATATAAACCCCACCTCCAATTTCAAGTGATGAATTAGTATTTAGTTCTGGGAAAGTACCGTAAACTTTATTCCCGTTTACAGATCCGCCCATCGCAAAAACATTTCCTCCCCAGCCATGATCAGAACCTTGTCCATTTGAAGTTAAAGTTCTTCCAAATTCAGAAATACTAAATGTTGTTACTTTGTCATTCAATCCTGCCTGAATCATCTCTTCTCTAAATGCAGTTAATGCATTATTAATTAAAGTAAATGATGCCTCTTGTGAAGCTAGCACCTCATCGTGAACATCAAATCCTCCCATTTCAACAAAGAATACTTGTCTTTTCATATTGTTAAGAGGGGTAGAAGAGTTTGCAGCCATAATTGTTTTTGCAATCATTGCAAAACTTTGTTCAACTCTTGATTCACCATATGACTGAGTTAAATTGACGGAATCAATTGAACTACTAAATAATAAATGCGTTTCATTGGATTCTTTAATTTTACTTACATAAGAATTTTTAAACGCATCTTGAAAATCATGATCTAAAATATTATCTAAAGCAGCATCTTTTAAATTATTAAAAGTTCCTCCATTACCATAATTTCTGATACCAGTACTTCCATTTGTAGGATGAATAACATAAGAAAATGCCTCATCTCCAGTTTGAAACACATTTGTACCATTTAATGATATGTTTATAGAAACAACACTGTTACAAGAACTTTGATTTGTCATATCAGCCATTAATCCTCCCCAACCTGTTCCGGTTCTAACAGCAGGATTTGCTGTCTGCCAATGTTTTTGTTGATCAGCATGTGAATATAAACCAAGCGGTTTTGCCACATCAGTGTAATAATGATCTCTATCAGTTATAGGTGTTACTAAAGATCCTACATTTGTTAAAAAAGCTAAATCCCCACTATCATAAATTGATTTCATTCCATTTATATAATTTGGAATTGCTAATCTACCATTTAAAGGATTGTTTACATTTAACTCTGTTAAATCACCAAGACCTAGAGCTAAATCAGATCGCATTTCTCCATATACATCAAATTGAGTGTTGGATTCATTTGAATCTTTAAAAGGAGTAAGTAAATTAAAGGAATCATTTCCTCCATTCATTGAAAAACATATTAACGCTTTATAATCATCACAATCATCAATTGATGAATTAAAATTAGCAGCTGCTGCGATCCCCTTCAAATTTGTCAATGTGCTGAACAATGTTGTATATCCCATTGCAGCACAGCTATTTTTTATAAAATTTCTTCTTTTCATTTTTATATTTTTTAGTTGTGCTTACTTTTGAATAGAATAAGCAGGAGATGTAAGAATAAGGTATAAGCCTAGTTTAGCTTTATTGGATTGATTCGACGTTGAATTCATTGCAATTCTTATTTGTTCTCTTGTAAAATCGTCTAATGTTCCATGTGTAAACATTTTGTCGAAGTAGTTTATATATTCTTCCGTATTATTTGATAATTCGTAATATCTAGTATAATCTACGTATACATTTTCAGTGTTTTCTTCCCAGTCATAAAACAATGTTTCCCAAACTACCCAAGAATGTATAAAATTCACCCAATTAATAGAAGTTCTAGTATTGAATATTTGAAATTCTGGTGAAACAAGCCCATATAAACCAGACGGTTCATAATCAGGTAAAAAGAAATTAAAAACAGTAGGAGATTGCATAGGGTGTTGACTTACATCATTTTGATAATTAAATCCATTGTTCCAATAATTTCCTGTAGGATTATCTTTATCTAACAAACCAACTATTTGTGCATACCTTACAATAGGCTCTTTCATTCTTCCAGCATCCGAAGATAATTCATAATCTGCTTGTCTTGCTTCTTCATCAAGTAGGACTGCTTTTATTACTTCAGCCATATTTCCACGTTCAACACCACCAATACCATTAAATGCATTGGCAACTCTATTAATATATTCTGGACTTGGATTTGATTTGACAAGTCTTTGAATTAGTTGTTTACCTATGAAAGGACCAACATTAGGATGATTGAATAAATTTGTTATCGCTTTTTCTATATCACCATTAGTACTTGAGTTTGTTGTGGCTCCATTTAGTAAATACTTGATTCCTGGCTCATGTTTTGTTTCATCAGGTACCATAGGAACTGTTTTTGAAATATTATAGATTCCTACTCCAAAATTTGGAGTTCCTGTATTATTACTTTCAGGATCCCAGCCACCACCTTTTAAGCCAGTAAAAACTTTTGCAAATTCTTTTATATCATCTTGGTCATATGTTGGAATTGGTTCTCCATTTTGTAACTGATACGAACCGTCATTATTTAATTCGTATAAACCAATTGTAAAGAGTTGCATAATTTCTCTTGCATAGTTTTCATCAGGTCTTATATTACCAAAAGTCTTTTGATTATTTAAATGTGACAAGTAAAATCCCATGCATGGATTATAAGTTACGTCTTCCAATATATTTTTGAAATTTCCAAATGAACCATCTAGTAGAATATCATAAAAATTAGCTAATCCCTCACCAAAAGCACCTAAGTCTGAATTTCCAGAAATTACAAATATTTCACTTAAGGCTAATGCAACTCTATGTCTTAATTGATCTTCAGCTATTTGGGTAGTTGTCCACCAAGCATAATTAAAATGTTTGTCAGACGGGCCATAGTAATCTGAACCGCCATTTGCGTAAAACAAATCTCTAGCTTCTTCAAACTCTTCATCATGAATGGGTAATACATAAGTAATAGGCAATTCAATTTGAGCGTCTATCCAAGCTTCATATTCTCCATCAGATAACAAGTCAATATCCTCTTCTGTATAAACAAAAGCAGCTTGTGAAAGGAATTTTGAAGCATCATATTTCGAAGCTTCAAGACCATCGCCACTTATAACTTTTTGTTCAGAAGTACCTGCTTCAGTTGAACTTGTGGAAATGGTTACGTTAGTGTTTCCTGAGCCAATAAAGTCTTGGGAGTATGCTCCTAAACTTATTAATGAACTCAAGAAGTAGAATAGTAGTGTTTTTTTCATACCTCGAGTTTTTTATAAATAACTATATGCTAATATAAGTTTTATTATATACTGATTATATAGTAAGCAAATATGATGCCTATATAGAACAGAAATTTAGATCTTATATTAAGATATCTGAAGTTTTTGAAAAAATCAATATTTATAAAGAAAATATGATCAAATTAGAAAAAATAATATACTATTTTGATTTACAAAATATTGTAGATAATAGCATGAATTTCATATAGTTATGAAGTTAATAAGACTAATGTTTTGACCAAAAAGAGTTTTAATTCTTTTACTTTAAGTAAAAGTATTCTGACATATATAAATGTAGTAGTTTTCAAACAAAAAAACCTTTACAAGTATATGAAAATCAATCTTTTATAAAGTTAGTACTACTAAAAATTTTACAACCAACTCTTATAATAATCCTCATCCTCTACTCCAGCAGCATAATTTGTCATTAACAATGGTTTGAAAGTATCAACCATGACAGCTAATTCTCCAGTTTCTTTTGCCCCTATACTTTTTTCAACAGTTCCAGGATGAGGCCCATGCGGTATTCCCCCTGGATGAAGTGTTATCATTCCTTTCTCAACATGCTTTCTACTCATGAAATCCCCATCTACATAGTATAAAACTTCGTCACTATCTATGTTACTGTGATTATAAGGAGCAGGAATTGCCTTTGGGTGATAATCGTACAATCTTGGAACAAATGAACAGATA
>CAYOIL010000052.1:0-17737 GCA_964403985.1 uncultured Saprospiraceae bacterium
TCAAAATTCTAGATCCATTTTATTTCTAAAGGAAATAATGTATTTGAAAACCGATCTACAATATCATTAATAACAAAATCGTACGTCCATCCTCTCTGAGATCAGAGAGGAATGAGGTGAGTTGAAAATAACCCATTTGAAATTCTAAAGGAAATAATGTACTTCTCCTTATTTTCTTAATAAAATACCTACACCTTCTCACACATCAATTGAGAACTAATCACATTACTTAATACTACACTTTTGTGCGAACTATATCGTACAATCATACTTTTATCAAAAGGTTCGATAGATTGAATTTCTATTGATGTCCCCAACATTAGATTCTTACTATTCAAATACTCTAAAAATGTAGTTTCACTATTTGATAAGGCTCTAAGAATAACAACATCACATTCCAGAAATGAACTTAAAGGATAAAAGTTTGATTCTTTTATAATTCCATCTTTAGACGGAATAGGGGAGCCATGTGGATCAAATTCTGGGGACCCCAGAATACTATCTATTTTGTCAAACAAATCAGGTGATTTAATATGCTCCATTTGTTCGGCAATATCATGCACTTCTTCCCAGCCAAAGCCCATTTTGTTGACCAAATACATTTCTGTCAACCGATGTTTTCTAATAATTAATGCAGCTTCTTTTCGTCCTTTATCCGTTAGCTTTATAGGTTGATATTTTTTTTGGGTCAACCATCCTCTTTCTGCCAATTTTTTAATCATATTATTGACCGATGATTTTTTGACTTCCATCACTTTACCCAATTCGGTTACAGAAATTGATGTATCCTTTCTATCCAAATGAAATAACGCCTTCAGATAATTTTCCTTCGATTGACTAGCCATAATCATTGATTATATAAACAAATATAAAAAACATCTTAAATAATTTGTTAGACTTGTCTAACTTATTAATTTTGTGCGTCTAACATTGTCTATGACTAAGAAATTATTGTTATTATCTCTTTTTATGTCTTTTAATTTGACACTTCTTTTTAGTGCCACTATAAAAGGTGTAATTACATTCGATGATAAACCTATATCATTTGCTACAGTCGTTTTAAATAATGGGGAATATGTTACACAATCTGATACATCAGGACGATTTCAATTTTTAGAAGTATCTCCCAATGACTATAAATTGGATGTGTCAATAATTGGATTTTTGGAATACAAGAAAGTCATTCAAGTAATCAATCCAGATCAAAATATTGAACTAGAAATTTCTCTTGTGGAAGACCTTATTCTAATTGATGACATTGTTGTCACTGGAACCAAAACCTTCAAAAGAAAAACTGATTCTCCCGTGATAGTAAACGTTTTGTCTTCGCAAACGATGAACGAGGTTCAGGCCTGTAATGTAAGTGAAGGTTTAAAATTTCAACCTGGTCTGCGTATAGAAACGGACTGTCAAACGTGCAACTATACCCAACTTAGAATTAATGGACTTGCAGGTGGTTATTCCCAAATTTTAATAAACGGAAGACCTATTTTTAGTCCACTAACTGGTCTTTATGGTTTAGAGCAACTCCCTGTTAATATGGTTGATAAAATAGAGGTCGTTAAAGGCGGTGGCTCGAGTTTATATGGGTCAAGTGCAGTTGGTGGGACCGTTAATATATTGACTAAAATACCGACTAAAAACGACTACAGTGTGGCTTATAATTATCAACTTATCAATGGAGCTGCATGGGATCATCAAATAAATGCTAACACCAGTCTTGTAACAAAGAATAAAAATTCTGGAGTTTCTCTGTTTTTTAATTCAAGGAATCGAGAAATATATGATCATAACGAAGACAATTATTCTGAACTTCCAAGCCTTGAAAACAGATCTTTCGGAGCTAATTTCTTTTCGAGACCTACTGACAATCAGAAAATTGAATTAAGTCTTAGTAATCTGAACGAATATAGATATGGTGGTGAAATTGGAATATATCCAGCTCATTTAGCAGGCCAAAGTGAAGAGCGAACGCATAATGTGTGGATGGGAAGCGCGGACTATCAGCTGAATTTCAATGATGGAAAGTCGTCATTAATTACTTATCTCGCCTGGCAAAACACCAAAAGAGATCATTATACAGGAATTCAACCAGATGATACAGAAGTATTAGTAACATTTTTGGAAAATCCCCCATATGGAATTTCAAATGTTTCAACATACAATGCAGGATTTCAATTAAACCACGAAATAGAATCGTTTTTTGTAGGAAGTAACGTACTTACTTTTGGAGGGGAATATGTGTATGACAAAGTTTTTGATGAGATTCCAGCCTATAACTATTTGATTGATCAAACCACCCAAAACACAGGTTTGTTTATTCAAAGTGATTGGGAATTTTCTTCGAAATGGAACCTTTTGTCTGGGCTAAGAGCAGATCGGCATAATTTTGTCGAATCTACAGTTATTAGCCCTCGAGTGAGTTTACTGTTTAAGCCATTTGCAATGACTCAATTTCGAGTCAATTATGCGAAAGGGTTTAGAGCACCACAAGCATTTGATGCTGATTTACATATTGCTTTTGCAGGAGGTGGAATTTCGAGGGTTTCTTTATCATCTGATTTAGAACAAGAGAATTCTCTTAGTTGGAGTGCTTCCATGAATTACGATAAGGTGAATGAAGACTATATTTTTGGTTATACATTGGAAGGTTTTTATACCCGGTTGGAAGATGCATTTATACTTGAATCAGTAGGGGAGGATGAATTTGGTGAAGTCTTTGAGAAGAAAAATGGTGCAGGTGCTTCGGTTCAAGGGCTTACATTGGAACTGAGGGCTAATTATAAACGTAAGATACAATTGGAATCAGGTTTCACCTTGCAACAAAGTCGAAATGATGAATCCGTTATTTATATAGACGGAATTCAAGGCACAAGGAATTTCATACGCACTCCGAACAACTATGGATTTTCCACTTTAAGTTTGAATCCTTATAAAAAGATCTCCGTCAATATAAATTATGTGTACACTGGCAAAATGTTAGTACCACACTTTGCAGGGGCAGAAAATCAAGAGGTTGATGAGATTTTTGAAAGTGAGGCATTTTCAGAACTAAGTATGCGAGGATCTTATAAGATAGGACTACCGGCTGTAAAAAGTAATTTGGAGCTATTTGGAGGTATTAAAAACATATTAAACAGTTACCAAGATGATTTCGATATTGGGAAGAATAGGGATAGTAATTTCGTGTATGGAGCATCGATGCCAAGAACTATTTTTATTGGTGTTAGATTAAGTGGTAGCTAAGGCCTATTACTATATGCAACATTGACACCAACAATTGAAAAGGATTTGTTTTGAAATAATCGAGGCGAAAAATCGTTTTCATTCGATAAGCTCATAAAAACTATGAAATCATTAAACATAATTTCATCTCTTTTACTATTTCTTAATTTTAGCCTTTTGAATGATCAAACTTTAAGCCCAGTAGGTGAATGGAGCCTTTCGAAACATTATGTCTATTGTGAGAATGATTCAAATACAATAGAAGAAATGGTAATAGAACTCGATAAATCAATAGTTTTTCAGTTAAACGATAGATACATTTTAACATATGCTGACTCCATTGAATATGGCGAATAGCATTTAAATAAAAGAGGAAATAAACTTATCTTCAATCCCGATAATGGATATAAATATTCAATTCGCGAAAATAGTCCAATTGATTTTAATAGTGAAATATATTTGTTGGAGTATGTAGATATAAAATGCAAGGAAGAACAAAAAGAAAAGTGGAGAGGTACCAGTGAGTTTATTAGAAAAAAATCAGCTCTAAATGCAATTGATACAAGTAAATTAGTAGGAAAGTGGGAAATAAAAGAAATTCAAATCGGGAAAAAGAGTAGAAAATATAAAGGTAGTTTCTATTTTGAAATTGTTCAAGAACAAGAAACTAACCTAAAGAAATATAGGGGGCGTTGGAATTCTCCACTACTAAAAATTTATGGTGATTTTCTTTATGATAAAGAAAAGTGGATCCCAAGTTATAATTAATACATTGAAGAAATTAAAGAAAATTCCTTCAAAATGATTATAGTTGAAAGAAAAAAGATAGAAGTGCTTTACATGACGAGATTGAAATGATGTGGAGTAAGAATCCTTTAATTAACATTGTGGTATTTAAAATTCATTTAGTAGCCTTATAATAATTAAGGTTGTAAAAGGAGACAGTGATGCTCTTTTACGCCTAATTGGAAAAAAATATGGAAAAAGAAATTAAAATAAGATCTCTGGAATTGTCAGATAAACCTGATCTAGTACAGTTGGCTAATAACAAGAAAATTTGGGATAATTTAAGAGATTATATTCCATTTCCATATACTGACGACGATGCGGAATTCTTTATTAATTTAACGCAGGATGAAAACCCAAAACAAACCTTCGGAATATTATATAATGGAGAATTATCAGGAGTAATTGGTTTAGTAGTTCAAAATGATGTTTATAAAAAATCTGCTGAAATAGGATATTGGATTGGTCAACCATACTGGGGTAAAGGAATTGCAACTAAAGCTGTAGAATTAATAACTAAGTATGGATTTGAAAAACTAAAGTTAAATCGAATTTATACAGGAGTTTTTGAATACAATATTGCCTCAATGAGAGTCCTTGAGAAGAACGGATATGGTAAAGAAGGAGTTTTTAAAAATGCTATTTTAAAGAATAAAAAAGTTTGTGATGAGCATAGATATTATAAACTAAATGAAAAATAAAACCTGTTAATTAGATTTAGATAATACAATTTTAGGCTGATGCATTAAGTTACAGATTATAATTCAAACTAATTCCGTTCGTATAAATTGTGAAAGCTAAATTTATAAATTAATCCATTTTACAATGAGTCCAGAAGTTCCAATAATAATTCTAATGCTTGGGGTTTTAATCTATTTTTCATCAAAATGGACACTCAAGAAACTGAAACTTGAAATGTTTCAAATAGAAAATACTTAGCAATCATTCCTGCTGTCATTTTAAGCCCTATTATATATATAGGAGTTATTATGGACTGGGTTTTCTCTGTTTCATATTACCCTACGACTGATTTCAATAAACAAACGTGGGATGTCAAAATAGAAGAACGATACACAATGTCAACAGATATAATAAAAAGTGAACTCTTGATAGGAAAGACAAAAGAAGAAGTTGTTGACCTTTTAGGTGATGAATTTTATACTTATAGTGAAAATCATATAGCTTATAACTTAGGATTTGTCCCGGGACTGTTTAATATTGACCCAGATGTTTTAGACATTTATTTTGAAAACGGAATAGTGACAAAAGTCGATCAGCACCAAACTTGAAAATCAAATAAAGGGGATAAACACCATAGAAGACAATACATTTGTCACCTCAAATAAAATACTAAACGACTAAGAATAATTAAAGAACCTTATTTCACAAAGATCTCTGTTGAAATGCTTTGATCTTTTACGTTTATTAATCTAGCAATATATGTTCCGGATGCTAAATGATGAACTTTAATAGCTTCTGTGGATGCTGAATTGATTAAATCATCAGAGTATACTAATATACCAAGTGAGTTGAATATTTCAATTTTTTCAAAGCTTCCATTATTTTCAAAATGTAAAGTGCTTGAAACAGGATTTGGGAAGAATCGGACTGAATTGTCATGTGATAAATTTGAATTCGCGATAACAATTCCTTCAGCAAGTAAACAAAAATTAAAAGCATTCCATATTACTTTAGTTCCATCATCGTGAATTGTTGCCCCTTCAAGATTTATATTGTCTGGATAATTATACAACCAATTGAATTTACAGGTATTATTGGGTGCTTCATCTTCATTATAAATGGAAATAAAACCTAGCTTATAATTTCTTGCTTCTTTAAATGTAAAAGTAAATCTTTCCAACACCCAGTCCTTATCATCCAAGGTCCATGTGTCCAAAGAATCAATATGTATCGAAGCATCGTCGATCGATTCTATAAGTGTGTCTGGCAGTAGATTTTCATATGACCAAAAGTCAATCTTGAACGATAGTGGATTTTGATCTTCACATTCTTCCCAATTTCCATTGTGCCTTAAACCAATCACTGAAATAGCTTCAAAATCTAAGGTGTCAAGGTTTATGAATGTTTGAGCAGCAACAAAAGAATTCGAGCTATACGAGGCTAGAGTGGTATAAATGTCATCTGCCGGTAATCCACCGATTGCATCACTAGGACAATCATAAGATTGTGAAAATGAATTAAAAGAAGAAAGAATAAGTAAAAGAAGTAAAGTTATACGAGCCATGATTTTCGTTTAGTAGTTTATAATAATGTTGAATGAGATAAGCTACTAAACGATGCGTATAAGAATAAAACAATATTGAATTTCTAGTAAGTATCAATGAAAACAACCTTTGAAGAAATACCTCATTTACATTAATAGATTTGGACTAGCGCTGTGCAGTAGTTTCTACGAAGTTGAAATCCCTTTAGGGACGAGCGGATAGCGAGCTACGTAACATAGCGACCCGTAGGGTAGGCCCCTCATACTTTTGAATAATAGTTACTTTATCAACATGTCAAATTCAACTGTCTTCACCAATTTCTTAATTATTTATATCAATTTCTTTTAATAATATTCAATAGCTATAGCTGTTGAGGTAGTATTTTTAGCATATTAATGTTCTTGCTGACAAATGTTAATAATTGCTTCTTTTTACTGACTCCAAACTAGACGATTTTGTTTTACAGTTCGTTTTTTAATAAATGAGCATCGTTCATGTTTTTCTGAACGATGATATTCATAAAAGGTATAGCTTTTTATAAGGCACGAGTAAAGTTGGAAGTTAATTTGTTTTACTTCCTCTTTATTTTTTATTTATTAACCATTTAAATTTACGATTATGTTAAAGAAGTTTTTTTTATTTCTTGGCTTTATTGGAGAATCCGATATGGAAGGAATCTAATTTTTGCCAAAAAATTATTCGGAATTTGAATGCATAACATTTACTTAATGATGTTAAACAAATTGTTGTTATAAATTATAGTGAATGGAGAGTACAAAAACATATAAGTCTTTGAAATAGAAGATTATGGTCGTTTGAAAATTAGTTTTCAAGCGACTTTTTTTATTTAAAGTCACTAATTCAAGATTCAGCTGAACACTGAAAATCTAAATTCAGGTCTAATTTTTAGTTGATTACTAATGAAAAGGAAAGAGTAGTTGGCCAAAGAAAAATGAAAACAACTATTGAGTTGACTTTCATTTTTCTTTGATTAAATAATATTAATTTTCTTTATCCAAAATCTTTTTTGATAACTCTATTAATTCTTGCTCTTGCGCTTCTATTTGTTGTAACAACTCAGTCTGTTTTGCTTGTAAAGCCTTTAATTCTTCATTTTGAACAACCATGTTTTGGGATGAACTTCCTTCTGCATCAGTATTTGTTAGCCTAAACCAAGATTGTCCACTGAAATAATAGAAGCCAATTTCTTCATCTGTTTGATATATCATCAAGCCTGGAGCTGGAGCTATCATACATTGCCTTGCTTCTGCATCCAATCTTGGTATTAAAAAACCACCTTTCGAACCATTTATTGTCAATTTAGAAGCTGGATCAAATTCACCTTCTCCATTTCCAGCTAATAAAAGTGAATCTTGAACTTCCAAAACCTCAATCATTACACTAGTTTCACAAGAACCGTTATTGGGGGAAAAAGTAAACATACTTCTACCTGGAGCTAAGCCAGTGATTTCGTTTGTAGCTTGATCAAAAGCTGTTGCTGAGGAATTTGTTTGTGACCATGTACCTCCTGTTGTAGGAAATAAGCTAGTTTTTTTGTCTACATAAATGAAAGCTGGTCCTGTTGCTTGTGCGTATTCACTCCCGAATATTGGATCTAAATATCCTTGATGGGTGTCTAAACCAAAAAACACAAACGAAGAACCATAAGCTCCTCCACCTCCTGGATCATCCATTCCATTTATATATTCTCGTATTCCTTTAACTCCTTGTACATCATTATCTACACTGAAACGGCATAACAAAATGGTATCACCTTCGTTCATTTCAGGATAAACATTCAAATTTCCAGAACCTTGAAATAAGCGAAGGAAGTTTTTATCTTCATCTCCTCCCGGATATGCATTAACATTACTCAATGTCCATGAAGTTGTGTTTGGAGTAATGCTTTCAAGCATAGTAGCTTGCGATTCAATAGGTAGAATCAATGTCACGGAATTTAGTAAAGGAATTCGCTCTAAAAAATCAATTGCTGAACCTTCAAGAATATGTACATAAAAGTTATACCAACAATTATCTTCGTCGTACTCTATTTGAAATTTTGTTTTTGTAATTTGACTATTACCACTTTCTGATACTAAAAGTAAAAGAAAAGCGATCAAACAAGATTTAATGATCTTTTTCATACTTTAGTATTTGTATGAGACAATAAATGCCTGATTTGAATGGCTTCAAAATTATAGCCATCTTTTTTAAAAAAGTCGTTTGTCTTTTCTGTTAAATATAATTGTATCGGATCTTCTAACGTAAGTTTATCTATTTCAACTAATCTTAATATTGTAGCGGATACATATGTCTTAATGCTGCTCGCTATCAAAGCAGGCTGATTAGGATCTAATGGAATTTGATTTTCTTGATCTGAATAACCAACTGATCCACTCCATGAAACTTTATTGTTTGGACTTTCTACATGAACCATTATTCCCACTGATGTAGGATGCGCTGCATAAATGGAATCTATTGCTTTCTGAAATTTAGATTCTAAAGATTGTGAATAACTAAAAGACGATGCAATTAAAAATAGAATGAAGAGGCTAGATGTTTTCATTAGATACTAATTTTGGCTTTACTTCGATAACGATATAACATATTAATATGTGTCCTTAAACCCAGATTTAAGTTAACTTGTGAACAAAATACATAGGCCAGGGAATCTTAAACTCAGCCTACAAGAAATAGGTACGAAAAAATAATACAAGCTTAAAGATTTTGGGCGTAAGCCAAAAGAAAATTACCACTTAGTTTATTCGACAAACTCTATTTCTTTTTCTTCTTTTTTGAAAATCCTCCAATAAGTAAAGCATATTTAAAAAACACTCCCCAAGCACCTAGTTTATGTTTCGGTTCTTTTCCCTCACCAATACGCTTTATTTGAGCTTCATACCAAATAATATTCATAAAACCATCAATGGCTTTTACACCCGATTTACTAGGACTTGTATGAAAGTTTTCTCTCGACTTTTCTATTATTTCATGACCAATTTTAGGATACATGACAAAAGGTCTTGCCAGACCAACTACATCTAAATCTCCCGTTTCTAAAGCTTCATGCATCCCTTTAGGTGACCTAAAACCTCCAGTTAACATTAAGGGAGTATCTGTAATTTTTCTTGCTTTTTCAATATAGTCAATAAAGTAAGCTTCACGTTTTTTTGTACTTTCTTTTTTATACCCCATCATTGCAGGTGCTTCGTAAGTGCCTCCTGAGATTTCAATTAAATCGATTCCCTCATTGGACAACATCTTTACAATTTCCATAGACTCCTCTTCTGTAAATCCACCTTTTTGAAAATCTGCTGAATTCAACTTTATACCTATTGGAAATTCTGGTCCTACTTTTTGCCTAATTTTTCTAAATACTTCAAGAACGAATTTTGCTCTATTTTCAAGACTTCCTCCCCATTGATCATCTCTTACATTGGAGTGTGGAGATAAAAATTGATTTACAAGGTAGCCGTGTGCTCCATGAATCTGTACTCCTGAAAAACCAGCTTCTTTTAAAATTTCTGAGGTCGTAGCAAAGCGTTCGATACAATCCCAAATTTCAGCTTCTGTCATTGCAATAGGAATTTTTTTCGATGCTTTCTTCCTACCACCCAATACTAAAGGAACAGCTGATGGGCCTTTTAAAATTGGATTGATTTGCTCCATCGCTTGGCGTCCGGGATGATTCAGTTGTGCCCACAATTGCACTTGTGTTCCTTTCACTGAGTCAGCCCATTCTTTTAATAAACTCATGTCATTCCTATTCTCCACCACAACATTCCTTGGTTCACCAATAGCTGATGAATCTATCATAATATTCCCTGAAATCAGTAATCCAGCGCCACTTTTAGCCCACTCTTTATATACATTTATAAGCGTCTTTGTAGGAGAGAAATTTTTATCTCCTAGATTTTCACTCATAGCAGATTTTGCAATTCTGTTGGATAAAACACTTCCGTTTCGAAGCCTTAAAGGGGTATTGATAATTGAATTCATAAATAATTATTGATTAATCTAATGTAGACCACTCTTACCAAATAAATATTGATGCATATAGTTGTAAGTATCCTACTAAAATCCTACATTTTTATCTCAGCTATGTGAATGATCAGATTGTTATTTCTATTTGATTGTTTTCTGGATCTAAAATGACACTTTCATAATAGCCGTCTCCAGTAGTTCTCGGTTCCCCCAGGATTCTATATCCATCTTTTCTAAATCTTTCAGTCATAGTATTCACGGTTTCTTTACTTCCAACAGAAATAGCGAAATGTGTAAGCCCAAAATAGGGGAGTTCACTGTTGTTTTCATTTTCTTGAACATCGAACCTTGTCATTAATTCTAATCTACTTCCAGAATCAAACTGAATGAAATAAGAATGAAATTTCTTCTTTGAATTTGTATACTTCTCATTGGATTTGCCATTGAAATAGTTGGTATAAAAAGACTTCATCTTTTCTAAATCTTTAACCCATATTGCTAAATGTTCGATTTTCATAAGTTTCAAAGGTAAACAGCATTTTTTGACAAGTGATTGTTTGTGCTTATTTTTTGTGAATAATAAGCCAAGCTTTTATCACTTATTCTTCTAAAAAATCATCAAAATCTATATTGATTAATTATTTTACATATAATATAATTTTATATGTGATTTTATCGTAATACGATAATTTTCTAGGTATCTACCTTTTTATGTTTGTATTATTCATTAATTCAAAATTGATATATTATGAAAAAAATAAAAACTCTAATACTTATTTTTATTACTGGTTTTTTAGGATTTACTGGATCAAATCTTACAGCACAAAACCTTCTTAATAAGCCCTCTATAGCTGTTCTTGGAATAGATGGAGTAGGAATAGAACAAGACGCAAGGGCAATTGGTCGTATAGCTAGAATGCAGTTAAATAAGCTTGATAAGTATCAAGTTATGGATATATATGACGTGGATTATCTGATAAGTAAAAATGATTTTGATGTGGATAAATGCTTCGGCAAGATTTGTATGGTAGAAGCAGGAAAGATTCTTAAAACAGATAAGATGTTGACAGGATCTGTAGAAAATTTGGGAGAAACAATAGTTATTACTTTAAGATTAATTGATGTAAGGTCATCCTCTCTTGAAAAGACGCAAGTTATGGAGTTTGTTCACATTAAAAATCAACTATCGAGTATGATGGAGATTACCGTCAATAAGATGTTTGGTATAGAGGTCAATGAGGCGCAAGAGCAGAAATTGACAAAACCATTTGATTTTGAGAGTAGTGTAAATTATCCTGATGTTTCAACGCTTAACCTTAGTGGCCCAAGAATGGGGTTTACAGCATTTACTGGTGATTTATCAAGTATTTACAAAGCACCTATGTTGGAAGGTGGATTTAATGCCACACCACTTATGTTTCAATTTGGGTATCAATTTGAAGTGAAGTACTTAAATGAAGGAGATTTTCAGGCTTTATTTGAGATCATTCCTATTGTGACAGGATTAGATCAAGGTAAATTTATTCCTAGTGTTTCGATTTTAAATGGTATACGAAGTAACAAAACGGGATGGGAATTTGCATTTGGCCCAGTATTCTATATTCTTAAAGAATCAGAAGGATATTATGATGAAAACAATAGTTGGAAGTTAGTTAACGAATATGATGGGGAACAGCCAAATACAGCTGAAATAATAAGTAGATTGGATAGTAGAGGTAAGTTAGTTTTTGATTCTGGCTTTGTTTTTGGAATCGGTAAAACATTTAAATCTGGTCGGATGAATATTCCTATCAATGCATTTGTTGTTCCAGGTAAGTCTGGCAGCAGATTTGGTCTTTCATTGGGGTTCAATGCAAGTAGATATGATTAATTATTTTGTAAAAGAAAAATTTGTTTGAAATGAAGCGAAACCTAAGTAATCTTATGTTTCGCTTTTTTAATTTTAGAGAGATTGTGTGATTAGATTCTCGTACTACGTAGTCTGGGAACGTCGTCCGATATTAGGTTCCAGTCTTTTTTTGTGCATGTTTTTATAATTTGGAATTGCTTAAATTTTGGGCTTTCGCCCAAAAAGGAGGTGGAAAGGAGAGATGGGGAAAGTATAAGCCTTAAAAGGCTGAATTCAGATAAAATCTCGTACTACGTAGTCTGGGAACGTCCTCCGATATTAGGTTTTAGTCTTTTTTTGTGCATGTTTATCATTTTGGAATTGCTTAAGCTTTGGGCTTTCGCCCAAATTAGAATGCTTTCAAATGAGTTTAGAGAGCTTGCACTTCTAAACAGTATAGAACTTTTCGATAGTCAAAAAATTTTTTATTTGCTTAATTATTTTTTTGTCATGATTATTGCATAATCAATCACTATATACTTACCTCAAACCAAATAAAAATGATAATAGAATTTGATGATCTAGGTTGTTAATATAAAACATGACAGTTAGTGTAATCTGTACTGCCAAATGTTACAGTTACTATGCGTATTTAGTCTCGATGTTTTTCTTTACAATGTGTAATGTTGTTTAGAAAGGTGGAATCTACAAGCAAGTACAAAATTATTTAGTTATAAATCTCATTTTATTAGATAATTTCAGCGTCCCCGCTGTGCAATAGTCAGCGACTTTAGGAGCTGAGATCCATTTACTATTGATGATTCTTAAATCAAGAAATTTCTTTTATCAAGTATTCCTTATTAATTACAAAATCTAATTGGAGCCGAGCGAAAAGCGAGCTATGGAACATAGGGTTAAGACGCCCAAATATTTAGTAAATAAAATATACAAAAGCTAGATATTTTCCATTTGTCCAAAAGTTTTCTTAATTAATCGGTAACATGTTAATTTTTATAAGATATAAATTATATTCGCAGCAAACTATTTATAAATGATCACTAAAATACTCAACATTGGATTTTTCCTTATTTTATTGTCTATTGGAGCTCAAGCCCAGTTGATAAAAAATAACGCAGAATCCACACACGCTAATAAGTTCGAACAACTTGATCCTATATGGCGTTCCCCGAATGCTTATCGTACTGCTGGCGGTGCACCTGGTCCTGATTATTGGCAACAACGTGCCGACTATAAAATTAAATGTAAACTCGATACTAAAAATCAAGTTCTTACTGGATCTGAGACCATTACTTATTTCAACAATAGTCCTTCATCTATGAAGTTTCTTTGGTTGCAGCTTGATGAAAATGAACATGCTGCCGATGCACAAAAGCACCGCCAAAATACATCAACTATTCGCTCTACTATGAGTGAAGGCGCAATGGATAGGCTAGAAGTATGGAGAGGCCAAGATGATTATGGTGTTAAAATTCAAAAAGTAACTGATAAATCAGGAGCTAGATTAAAGTACACAATTAATGGTACTATGATGCGTGTGGAATTACCACAAGAGCTTAAGCCCGGTAAGAAATTCGTATTCAATGTTGATTGGAATTTCAAAATGATCGATCGTATCAATAATCCTTCATGGGGTAGAGGTGGATATGAGTTTTTTGAAGATCATGGCAATTACCTATATACCGTAGTACAATGGTTCCCAAGACTGTGTGTTTATAGTGACTTCGAAGGATGGCAGAATAAACAATTCGTTGGAAGAGGTGAGTTTGCTTTGAATTTTGGAAATTATGAAGTAGAAATTACTCTTCCTTCTGATCATATTGTTGGTGCAACAGGTGAATGTCAGAATTACAAGAAAATGTTGACTCCTGCACAATACAAAAGATGGCAACAAGCTCAATCAGCTACAGCTCCTATCGAAGTTGTAACAAAAGAAGAAGCTCTTGCCAATGAAAAACAACCGGAGTCTACTTCCATGAAGACATGGGTTTATAAAGCTGAAAATGTACGTGACTTTGCTTGGACGGCTAGTAAGAAATTTGTTTGGGATGCAATGGCTCACAAAACAGAGTTGAATGAGAAGGTGATGGCAATGAGTTACTATGGAAAAGAGGCTTACCCCATCTATAATAAATACAGTACTAAAGTTGTAGACCATACCTTAACAACTTATAGTAAATATTCAATCCCTTATCCTTATCCAGTTGCTATTTCGGTAGAAGCTGCAAACGGTATGGAATATCCTATGATTTGCTTTAATCCAGGAAGAGCTGAAGAAGATGGTACTTATACTGCAAGAGCGAAAGATGCTTGTATTCTTGTAACAATTCATGAAGTAGGGCATAATTATTTCCCTATGATTATCAATAGTGATGAAAGACAATGGGCTTGGTTTGATGAAGGGCTGAATAGTTTTGTACAGTTCCTTACCGAACAAGAATTTGATAATAACTATCCATCAAGAGGTGGACCTGCTCACTTAATTGTTGATTATATGGATAGTCCAAAATCTTCTCTTGAACCTATAATGACGAACAGTGAGAATATAAAAGATTACGGAAATAATGCCTACAACAAGCCTGCGACAGCTCTTAATATTTTGAGAGAAACGATTATGGGACGTGAATTATTCGACTATGCATTTAAAGAATATTGTAATAGATGGGCATTTAAACACCCTACACCAGAGGACTTTTTCCGAACAATGGAAGAAGCTAGTGCAGTTGATCTTGATTGGTTCTGGGCAGGATGGTTTTACAGCACAGACGCAGTAGATATTTCTCTTGATAGTGTTGAATGGTATACGGTCGATATGGAGAATAATCCTGTAACGCAAGTAGATACATACTCATATAAAATACAACCAAGGCTTGATCATATTGCGCAAAAAAGGAATAAAGAAGCAGGTATGACATTTCCTGTAGATAAAGATGAAGACTTGAGAGATGTATATACAAACTATAGACCTTGGGAAGGTCCTGATTCTATGGCAACTTCCATTTATACTCGATATGATAAAGTTTATACTGATGAAGAGAAAAAGGAAAAGTATGGTGGAAAGAATTATTACGAATTGTTTTTCTCTAATAAAGGTGGACTAGTGATGCCTATCATAATTGAATGGACATTTGAAGATGGGACAACAGAATATGAAAAGATTCCAGTAGAAGTATGGCGATTGAATGAAGATAAATTCAACAGAGTCTTTATGAAAGAAAAAGTTGTTGCTTCGATCAAATTGGATCCTTACCTTGAAACGGCAGATGTAAATGCTGATAATAATACTTGGCCAATAGAAGAAGTGAAAATGGATCGATTCGAAGTTTTTAAATCAAATAAGTTTGATGGAGGAATGAATCCAATGCAAAAAGCTGCTAAGAAAAAAGCTGATAAAACGGAAGAGTAAAATCTTCGTTAAGTTTAAATAAATAATAGGCTGTCTCCTTTCGAGATGGCCTTTTTTTGTCTTATGAACGGATGTTATGGCTTGTATAATATACTTTAACAGTATTTTATGTATTATAAAAAATTATAATATATTTGCCGAGAAAACAATGTTTATGCGAATATCAACTCTTATCCTACTGTGTAGTATGATGTCTTTTTGGGCTCAAGCCCAATTTCATGACAGTATCTTTTATAATATAATAGAAACGAATATATCAAACGAAGGATCTTCTTTGTATTACCCAGTTTTACTTGAGCAATTTCAAGATTCTGCTTCTTATATGACATCAGAAGAAAGAGTTCATTTTTATTATGGTTCTAGATTTCAAGAGTTCTACAGCCCTACAACTAAGCACATTCTCGTTGATTCAATAATGAATCTTATGAATTTCATACCAGGTGAAGACATTCCATATGGTCACATAAATAATCTTTGTGATTCCATACTAAATGATCAGGTTATAAATTTGAATATAATGCTTACTAAGTTATATGTTTTATCAATGCTTGGTGATTCTGATGCCTATGACATTGAAAAGGAAAAATATGATTTATTAATTTTGACGATTATAGAAAGTGAGGAAGTTATTGGTAATACGATTAATTACCTCGTTTTAAATACAGCAGATATAAACCATGTTATACGCAAAAAAGCATGGAAATTTCTTGGATTAACGAAGATTAAAAACAGAGATCAAGACATTCATATCATGTTGGATGATGAAGAAAAATGGGTTCATTTCAATATTGGCCCAGTTCTTGACTATATTAATACTGATACAGTAGGATTTGATACCCCCGATTAGATTTTACTATTTCATTAATTAAGTTGACAATAACTAAACTTTAAGGTATTTGTAGCGGTTATTTATACGTATTTAATAGATATTGAAATATTAAATATGTAAGTTTGCACTGCAAATTATTTGAATAATGTTACTTTTTGTTAACTAAATAAACCATTGGGTTTTATATATTATTAATTTTTTTAATATATTTGAAGTCCAAAATCCGAAATGACTATGTCAAAGTTTATTTACATTATACCTATAGTGGTATTGTTGGCTATCATATCATGTACCCAAGCTAGGATGGTACCTGTTAGCGAATTAGATTCGACTTTAAAAGAAATGGTTCGTAATGCATCTGGAGATAATTCACTAGAGTATTGGGTATTGCCTGAAAGTGATGATTTCAATAATATTCCACAAGAGCCAAAGAATCCTTTAACAAATGAAAAAGTAACACTTGGTAAATTGTTGTTTTTTGAAACAGCATTTGGAACTGAGTCTGCTGATGTTGCCAATATTGGAACATACAGTTGTGCAACATGTCATCTTCCTTCGGCAGGTTTTCGCCCTGGAAGTGCACAAGGAATCGCTGATGGGGGAGTTGGATTTGGAATTAATGGAGAAGAGCGAGTAAGGAATGTTAGTTATGATGAAGCAGATATGGATGTTCAAGGTGCAAGACCTTTAAGTTTATTAAATGTAGCTTTTGTTGAAAATACAATGTGGAATGGTTCATTTGGATCATTTGGGGTAAATGAAGGTACGGAAGATAAATGGGTAGGAGTCTTAGATTTGAATAATTTGGGAACTCAAGGAATGGAAGCTCAGAATATTGATGGAATTGAAACTCACAAGATGCATTATGATCTTGAATCAATAGAAGTAAACGGATACAAAGAACTTTTTGATCAAGCTTTTCCAGATTTTGCTGTTGAAAATAGATATAGCGATACTACGGCTTCTTTCGCATTGTCGGCGTATTTAAGAACTTTGTTTCCTAACAGAGCACCTTTTCAAGATTGGTTAAAAGGAGATCCATTTGCATTAACTGATGATGAAAAAGCAGGAGCAATGTTGTTTTTCGGAAAAGCTGCATGTACAAATTGTCATAGCGGGCCAGGATTAAGTTCAGTAGAATTTCATGCGCTGGGTGTAAACGATATGTATCAACGACCAAGTTTTGGAACAAGTGCTGCGGATTTGAGAAATTTTGGGCGTGGAGGATTTACAGGAGTTGTTGAAGATAATTTTAAGTTTAAAGTACCACAGTTGTACAACATGAGAGATACCAAATTCTATTTTCATGGTTCTTCAAAAACAAACTTAAGAAGTGTAATCGAATATTTCAATGAAGGAATCGGTGAAAATTTGAATGTGCCAGCAGAACAACTTTCCGATAAATTCAATCCCTTATTCTTGACAGAAGAAGAGAT
>CAYOIL010000052.1:17747-18431 GCA_964403985.1 uncultured Saprospiraceae bacterium
GCCAGATGCTGTATTGTCAGGTAATTGTTTTCCAAACGGTGATTTTCAAAGCCAACTCGATTTAGGTTGTCAATAGACTTAAAGTTTGAAAAATATATTTTTTCACAATATTACTTTTGAAATTTTGGGCAGGCTTTATCATTTCGATGAATCGAAATGATAAAGACGGAGTATTGCATGGTTCACTGTTCGTTCCGTCCCTCGTTTACACTCGCGACCCTCCTTAACAGTCGGCATTTCATGTTCCTCCTGCGAAAATGATTATTCCATCATTCCTTCTTCGATCCATCGTTCTATTAAATCAATCTGCTCATCTTGTAATTTTTCACCACCTTTTGGCATTGGAGAAACATTGTCTTCATGTTTTAAAGAAGCAAGAAATCTATTTTGAGAAGCAAACGTAATTGTATTTTCATAAGTTAACATGTTTCCATCAGGATGATATGAACCATGACAATATATATTTCCACATCCTTCTGAAAATATTTTTTCAATGTCTGCAGAATAACTTACTTTCGGTTGATCGATTGTTGGTTTACAACCAATATATGTAACAACTACTAATGCGAAAATAAAGAGGTAAGTACTTTTCATCTTTTTATTTACATCACGTAAAAAGTAAAGATGAGGTTGCCTTGACTCCTTATTTTTTTATAACTTTTAAGTAATGAACTTGCAAGTCAT
>CAYOIL010000052.1:18441-18766 GCA_964403985.1 uncultured Saprospiraceae bacterium
AGCATCAGGTTTCCAAAAAACAGTATACTTTTCTGGCGTATGAATTCTATCCTCAAGTTCTGCAACTAATTTGCCATTGATATCATGGACATTAAGCCCAACTTTTACTTTTTTGAAAACACCATAAAAGATTTTTAATTCTGCCTCAAATGGATTTGGCGCAGTTTTATAAATCATCCCTTTATCTAAGTGTAACTCTTGAATGCCAACTGCTATTCCACTTCCATCTATAACTATATCAAATGTTCCTTCTAATGTACCTTCACTGTTTTCAACAAGGGGAATAATCCGATCACTTGCATTAAACTGCCCAGTTGTTATAGAA
>CAYOIL010000053.1:0-18746 GCA_964403985.1 uncultured Saprospiraceae bacterium
AATCCGATGAAGAAGAGTAATTATTCTTTGATTTAAACACAATTATTCATCTGGGGTTATATATTTGGTCTTGCGAGTAATCGTAGCAATAAATCACAAAATTATTAATATGTCACACGTTGTCGGAATAGATGATCTGCGCTTTGCATTTCCTTCATTATATATGGAATTATCTGACTTAGCCATAGCTAGGGAGATAGAACCAGCAAAATTAACCAAAGGTCTAGGTCTTATTGAAATGTCAGTATGTGATGTGGATGAAGATGTGATTACATTGTCAGCTGAAGCGATGTTGAATGTTGTCCGAGCTAATAATTTACAACCGAATGACATAGGAAGAATTTATGTTGGTACCGAAAGTAGTATCGATGGTTCAAAACCGATTGCAAGTTATTTATTAGGAATATTGACGCAATATTATGTACAACAAGGATTCGACAGTAATGCCTTGATTAATGTTGACGTTGTGGATATGACATTTGCATGTATCGGCGCGATTGATGCGATGCATAATTCATTGGCATATCTTATGACTGAACCTGATAAAAAAGCAATTGTAATTGCCGCAGATATTGCAAACTATGATTTGGCAAGTTCAGGAGAATATACTCAAGGGGCAGGAGCAGCAGCTGTTCTTCTTTCGGTTAACCCAAAATTAATGTCAATAAATCCTCAAGTAGGAGTTGCAGCGGCATGTGTTCATGATTTTTTCAAACCCTTGCGAATTCATCCTAGTGTAGAATTGGGCGGTAATGATCATATGATTTATGATGAAGACTTAATAACTGTGCATCGCGAAACTCCAGTGTTTGATGGACCCTTGTCGAATTATACGTATAAGTGCAGAATTGAAGAGGCATTACATAATTATTCAAAAAAGAGCGGGTTAACGATGGATTTGGATCATTACGATTCCTTTATATTCCATCTTCCTTATGCTTATCATGGACGTCGAATTATTGACTCCATATTTTTAATGGACTTAAAGTCCAAAGGTCAGCTTAATGGATTTTACGATAGTTTACCTGTTTCTAAGCCGAATAAAGAGGAAATGCCTGCTGATGAATTTAAGTCTGCCAAAAGGGCTTGGAAAAAATCAATTGTAAAATCTCCATTGTATACAGAGATGGTAAACAATAAAATTGAGCGTAGTGAGCGTCTAAGTAGCCGCACCGGAAATGTCTATACTGCTTCAATTTTCTTGGCATTGATTAGTGATTTATATTATTCATTAGCGAATGGAATAAAAAGAGATAAAGTACTTTTCTTCGCTTATGGAAGTGGATCAAAGTCCAAAGTTTTTGGAGGAGATCTTGTTGCTGGATGGGAGGAAATCGTTGAAAGTTGGCAAATTGATAAGCAATTAGCGGATAGGAAAAAAATCAATTTTGATACGTATGTAGAAATTCGTTTACATAGATTGCATAGTCCTGTACTTGCAAAATCTTCAGGAGTATCTCAGTGTGCGAGTGGTATTACAGATACAAATCGATTCTCTAGAACGTATGTTTTACAATAGTGTATTGCACTAGTGGATAATGTTACACTTTTATTTTTCGTGTTTTCACTCCTATTTTTCTATATATATTATACACCTTTATCGTTTTTAGCAAACGGATTATATTCTGCTTGAAACTAGGATTTATAGGGAGCTTTGTAACAGTAGAATCGCCATCAGCTAAATGGTATATAATGCGATCATATAAGGTGTTGTGATGAGAATCTCGATGTGTTCTTTTCGTACCGAGCAACAAGTAGAGCAATCTTCTAGAATTAAAAGGAGAATAGACTTTTCTTCCTTCCGCTTTAGTTTCTGATTTACTTTTAGCTGCCCAATTTGACATCTGTTCTTCCCAGTGTATCATGTCTATCATATCTAAACCTAGGTTATTAAACAGGCTTTTGTTTTCGTCAATGTATTTATTGTAGAGTTTGGCAGGATAAGGGTGTGCTTCACTTCCATATAAAAAAGAGAAATCTTCACCTGTAAAACCTTGTTTGGAATACCCGTTGGTGTTTCTAGCAATTTCACTTAAGTTACCATTTACGAAAAGATGGTTTTCATAGTGTTTTATAAGCTTTAGATTACGAGAAAAATCTACACTTTTATAGTAGTCATCTGTAAATTTCACCATTTCTTCTTTTTTATCTTCAAAGACGGTAAATGCTTTATTTTTAAGTTGTGTCAGGTTTTTTGGTACCCAAATATCATAATGTTCAGCTGTCATATATTCATGTTGGGCAACAAAATATTTTGCATCTGTGTCAAGGCTTGCTAAGAATAGGACTCTACTATCATAGCCTCCTGTAACTGCTTGTGCTAATGGATATCGATGATCCATTGCATTCAAATAAGCTTTTAAAATATGCGCGGCTTCTTTAGCTACAACATCAGTTGATTGATAATTAAGTGAGGTAGTTGGAAAAAATCTTATTACTTGTTTCTTCTTTAAATCTAGATAGTGATTACTTAAAAGGTGAAATACATTTTTCAAGTGTGTACTATTTCCTACAAAATGTTTTTTCTTTTTAAATATGGCAGAAGAGTAGAAATCGATTGCATCTTTATCGGTATGCTGTATTTCTTCTATGACTTCCGTCAAAAGCTTAACTTGTGAGGCAAAAGTGGTAAAATTAGCATCGTAATATATTTCGGATTGTGCACAAGCGTCGTTCAGTAATAGTAGTTCGTTTCCAAGCTTTATGATCAAAATGTATTGACCTGTAAAGTCGATCGTTTGTTGGAAAATGTCTTCAATAGAAGAAGAGTTTAATAAAGAGTCTAGTAGACTTTGGTTCGAAGATTGAGGTTTTTTATAATCAAAAATATCACCTAAGAGATGAAGCTGTATAAGTGAGTTATACGAATGGGAGTAATTTAAATCGGGATGAAACTGCAAGGTGAATGAATCTATATCAATAGCTTGCCAGCCCTTTTGACGGAAGTCAGAAGAACTTAGAATAAACATATTTCTAAACAAATCAGGATTGTAATTAGTCAATCTGATAAAATTATGAAGGTGAAAGTTATCTCCAAAAGTAGTTTTTTTGGATAGAATTACGGAGCTAATCTCACAATATCCCATGATTTTCCGTCTTTGGATTTTGTATATTTTAATCGATCATGGAGTCTACTATCTCTTCCTTGCCAGAATTCAATTGTCCTTGGTTTAATGCCATATCCGCCCCAAAAATCAGGTTTATCAAGCTTTTCTTTGCCATGATTTTTCTCAACCACTTTGATCCTTCTGTTATTCAAGACCTCTCTATTTTCGATGACAGATGATTGCGGTGATGTCCATGCTCCGATTTGACTTGCACGAGGTCTAGATTGGAAATATGCGGTAGATTTTTCTTCGCTAATTCGAATCGCTTGCCCGGTTACAATTACTTGTCTTTGGGATTGGAGCCAAAGGAAGACAATTGTTACATTGGGGTTTTGCTCTATTTGCTTGGCTTTGTTTGAACCGAAATTGGTATAAAACACAAACTTTTCATCAAAGATTTCTTTAAGTAAAACAGTTCTAGCATGAGGGATATTATTTTCGTCGACAGTAGAAAGAACCATTGCATTCGGTTCAGGAACCATATCATTTATTGCATTAACCATCCATTGTTGGAACATATTAAATGGGTCAGCTAATGCAAGTTCTTCTGTCAATTCACTTTTTGTGTAGGTTTCTCTTAAATCTTTATAATCACTCATGTATTCTATTTGTAAATTCAACTCATGATGAATGTATAAAGTTTCAGCAAAAGACAAAAGATTGCATTTACTTTTTATTCAAATAATGAATAGCCAATTAAAAGTATTTAGTTAATCAATGACGCCCTTAAAAAATAATTAAATTTCGAGCTTTTATATTACTAACTACAAGGCTTTTTTGACAATTGGATTAAGCAATATGGTCTTTCTGAAATTCAATATTACATGAATAGCTCTTGAAAAGAATTACAAAAAATATTCATCTTTTCTGTTGTAAGAATTAGAGTTTAGTTTCGAATTTAAAATTTACAGTTTCGATAGTTAATTCTGTTATCAAGGTTTTAGTAGACTTCATTATATTTGAGAAAATATGATAAAATGAAGAATCTATTTCTATCTATATATTGTTTAATTCTAGTCCTTTCATGTGATAGCCAGACGAATAATTCTACAGAAGCTCTCGCCCAAAAGATTCCAGCTGTTTCCAAAGACATGATGGAATCTGCTGTGATTTATGAGGCGAATATTCGTCAATATTCTCCAAAGGGAACATTCGAAGAGTTTACTAAAGATATCCCTGTTTTAAAAGAACTTGGTGTAAAAATATTGTGGGTGATGCCTATTCATCCTGTATCAAAACTTAAAAGGAAAGCTAAAGGAGATTTATTTACTTCTCAAATTGAAGATGAAGCTGAAAGGAAAAAATACTTAGGTAGTTATTATTCCGTTTCAGATTTTAAAGCAATTAATCCAGAGTTCGGTAATTTATATGATTTTAAAGATCTAGTACTAACGGCACATAATAATGGTATTTATGTTATTTTAGATTGGGTTCCTAATCATACAGGATGGGATCATCCATGGATAACTAAGCATCCAGATTGGTATACACAAGATGAACAGGGCAATATTGTTGACCCTTTGGATCCATCCACAGGAAAGTCATGGGGATGGACTGATGTTGCCGATCTTAATTATGACAATATGGATATGCGTAAAGAAATGATTGCGGATATGAAATATTGGGTTGATGAAATTGACATTGATGGTTTTAGAGTAGATGTTGCCCATCAAGTACCTGTTCCATTTTTCAAGACTGCGATAGAAGAATTAGAAAAAGTGAAGCCATTGTTCATGTTGGCAGAAGCGGAAAAGAAGGAATTGTTTTCGGCGGGATTTGATATGCATTATGGATGGGAAGGCCATCATCTGTTGAATAGTATAGCTAAAGGTGAAAAAAATGCGCAAGATTTCAGACAATACATAATGAAGCAAGATACAATGTTGGGAGATCAAGATTTTAGTATGAATTTCGTGACTAATCACGATGAAAATTCATGGGCTGGTACATTGCGAGAAAGGATGCCAGAAAGTAAAGAATTATTTACTGTCCTTACTTATTTGATGCCAGGTATGCCATTGATTTATAGTGGACAGGAATACGATCTTGATCATCGGTTAAAGTTTTTCGAAAAGGATTCGATTCCTAAACAAAAAGGAGATTATTTCGGCCTTTTGAAGAAACTAGGGGAATTAAAAAACACATCTACATCGCTTCACGGAGGAAAAGATGCAGCAGATATGAACGTGATTAATTCAGGTGATGGAATTATTGCTTTTAGTAGATCAAAAGGAGATAAAAAAGTTACTTTCATTGCAAATGTTACAGAAGTAGAGGTTGGATATGCTGGAATTACTGGCGAGTATATCGACTATATATCAGGAAATAAACTGACTATTGATAATAAGGAAGGTCTTAGATTAGATCCATGGGAGTATGTATTGTTGGTGGCTGAGAAGTGATTTTGGAAAGAGTTCTTAAGTTTTAATTATATGTTCACTTGTGAAACATTGGTCAACTATACATAATGAAGAAATTGAAATTTGGTGTTAAAATATTGGGAATTATTGTCTTTATCTATATGTTTCTTGCCGTTTCTACGCCTTATGTAAAATTCCTCAAAAACCGTTCTGTTAAAAACCAGATCAATTACTTGATCGATGAAGCACATGCAGACGAACAACTCCAAGAAGTTTATCCAGAAGGTTTTATGTTTTTCAATGCGCTTCTTGCTTTATCAATTATAGAGCATTCTGAAAGTACTGAGAAATGGAATACACATTATGCTACTCAAGTGGAAAAGTTAATAAACAAAATGCTATCAGATCAATCTGCCAATATTTTTCCATTGAATCAAGAGTTACAAAGAGGGGCGTTTTATAATGGATGGATTAATTTAACTTTGAAAAAGTATTTGAATAGTTCATTAATTGAAAGTTCAATAGCAAATGAAAAGATGAAAAGCCTTTATGATTCTCTTTCTACAAATATTGTAAATGCTCAAAAAGATAGTTTAAAAGTTCTTGATTCTTATCCAGAATCAAATTGGCCAGCTGATAACTTGGTTTGTGTAGTTTCTTTAAGTAATGAACATGATGTATTAAAGGAAGAGTGGATTGATTTATTAAGAAGGAATTCAGAGACTAACTTAATTAATCATAGCAATGTTAATCTTAATGTATCTAGAGGTTCATCTCAGAGTTTGATTATCTACCTATTAAGTGAATATGATAAAGAATTGGCAAGAAAAGAACATGGAAAGTTTAAGGAGCTTTTCATAGAATCTAGATTAGGTATACAGTTTGTTAAAGAGGATTTGAAAGATAAATCGTATTACGACATTGATTCTGGTCCGGTGATACTTGGATATGGGAGTGTAGCTACCATTGTGAATGTAAAAGCACAAAAGGGAATTCAGTCCCCTTCAAAATTTACAGAAGGATTTATAAATTTAATAGGGATGCCTATTAATTTTGCAGGAAAGAAATATTACTTGTTTAAAAAAGAAAAGATGTTTGATGTATTTATGTTATGGATACAACAATAAAAATACTGGTATTTTAGTATTTTCGAGCATACTTAGCGGATTTCATTTCTTTATAGAAGATTTTTCTTAAGTCAATAACATTGAAAAGTAAAACTAGTAATCATGGTTAAATTATTTATCTCTTCAATTGCAAGTTTATTACTTGTGATTTCAGTTTATGGTCAAGAAAAAAGTAAGGCTGTTCCTGTTTTTAAAGATGGACAAGCTCAAGTTGTACCAGCTTTTCAAGATATAAGTCAATGGATTCGTCATGATTTATGGGTAGAGACAACCTTTGACACCGACGGCGATGGTAAGATGGATAGGATGCATGTATCAGTAACACGTCCTAATCAAACAGATACTGAAGGTTTAAAACTACCAGTTATATATGTATCAAGCCCATATTTTGCGGGAGTAGCGCCAGATGTTGAGGGCTCTTTTTGGAATGTAAAACATGAATTAGGAGAAGAGGCAGAAGAAAGAGTTCATCCTGAGGTAACGCGTAAAGGTGAGCGACCAATTATTTCGAATTCTCATATTAATAAATGGGTGCCACGTGGATATATTGTGGTTCATTCTTCTTCACCTGGTACTGGTCTATCTCAAGGTGCCCCGACTATTGGTGGCGATAATGAGTCTCTGGCGCCGAAGGCAGTAATTGATTGGTTGTGTGGACGGATTCCAGGATATACATCTATCGATGGAGATGAGACAGTGGAAGCTTTTTGGTCGACAGGAAAAGTAGGTATGACGGGAACTTCATATAATGGAACTATTCCATTAGCCGCAGCTACAACTGGTGTAGAAGGACTCGAAGCAATTATTCCTATAGCACCAAATACCTCATATTATCATTATTATCGTTCGTATGGATTAGTGCGTTCTCCAGGTGGTTATCTAGGAGAAGATATTGATGTTTTGTATGATTTTGTTCATAGTGGAGATGAGTCAAAAAGAGCCTATAACAATGCAAATGTGCGTGATATCGAGATGAAGGAAGGAATGGATAGAATTACCGGTTATTATAATACGTTTTGGGCAGGGAGAGATTATTTAAATGACATGGAGCCGATGAAAGCTGCATTGTTAATGTCTCATGGATTTAATGACTGGAATGTAATGCCAGAACACAGCTACAGAATTTATAAAGCGGCTAAAGAAAAAGGAATACCTGCTCAGATTTTTTACCATCAGAATGGACATGGTGGCCCGCCTCCAATGAAAATGATGAATAGGTGGTTTACTAGATATTTACACGGGATAGAAAACGGAGTGGAAAATGATGCTAGATCATGGATTGTGAGAGAAGGTGAAAAGCGCGATAATCCCACATCTTATGAAGATTATCCTCATCCTGAAGCGTCTTCAGTGAGATTGTATTTAAAAGGCGGAACTCCTGGTTACGGTGCACTTATTGTAAACCAAGAACAGAATAAAGGAAAAGAAACGCTGGTAGACAATTATTCTTTTGATGGATCTTCACTAGCGAAAGCTGAATTTACTGGTCATCGATTGATGTATTTAAGTCCTGCATTGCAAAACGAGATACATCTTTCTGGCGAAGTAGAAGTTAGCATTTCAGTGGCAAGTAATAAGGAGGCAGCTAATTTATCGGTATGGTTGGTTTCTTTACCTTGGAATGAAGGAAGAGGGACTAAAATTACTGATAACATCATAACGAGAGGCTGGGCTGATCCACAAAATCACAAGTCTATTTCCGAAAGTGAGGACTTAGTACCAGGTGCCTTTTATACGGTAAACTTCAAGCTGCAACCTGATGATCAAATTATTCCAGCTGGCCAGCAAATAGGCTTAATGATATTTTCAAGTGATAGAGAATATACTTTATGGCCAGAACCAGGAACAGAACTTACAATTGATTTGGATAAAACATCTATTGTTTTACCTATTGTAGGAGGAGAAGGAGTATTTATTCAAGCTATAAAATAAGCTAGTAATTTTAAGTTATTTTTGTAACTAGATGAATAATTTATAGCGAAAGTATTTTAACAGAAATGGTATAAGATATTTGGGCTTAAAGCCCAAAAATATTTCACAGTTTCCTTTCCAAATGACATTTTAGGCAAATAGCTAATCCGAATAATAACTTTTTGCTTCATTTTGGAATCTTTATTGAAGATCAGTATGTTTGAAGGATAGAATGTTACAAAGCAGTAGAAGAAATATGATAAAAAAAGAGACGAATAGGATGTTTTCATTGAAGAGTTGTTTTATGCTTTGCATTTTATTCCTCAGTGGTCAGGTATTTTCTCAATCATTAAGTGATTTGAGTTTTGGGACCGATGGAAGTTTTGAAGTTGTCACATGGAATATTGAATTTTTTCCAAAGCAAGGAAATGTTACACGAGATTCAGTAAGAGAAATAATAAAAGCCTTAGATGTTGATATCATAGGACTTCAAGAGATTGAAGATACAACTGATTTTAGAGAAGTACTTGAAGACCTCCCTGATTACGAACTTTATATAGTAGACGGATATTATAATGGTCTCGCTTATGTATGCAAAAAAAGCACAATAAAAGTGAATGCATTGTATAAGATATATGACAGTTCAGGTTATTGGAATGTATTGCCTAGATCCCCTGTCGTAATGGAATTTACGTACAATGGAGAAGAAATGATAATTATTAATAATCATTATAAATGTTGTGGTGATGGCGATTTGGAAGTTGGGAATTTCGATGATGAAGAGGGTAGAAGATATGCGGCAAGTGAACTTATTAAAGAGTATATCGATGCTAATTTTGATGACTCAAATGTGATTTTAGTCGGTGATTTAAATGATAATATTGTTGATGTCGAATCAGATAATGTATTCCAGATGTTTATTGATGATTCAGATAATTATGCTTTTGTAGATGAGGCTATTGCGAATGGAACTTCTGCATTCTGGTCATATCCAAATTGGCCATCTCATTTAGATCATATTTTAATTACAAATGAATTATTTGATGAAGTTGATGAGTCTGACGCTGTTATTGAAACCTTCAGAATAGGAGATTTCATGGTCGGTGGATTTAATAGCTATGACAATAAGGTTTCAGATCACCGACCTGTAGGGATGAAGATAAAAGTAGGCGCACCGGTATCAACATTTGATCAATTGTTACAAACTTCTATTTCAATTAATCCTAATCCCAATAATGGTGCCTTTAGTGTAGACTTGACTTCAATGAATGATGATGTAGAATTAAAAATCATCAATGTTCTTAATGAAGCTGTATTTACCAATGAATATTCAGGAGAACAAGTTGTTGAGGTAGAATTTGATGGAGCATCAGGTTTATATTTTTTAATAGTAACCTCTGAAGATCAAAAAGGTATTTCAAGATTCATTAAAAAGTAAGATCTGCACTAGACTGAATGCTTTACAATGAAAGTATTATTAAACTAAAATGCTATTCAAGGTATTAACTGGGTTTATTTTATAAGTCTAATTCAATAGATAATTCATAAGTGATTAGAACTCCTTAGAAATGTAGACTTAATTATGAATGCTTTATTTTTTTGGGCTTTAAGCCCAAAAAAATTCATATAAATTCAATCAATCAATTCAATTAGTTTCGGTATAATGACTTCAATTATAAGCTGTTGTAATAAATCAATGGTTTTTCTAAACTATGTGTAGAGTAAGACAAAAAGAATATTCTTTAAAAATATTTTGATAGAAATATACTATTTTAGCTTAGACCAAATTTTAGTTTTTGGAATCTAATAAAAAGGAATCAAATCCTTATTCGTCTATTATGACTAAGAATTATTAATAATTTAGGCTATAGTTTTCACTTAAATCAAATCAAATTTTATGAAAAATCTATTTACTTTCATTTGCTGCTTACTTACTTTATTTTCCTTGAATGCTGAAATCAATTATATTGATTATGGTGATGGTTTAGTGATTTCAATGAATGAGAACTATGCGATGGATCTAGATGAAGATGATGTAGTCGATTTTTATATTAATGGAGTAGAAGGTGAGTTGGGCTTTATTCCAATTTTTGCAAAAGGTTGTTTTACTAGTCCTAGTTTGTCTGCAGTAACATCATGGGGCGCAAGGGAACTTGATATTCATAATGTAGGTGATGTAATAAGCTTAACAGATTTCAATATGTTTGACTATATCGATGAGGATAGAGGTTCAATATATGAAACTAATGCTGGCCTAGCGACAGGCTGGGTTGATAATGAAGACTTTTATTTGGGTTTTGCAGTTTTTGCTGATGATTTCAAAACCTTGTCAAATGGTTGGATGAAAGTTAGTGTAAATGTTGAAGATGAAACATTAACTATAAAAGAGATTGCCTTTACCGATTTTCAATATTCAACAGTAGAGCCAATTGTTGTAGGAGATACAGGAACAATTAGTTCAGTTTTGGACTCAGATGAAAATCTCCCAATATCAGTATTGCCAAATCCAGCAACTGATAATGCTATTGTGAATTTTACATTTGAAAGTGCAATGGATGCAGAGTTAAGTGTTTTTTCAATGGAAGGAAAATTAGTTTATCGCAAAGGAATGAATCATTTAATAGGAGAAAAGTCGATCAATTTGATGACTAGTGAGTGGAGTAATGGTATTTATTTTGTGAAGTTAGAGACGATTCATGGTATTCAAACCCAGAAATTGATGGTGAGTCATTAATCTGAATAGTATACAGAAAAAAAATCTTAAAGAGGAATACAATTAATTTTGTATTCCTCTTTTTGGTATAGGTATTAATGCTAATGAGAAAGTTAAGTGGATGAAATTCCTTGGAAATATACTTTTGAGAGTTTTAATTATTGATGTTTACTTAGAGGAAACACAAGATAAATATACTTTTCAAATCATTGTTTTATGAACTGAGCTCTAAGTTATTGAATACTTTTTGAAATTCGTATCGTTATAAAACGAAAGCTACCCAAATGAAAAAGTTAACTACTATTTACTTGTTTTCTTACGTATTCTTACGTATTCTTGCTATTCTCATGCCAAGAGCCACCTTCTGTGGATGACAATTTCACTTTAAAGCTTGATGAGTCAATATTGATTGATGGAGTAGATAGAGCTTATCATATTCAACAACCTGATGAGACTTTTAATAAACCATTGGTTGTGTTGTTGCATGGACATGGAGGAAGTTCAGATCAAAGTTTGGGCTTGGAGTCAAGCAAAGCGGCGCAGAAGGTATGGTTAGACATAGCTAAGGAAGAGGATTTTATATTGGTCGTTCCCAATGGTGAGCTTGGTCCAGAAGATTCGAGAGGATGGAATGATTGCCGAGACGATGCTGTAGGAAATCCAGATACAGATGATGTGGGATTTATCAGTGAGTTACTAACATCATTACATGATGAATTAGAATATGATGTTGATAGAGTTTATATTACGGGAGTATCGAATGGTGGATTTATGACGATGCGATTAGCACAAGAAATACCTGAACGATTGGCAGCATTTGCTTCAATAATTATCACCTTACCAGAAAATTCTAAATGTGAAGAAAGTGATATTCCACTTTCTGCATTATTTATGAATGGAACCGAAGATCCAATTGCGCCCTACGATGGAGGACAAATTTCAGGAGATAGAGGAGAGGTGAAATCTACTGATGAAACAATTGAATATTGGATAGAAAGGAATAAAGTTGACCCTTTTCCTATTGAAGAATCTTTCGAAGATATAGATACTAAAGACAACAGTACTGTTGATAAATTCTCTTATATAAATGGCACGAATGATACAGAAGTAGTTTTATATAGAGTCAATGGGGGAGGACATACTGAACCTAGTTTAGAAGAAAAGTACAGTAGTTTATATCTTGCAATTGTAGGGAGGCAGAATCATGACATAGAAATGGCACAAGAAGTGTGGTCATTTTTCAAGACAAAAACTAGATAAATTTTAAACCCTGTGAATTTCAATTCACAGGGTTTAAAATTTTGTCTTAATTTACAAAATCATTTGCTGCCGCAACTCTAGAAGCATTATGATTTTTTAATGTATTTATTGCCGAATTAAATTGCCCATTTACATAAGAATAACCTGATCTTTCAGCATCTGCTGACTCTTGAAGTAGACTCTGATATGTTGAATATTCAGTTGCCATTCTATTTTCACTAAATGTAGTATTTATGAATAACTCAATGTATTCTTTGTATTGCGCAAAATATACATCATCAGTTGCCATAAAACTCACTAACGGCCAATCAAATCCAGTATCATTCATCGCAAATGGCAATGAACCTCCATTTTTACCATTTTGAAATGCTTCATTATTATCCCATACAATCCATTTAATTAAATCATCCGCTGGATCGTGATATAGATAATAATTATGTGGCATTCTTCCGTAAGTGTCCCAGTTTTGAATCGTATTATTTACCGCTAGGTACTTTAAAAAACCATCTACATCAAATACCGATTCCAAATCACTTCTCCATTGTTCTGGATTCGTAGTTCTTGTGTCGGAATTTAAAAAATCAAACATCTGTTGAATATCACTTTTATCCGCATCTTCATTTGTCTTTAATGCAAATCCATCCAATGTAAAGCCTTCTATCGCAAAACTTGCTCCATCATCTTCTGGTTTATAACAGTTTCCTGTATTGGAACCAAAATAGCCTTCCAAGAAGGTGTCAAAAACAACCTCGCACATGGTGTACACCCCAAAATATTCAGCCCCATTCCCACTATCTATATATACTTCATAGAATGCAGTTCTTACAGCTGGGACACCGAAATCTCTAAATATATCATCAGCAGCTTTTTCTCGTATAAGAGACGGGTCATTATAGTTGCTACTCATTGATAGCTCTTTGAAACCATAAAATCTTTGATTAGATATCCCTTCAAAAGAATCTTCAAATTCGTCGAAATTAAATCGTAATGGTAACTTCCCACTGTTCGCTCTAAGTGATGAATTTCCTTTATATCTTACTCCTACATGTTCCCAAAGCAGGTCATTATAGTAAATATCTGCTGGGAAATAAGAAGGATTTTCATTGTCAAACGTTTGATTCGGGCCTCCACTACTTCCAGAAATTTTAGAGGATAAGTCACTTTGCATATCGCTCCATTCATCTGCTGTAAAAACTATATCAATCCGTTGAACTTTCGAATCGTCAAATACAACATCATAATTGGCTTCATAGCCTATATTGTGCGATTCTAAGCCACCGTTTATAAGCCCGTCTGGCACAAGCACTATTTCTTCACATGATGCGAAAAGTAGTGTGATAAGAATGCTGAATATAATTAATTGATTACTTTTCATTTTAATAATTTTTAATTGTGTACTGATATCTTAAACCTATTATATAATTTGTTGCTGGGTACAATCCTATCAATCCTTGTTCTATTCGGTAAAAGCCCGAGATTTTCCCTGCATTTTTAAATTTGTATTCTGTTCCTATTGTAAATCTGTATTTATTAAAGCCTTCGGAATCTGATAATCCATTAAAAACTTCGGCAGAAAAGACTGGGTCAAATTTCCATTTCTTAATGTTGTATTCTGATCCAATTTTAAATCTGAATGTGTTATCTCGACCGTCTACACCAAATTCTTTTTTGGATTGATATCTCAATCTTGAAGAAAAAGTAAAACGATTTACATCCAATTTATATCCAAGATCAGCATTCCATCGGTAGTAATGTTCTATGCCTTGCACATCGCCTTTGTTATCATTGTTGAGTATATATCTATAAGCAATACCTGCACTAAAACTATCTCCAATTTTTCTCTTAACACTAAGTTGTGTAAAGTTTTGATCCATAACGCTGGCATCGCTTTTTAAGCGAAATTCATTCTCAAAACTAGCACTCCAGTCGCTGTTGAATTTATATTTTAATGTTGCTCCTGACCAAACTTCAAGATCGCTTACTGTATAATATGTCCCATCTTGAGCACTAAGGACATTAGTTGTTAGCCCTACTATGAAGAACAAGTAGGTAATTTTAATACCAATAAATTTCATTTAATTTTTTTTGATTCGTTATATTATGTTGAACTATTATAGTCGGATAACTCCTGATCATCTGCATAATAGTAGATCCTAACTTGCGCTGTATCGTCTAGGTAATTAATTTTACCTACTTCCACACGGTTGATTTTTAAGCCAGTTCTTTTTTCTAATTCAATTTTAAGTTCATCCTGTTTGGAGATGTCAATTAATTTTATGTTTTCAAAAAGAATCGATTTCCTAGTTTCGTGTTTTAATAACCACACATATTCTAACACATAAGTCATGAGAAGAATAAACGAGTTAACAATTCCTAACTCCGTCATTGATATTTTATTGGAAGCCAAAGAATTTATTACACTTAGACCAATTACTATAAATAAATAGGTCATTTCTTTAATCTCAATAGGATTGGTCCGATATCGAATAATACTAAAGATTGCGAATAGTCCGAGCCCCATTCCTGTATCAATATCTAGTTTTTTCAGTGAGAAACAGATGAAAAATATTATAAAACCAATCAAGTAATACGTAAATAGATAGTCTTTACGCTTTGTTTTTTGGTAATATATACCACGTACTATGATTGTAATAAATATAAAATTTATCACTAATCTTAGTAGTAACTTATACACATCATCATCAAACCAATTAATCGTCATTATCTTGTGATTTTATCTATTTTAAGTAGTTTTTTCTTAAACCTATTATATTTTAAGGTATTAAGACCGTATGTTTTAATAAGACCAATGCAATATTTACTCATTGTAAATGGCTTTATATTCGCATTTTTTAAAGCTAAGTAAATTGACGAATTTCTTGATAATTTTGCTTGTTTCAATTCTACAATTACTAAATTATCCAAAGTTGATTTTTTCTCTTTATGTTCAAATCTTATATCCATGTCAAAGGTTACTCGCTCTATTGTATGCTTAGAAACAAGAGTTATACGACTATAATAATTAACCAACTTTTCGCTTAAATCTAACTTATCTAGTTCAGATTCTTTCAACATATTTTCGTTAGTAGAGTCAAGAGTGAATGTTTCATTTTCAACAATCATTCGTTTTTTATCTACTCTGCCATTTTTTTTGTGTTTTACTTCAAAAAAAGTAAGGTTTGAATTCACATAGTTTCGAAAACGAACTTTGTATCTGTCTTTGCGTTTTCGATGATGTTCATTATAGAAGAATAAGTTTTCAGTATCAAAATATACGGTTTTATAATCTGGAACTACACTGTTGTTTATTTTAACTATTCGGTAATCATTTTCTATTTGTTGAAATATTTCAGGTAGTTGCTTAATAGATAATAGAAATTTAGTTTCAACTCTGTCCATGAGTTTTACACTGTTCATTTCTTCCAAGCTGATAGTGGGAAAGAGACTTATAGCGTTTACTAAATTCATATTCTATTTAATGTAAAATGTACGATTTCTTAAAAAGCACTAATTCTTTGAAATATTTAAAATTTATGCTAAACCTAAATTTAACTATTTTTTAGACAGTCAAATTATTCAATTCCTTCGCTTCAACAAGAACTTTTTAGTGATTATTTTGTAATTCCTCATTAAATAAATGTAAACATTAGATTATCAATGAGTTAAGAAGTAAGGAATAAAAAGAATTATATCACTATATTTGGTAAACGAGAAGTTCATTCAATTTATGATACAATTTTAATTCATTTGAAACAGCTTATTTTTTTACTCTTCATAATTTCCTTAACTCAATTGCATAGTCAGAATGATAAATTGGAGATAGGGACTGAGCATTCCTTGATAGCTACTTACATAGGAGATAGTGGAATTTTACCTACTCCCAATATTGGCCTTGGCTTTTATTGTAGTTATTTTCCAATCCCACGAATAGGTATTGAAAGTGGGATGCGATTTGAAAATTTTAATTATCGTGTTTCTGAAATTGAAAATGCCTTAAATCCACTAACAAGAATTAATACAGGCTTTGTTACTGATCAACGATTTCGCACGGTAGTTCCAGTAATAGCTAAGTTAAGTTTGAATTATACTTCTAATTCACCATTTCAAACATTTGTTTTTGCAGGAAACAATATTTATTACATAACGAAAGATCCAGCGACCTTGAACACTCAAGGTATATCAGCATCTTATGTAGTTGGAGCTGAAGTAAAAGCAATATCAATGTTTGATCTTCCGGTTTCTGTAGTTATTCAATATGATTATTTTAAGTTTTGGAACTGGTTTAAGGCAAATCAGTATGCTGCTAATTTGTATTTAACGTTTAGAGTTAGGATCAATGGAGGTTAGGAAGTAGCTTCTTATTTCTATTATTCAATAAGTTTAATTCGATATCCAAGTGTACTAATTTTTAATAAAATAAACAATCACAAACCTCATGAAAAAATATTTATTAATACTGATAGTATGTATTGCTTGTAAAACAAGTGATAAAGTTATAATCGAAGGTGTTTCTTATTCTTTACCTAGCCCACCAAATGGGATAAAAATAAGTGATAATCTTTTTGCTGATGAAACAGAGGTAAGTAATATTGGTTACAGAGAATATCTATTTTGGTTAAAAATTCATTTCGGAATTCAATCTGATACCTATATAAATGCTCTGCCCGATACAACAGTTTGGTTACAATCCAGCGCAGAACTTTCAAAATATGTGGATGGTTATCTTAGAAATCCTAGTTATGATACCTATCCAATAGTTGGAATAAATTATGCGCAGGCACAAAACTATACAAAGTGGAGAACGGATAGGGTGGCAGAAGCTTATCTCATGAAAAAGGGATTAGTTGGTCGTTCTAGTATTGAAAAGCCATTTTCTATAGAACGTTATTTAGAAGGAGGTTATCCTTGGATTATAAAACAAGAATCAATAAAGGTTCCTGTTTTTAAAATGCCTAACAGTGAAGAATGGGAGAAAATGGCAGCAATAGGGAGTGAATTTAAGTTTGGTACAGATCCAGAAATCCGTCACAATAAAAAAGTGCTTAAGTATTGTAATAACTTATTTAATGTATCAGGCCAAGAAAACAATAATCCCAATCAAATAATATATCCTCTTGGAGAATTGCCTTTTAGTAGCAATGAACTTTCAAAAAATATAAATGGCTTATTAAATATTGTTGGAAATGTAGCTGAAATAGGAGAAGGAAATGTGGTGAGAGGTGGAGCTTGGAATAGTGACTTAAAGGATGATATTTTGGAAGTTAGTACTCCCTTTCAAGAACCAAAAGCTTGGGTTGGATTTAGGAATGTAAGTAAGTATGAAGTCTTTGAAATCGAATAAACTCAGAAAAGAACTTGGAAATATATTCTGGAAAATAAAATAGGAGATATTAAATAGGTATAAGACGAAAAAGCCCTTTCGATGAAAATCGAAAGGGCTTTTTATTTTGTTACAAGAATACTCTATTCCTCAACATATCCTTGGACAAGAAGTGAAACTTCATTTTTCAATACTTCTACAAATCCTCTAGCGATATGAAACTTTTTAGTTCCACCATCTTCTAGTGTCAACTTTACTTGGCCTTCTTTTAAAGAAGAAACTAAAGGTGCGTGGTTATTCAATATTTCAAATTGACCACCAACACCAGGCACGTTCACCGCCTGAGCTGCTCCTTGGTATACTTCTTTTTCTGGAGTAAGTACTACAATATTCATTTATACTCTATTTTAAGCTTCTGCAATTAATTTTTCTCCTTTCTCTATTGCTTCATCTATTCCTCCTACAAGGTTAAATGCTGCTTCAGGATACTTGTCTACTTCACCATCCATAATCATATTAAATCCTCGGATAGTTTCTTCAATTGATACTAACACACCTTTCAAACCAGTAAACTGCTCTGCAACGTGGAATGGTTGTGATAAGAAACGCTCTACACGTCTTGCTCTATGTACTACCATTTTATCTTCTTCTGATAATTCTTCCAATCCTAAGATTGCAATAATATCTTGAAGCTCTTTATATCTCTGAAGTAAATTCTTTACTCTTTCTGCTGTATTATAGTGCGCATCACCAATAATAGCCGGATCCAAAATTCTAGATGTAGAATCTAGTGGATCTACCGCTGGATAAATTCCTAGAGATGCAATCTTTCTACTTAATACTGTTGTAGCATCAAGGTGAGCGAAAGTTGTCGCTGGTGCTGGATCCGTTAAATCATCCGCTGGTACATAAACCGCTTGTACAGATGTAATTGATCCTCTCTTAGTG
>CAYOIL010000054.1:0-18437 GCA_964403985.1 uncultured Saprospiraceae bacterium
GTACAATCTTAACTCGTAATCTAAATTTCTATCGTAATCTTTTGGAAGTAATATTGATATGTTTGCCAGGAAGAAATCATTAAATTCAGTAACGGAATTTATAATTACTGAACCATGATTTATAGTTCCAAAAAGTTCAAAATCACAAATTTGATAATTTTGAAACGGAAATTTCATTTCAAAGTTAAATTCTAATTCATTTTCAAGTTCATCTGTACAATTCATAAGTTTCCTTCCCCATTCGCTAACACAATCATCTGGTAAAACATCGGGTATACATTCTCCTCCAAGTTGAATTGGCAAACCAAGACATTGAGTTTCACCTAAAACATTTTCAAAATAAATCACAATGTTTAAAAAATCAATTTCATCATTATAAACTGATATTTCAATTGCAAATTCCCAGACATTTGGAATATTAGTAATTTGATTGCTTATCAGTTCTATGCCAGCATAATCGGATGAGAAACCATCATAAACCATACCTGTATTCATCTCAATACTAATAGTTGTTTCTAAACTTTAATATTGTTTACTATATTTTCAAAACTTTGATCTTAGGGATTTCTGTTTTTGTTTTTATTTTTTAGGTTTTATTAATTAAGAATTATTGAAATCTAACTTATCTTTCCGTCTACTTTTTTGAATATATATACAGTAAATCATATTTAATATAATTTATTTTTTGATCGATAATTCGATACTCTCGTACCATTTAAACCTTATTCCCTTTTTATCAGTTTACTCTTCATCTATTCATTAAAAATACTATTGATGTTTTCAAGAGTTATACTTATAATTTTTACTTTCCTTTTTACTTTTTCAGCTTTTTCTCAAACCACTACCCCCAAACTTCGTATGAATGCTGAGATCGGATTCTTAGGTGTTGTTGATCATCGTATTCAATTTAGTAATAGTGGAACGTACATAGACTATGTTTCTCAAGGAGCTCAAGATGTACTTTTCCCAGTAACTCGGTTTTCATTAGACTTCAACTTAACTAGTAGAAGTTCAATAACTCTATTGTATCAACCTCTAAAACTAGAAACAAGTAATGTTCTTGAAGAAGATATAATCGTTGATGATCTTGTTTTTCCGGCTGGTAAAGGAGTCGACTTCCTATTCAACTTTGGATTTTACCGTGGAAGTTATTTGTATGAGTTTATGCCCAATAATTCTAAATATGATTTTGCTTTTGGTGCCACTATCCAAATAAGAAACGCAACAATAAATTTTGAAGCTCAAGATGGAACAGGATTCAGAGGTTCTAGAGATATAGGAATTGTTCCAGCTCTTAAATTAAGGACCAAAAGATATTTTGGAAACAACTACTTTATTGGCTTAGAAGCTGATGGTATTTATGCTCCTGTGAGTTATCTTAACGGTGCGGACAATGAAATTGTTGGGGCTATTTTAGATGCTAGCTTAAACGGTGGATTCAGATTAAGAAAAGAAGCATTTACTTTTTTGAACTTAAGATATATAGGTGGTGGAGCTGTTGGTACTGACCCAGATTTTACAGGACCAGGAGATGGATACGTTAGAAATTGGTTGCACTTTGTGAATGTATCTATTGGATTTAGTTATGAGTTTTATTAAAGGTAAAGATATTTACAAGAATAAGGATAGTATCTTGGTGCCTATGCATATAGGAATTGCTTGTTTTTCAAATTCATAATTACCAAATACTGAACCTTGAACTTCATCTAAAACAATTCCATTAATATCAATTTTAAAAACATAAGATCATTAGATACTATTATTTACTTTTTCCCATTTTATTAATAAAAGGAACTATAACCAAATACACTATCAAATTGATGATTAAAAATATAATAGAATAACTTAATATTTCTTGTAAATTGGGATTACCTCGACTATACAAATATGCTGTAAATAATAGTGATTGAGCGATTGTTGCAATAAGAACTGCTAAAATATTATTTTTCATAGCTTTAAGTTTTGATGATAATTTTCATCGAACATACAATTATAAAATTAAAATCCATAAATTATATTCATGAAAAAAATATTGCTTGTTTCTGGCTCCACTCGAAAAGAAGGATCAACACGTAAAATGTTGAACCAACTTCCATTGAAGTTTCCGCATTTTCATTGGACAAAATGCGAGTCCCATGAATATCTCCCTTTGTTTAAACCCGAATCTTCTAATACAAAAGAAGTTGATCAATGGGCACTTGATCTTTCTACACATGATATCATCTTCTTTTGTATACCGGAATACATTCACAATATGCCCGCGATTATCAAAAATGCACTCGAATGGGTAACCGCTTCTGGAGAATTGGTAAATAAAAAAGTAATTTCCGCAACGTATACTCCCAATCATCCAAGAGGAGAAAAAGCAATGCAATCTATGTTATGGAGTTTAAAAGCACTTGATGCCAATATTCTGCCGAGCTTAAGTTTGTATCACAATCAGTTTAACTGGGTGAACAATGAGATAATGGATTGTGAGGGTATTGAAATGATAGAGGTATTGATTAAAATGTAAGAGATGTATTATTTTTCGACTCACCTTTTTCCTTTCTGGACTTAGAGAGGGTATTAAAAAATCCACCCCTGAATCCCCGCCAGCGGGGAACAATTGTTCTTTTCAAATCCTCACAGCGGGGAACAATTATTCTTTTCAAGTCCTCAAGATCCATCAGCAAGCAACAAGCATTCTTTTCATGTCCTCACAGCCGGGAACAAGTATTCTTTTAAAAGTCTTTGAAATAGATAGTTACTACATAAGAAAAATCAAGCCTCCCAAATTCCATAAAATATAACAGTAAAAACGATCATTGCGATATCATAAAATAACATACTTGTCTTCATAACTTATAGAATTTAAAGTACTTATAAGAGATCTTTACCTTAAAAGATGTTGCCCACTACTCTAAAAAAATGTTATCGTTCTAAATTATTTAAGAAAATTTAAAGAAGTAAAAATTTACATCCAACAGGTTTCATTCCTTGGATTCAAAAAGTGATCTGCCTAATGAATCAAGAGGCTAAGGCTGAGAAAATAATATCTTAATTGATTTTTGGGCTTAAAGCCCAATTATACTGTAAACTTAAGACTTTTATTTTCTTGTTTCCTTTTATATCGCAAATACACAAAGGTTAAAGCTGCCGCCAACACATCAGCAATAGGGAATGAATACCATATGCCTTCAAGTCCAAAAAAAGTAGGAAGAATTAATATAAGAGGAATAAGAAAAATACCTTGTTTAGAAAGAGCTAACAATAGAGCTGCCATTGCTTTACCTGTCGCTTGAAAATACGCACTACCTATCAAATTAATCGCTATTAAAGGCGTAGCTATTAATGAAATTCTAATTGCAGGAGTTGCTTTATCAATTAATTCTTGATTATCGGTAAACAAAGAACATATGGCTGGAGTAAATATTACTATTAATATAAAAATTATACTCGCAAAAAACGTCGCAGCTTTCATAGAAAGCTTGATAAGATCAGACACTCTTTCCCTTAGCGATGCTCCATAATTATAGCCTGCGATAGGAATAAACCCTTGGGTAATCCCTATTGTAGGAAAATTGAGAAATAACATTACCCTATTAATAAGTCCATACACAGCTATTGCCATTTCACCTCCATACACAAATAAGGAATTGTTTAAGACTACTGAAAATACACTTATAGTAGATTGCCTAGCTAATGTAACAGAGCCAATTGCTGCAATTTCTTTGATAATCTTCCAATCCAAAACAATGGATTTCAAACTTAATTTCATTTCGGATTTATCACCAAAGAAATACCACATGGTAAAACCTGCGCTACAAACATATCCAAATGTTGTTGCTAAGCCTGCACCGAACATCCCCCACCCGAGATAGATAATAAAAATAGGATCTAGAATAAGATTTACTACAGCTGGAGTAATCAATGTGAACATGGCAATTTTTGGAAATCCTTCGGCTCGAATAACATTATTCGACATCATTGCCCATGCTAAAAATGGGATTCCTGGAAGTACTGCTCTGAAATAAATACTAGCAGGTTCTAAAACACTCCCCTTTCCTCCAAATAATAAGGTAATCTGTTCGGAGAAAATAAATGAAATGACTGTAAGTGACAATGAAATACTAATGACAATTGCCATCATATTCCCAAAAGTCTTAAGTGCTTTTTTATTATCTTTTTCTCCAAAAGCTCTAGAGATTATTGACGCCCCTCCCACGCCAGTAGCCATTCCTATCGATCCCATAAGGAATGTCAATGGAAGGATCACTGTAATAGCTGCTATCCCATCAGGACCTACATATCTACCTACAAAAATAGTATCTATAATTGCATAAATTGACAAAACCATTATCCCTACAGCTGCAGGAATAGCTTGTTGAGCCAATAATGGGCCCAATGGTTTTGTTCCAAATTCCGCCTTTTTGTCTGAAGATGTACTGATAATATTGATTTAGTCAATTGAAGTCAGCAAGTATAATAGTATTCTTTGCGAATTGTTTCTTGAATTAGAAAAATAAGGAATAATTAACCTATAGATTTTCTTTTTTTTGGGGTTAACCCCAAAAATATTTTAGAATGCAACTTATAATAGGTGGAAAGATTTCAACCGATGAAAAGCTTTTCGAAATCTTTAAAAAGCTATTCTACAATAATATATGAGAAATTCAAATTGATAGAGCCAAGAGGGAAAAATTCATTTGTAGGAGAATCAATAAAGTAAAAAGACCTATCAAATCTAACAGCATTATCAATTGTACGTGTAGCAGTAGAATTAATATCACGTATGTCTAATACACCAAGTCCAACTCCTAATGAAAATTCTAAACGCAATCGATCTGTAATGTTGCCTAAAGCTCCTAAAGAATACATAAGACCATGAAGTGTCTTAATTCTATCTACTCCAACCTCTTCCGTGTATTGATCAAATTCATAAATATAGCCAATAGTCCTAGGGGAAATTGTTCTCCTATAATTATAGTGCAAGCCCATAACAAAAGCACTATTTTCACCTGCAGCCACTATAAATTCCAATCCAGGTTTTAAACGAAAACCTTGCGTATAATCTGAATAAATAGAATTAAAAATATAAGCTGATTCAAGTGTAAGATTAAGATTGGGTTTGAGTGCAAAATCTTGGCTTACTTGGACTCCGTTGAAAAAATTAACAAAAGCAGAAGGTGAAAGTCCCACAGAATAGGTAGCATATTCCAGCTTTTCTTTCTTTTCTTGACCATGACTAGCAAGAGAAAAAATCATCAATATAACAATTAAAGATATCCTCATCCTTAAAACGTAATTGCTTCAATAAAAGTAATATTATTTATATCTGTATAATCGTATTGTCTTAATGCATCTGGCCCAACAACCATCATCAATCCTTCTTTCAAGATTACATCAAACGATTCAAAGGTAAGGTCAGACCATATTTCTATAGGCTGTTCTTTGTCAGAAACATCAAATAATTTAATCCCTAGATTTCCCTCACACACAAACAAATAATCTCCTGTCAATGCAAGTCCTTTAGGAAAATCCATCTCTGTAAGACTAATTAATTCAGGTTCTTGAAAATTTTCAATATTGTAAATCCTTAAATCATTTGCTTCTCTATTCCAAGAAAAACAACCATCTTCAATAAATTGTGATGTACTTAAAGTAACAAAAGCATATTTATCGTTTGCTACGATAGGATCGCAAGAAGTCCATAACTCATTATTATTAAAATTATATTCCGTTTGACTTTGTCTTAAAGGAACTCCATTCTCTTCAATAGTGAAGATGTGCATTGCTGTTGTAGATCCTATAAATAAAACACCGTCATAATGGAATAAGCTTTCTATTTCAAACCCGACATTCTGTTTATCAATTAATACAGGATTTAGATTGTCTGCAATGTCATATGTTGTTATGTTCATATCGTCGACAACATAAAGAAAACCATCTATAGGTAACATAGTCGCATAAGAACCACTTAAAGTACCACTAGAAAGTGAATCTTGGACTGGAGGTGTACAAGAAAACACACTTAACAATAGGAGTAGAAATAATAAATTTTTCATAAGTTTTAATTTAAAAAGCATCACATGCCGGATCGGTTAATAAAACCAGTTCCCATGTTTGAGGAATACCCAAATCTAAGTTAACACATTCGAATGGACCTTGATAATTAGGAGGTCTATAATAAACTGCACTGTATTCTGTTCCATATTGATCTGGAATAACTAAAATTAGTTTTATGTTATTGAAATCAGAAATATCGATTACATATAGATCTTTAGAATTATCAGCGTATAATGTCATACCTTCTACTGTGAATTCAGTATTACCAAAAATTGCAAAAAAGTGAATAAATTCTGGATTAAAAGGATCGGCATTATCTACAACGTGGATTCCTTGATTGATTTCATTTATAAATATATAATCACCAACATTTACAATTTTACCAAGTTCGGTAATAGATCTGGGGCTTTCTGTTTTTACACTAGCAAACACGCTTTCGGTTGAATAAATTGGTGACATGCCGAGAATTTCAACTGGTTCAGGAACCGGATCACAAGAAGTAAGAAGGATCGTAGTTATGATAATTGAGAAAAACAATCGTAAAATCATATAATTAAAACATAAGTTAATTGTCGAATGCTGCCTAGAGTAATTTTATCTCTGGAATTAATTGATATGGAACATACTTGATACGAGTATTATAATTCATTATCTTTGCGGCCAATTCATATCTTATGGCAAATTTAGAAGAAGAAATAGGAAAAAGAAAAACCTTTGGGATAGTGTCTCACCCGGATGCTGGGAAAACAACTCTTACAGAGAAGTTACTTCTTTTTGGAGGTGCGATTCAAGAGGCTGGAGCAGTAAAATCCAATAAGATAAAGAAGCATGCGACGAGTGATTTCATGGAGATTGAGCGTCAGAGAGGGATCTCAGTAGCAACTTCAGTAATGGCTTTCCGCTACAGAGAGAAGCAAATCAATATACTCGATACTCCTGGCCACAAAGATTTTGCTGAAGATACTTACCGTACATTAACAGCTGTAGATAGTGCAATTGTTGTAATAGATGTTGCAAAAGGTGTGGAGATGCAAACAGAGAAACTTGTAGAAGTCTGTCGAATGAGAAAAGCACCTATGATTGTTTTCATAAACAAGCTAGATAGGGAGGGAAAAGATGCATTTGATTTATTGGATGAGGTAGAAGAAAAGTTAAAACTGAAAGTAATTCCTTTAAGTTGGCCAATTGGTATGGGACAGCGATTTCAAGGTGTTTATAACTTGTATGAAAAGAAATTGAATCTATTTCGAGCACATAGTAAGCAGAATGAAGATGAGGTAACAGTAATAGAAGATTTGGCGGATCCTATTCTTGATGAATTAGTAGGAGAGAATGCGGCGAATGAGTTACGAGAAGAAATAGAAGTCTTGACAGAAGTTTATCCTGAATTGGATGTTGAAAAGTATCAAAGAGGTGAATTGTCTCCAGTATTTTTTGGCTCTGCGGTGAATAATTTCGGAGTAAAAGAGATGCTTGATTGTTTTGTAGATATTGCACCTAGTCCGTTGTCTAGAGAAACGGAAGAGAGAATGGTAGAGCCTCAAGAAAAGAAATTTACTGGATTTGTATTTAAGATTCATGCAAATATGGATCCTAAGCATAGGGATAGAATTGCTTTTTTGAGAATATGTTCAGGAGTGTTTGAAAGGAATACGAACTACCTACATGTAAGACAATCCAAAAAGATGAAATTTTCTAACCCAACAGCTTTTATGGCGAGTAAAAAAAGCGTTGTAGATGAAGCTTTTCCAGGAGACATTGTTGGTCTTTATGATTCTGGAAATTTCAAAATTGGTGATACATTGACTGAAGGAGAAGTACTACATTTCAAGGGAATACCTAGCTTTTCGCCTGAGCAATTCAGGTATGTGGATAATGCGAATCCTATGAAAGCGAAGCAGCTAGCGAAAGGACTTGATCAATTGATGGATGAAGGAGTTGCTCAATTATTTACTAAGGAAGAAAGTGGTAGAAAAATCATAGGAACAGTAGGAGCTTTACAGTTTGAGGTGATTCAATATAGATTGGAAGGAGAATATGGAGCAAGTTGTACTTTTGAACCAGTTAATCTATATAAAGCGTGTTGGATAGAAAGTGATAATAAGGAAGAGATGAGTGCATTTATGAAGCGACGAAGAAAGGACATTGCTAAGGATAAGGATGGCAAATATGTGTATTTAGCCGAATCTGCATGGGGATTGAAAATGATGCAAGAAAATCATCCTGAAATCAAGTTCCATTTCCAAAGTGATTTTTAATATAAAAAGTCCAAGATTAAAGTTTACTAAATACAAAGATTAGTTTGAGATTAAAAGCACAAATACAATCTTAGAAATCGTTAATGTAAAACGGTTTGACAATTAACTTTTAGCGCACAAAATAGAGATCTCTAAAAGCAGATATTGGCGAGATCAATAACTTTTTTTACAAAAAAGTAATAACCTGAGTTATAATTTCTATCTACCTTCGAAGCAATAAAACCTTATAATTGACCTGAACTTGAACTTAGTTTAATAGCAAAGTAATCTCGAACTTATAATAATTGACTAGTCTAGAAATTATAGTTATATCCAGCTGAAAACTGGTGAAATTGTACAGGAAGATCAAAGGATCTAAAATTATAAATAGTTTCTTTTGGTGTTCTGCCGAGATAACTATAGGAATACGAAAAAATTACTCCATAAAATGAAACACCTATTTCAGGCGATATCGCAAATCCATTTCTGGAAACGAATTCCTCAGTGTCTAGATCTTCCACTGCTGGTTCAGAAATTGTAGAGGCTCCTATTCCTAAACCAATAAATGGTTGTACCTTACCCGTGGTTAATCGATAATGGCATTTCGCTAAGTAATTATTTGCAGTATATAAACCAATACGGGTAACTGGATCACCTGCAAAGAATCCTTGTCTGATTGTATCTTGACTCGTCCCAGAAGCTATTATTTGACCTATTTCTATACCAACCGAAAACCTGTCATTAATTTTATATCCTAGTTCTAAATTGTATACGATTCCAGCTTGAACATATGTAGAAAGTTCACCAGAAGTAATCCCTATTCCAACATTTCCTCCTCCGTAAATATTTCGATAATCAAATTGTGCCTTAACTGCTAAAGAACTTGATAATAAAATCAAGATTGTAAAAATTAAGCTTTTCATAATATTAGGTTTATGTGTGTGTGTGTTGTTAAATATTCTATACTCTAATATAGAGATATTTTTAACTAATTCTTTTGAATCAACTGTAATTATAATAGCTTACTATGATCTATTCCTTCGAATACCCTCCCTTCGAATACGACTGCTGAGTACTTAAAACATCGACAGCATAAAGTATTTTTGGTTGCCAATATGTTGAATTAGAAATATCTTGTGTCACAACTCCTTTACTTGAAGAGGCATGTGTTACTACTAATTTATTAGGAGATATTTCAGCAATTATTGCAACATGTGAAATTTTTTGGGTTGACCCAAAAAACAATAAATCACCTACTTTTGCTTGGCTGAGTGCTATCTTTCTGCCTTGTGTTTGTTGCATATTGGTATTTCCAGTAAGTGCCTTTCCTTGCTTAGTATAAACATAGGATGTGAAGCCTGAACAATCAAATCCCATCTCGCTTTTACCTCCATATATATAATTGATTCCATGTAGCGATTGCGCATAGTTTACTAAAACTTCACGCTCTGTCATAGAGCTGTATCCACTCGATGAATTCCTTGTTTTATTGCTTTTCTCTTTCGTTGTACCTTTCGAAGAATTGGGTTTATTACTTTTTTGAGTATAGGTTCTTATCTTATTTTTTCTCTTTTCATAACTCTTATTCTTAGTATAATCAGTATATGAATTCGAGCTAGTTCCACATGAAGCCAATACAAATGATACTAATAAAAATGAGTAAAGCAGCGTTTTTGACAACATATCGTTCCTATTTATAAGTAAATAACTTTTAGAGTAGTTATTTAACTTGTTTAATTTGCACGTTTAGAGAATAATGATCACGTTTCCTCGTGGTCATTTTTTTTTGTACCTAAGTAATCAACTATCTATTAATTTTGAAAACACACCATTCTTTCAAACAGAGGTATAGTCTATAAAATACAAATACTATGCCATGGATTGTCTTTACATTGTTTGTTGAAAAATAAAAAGGCCACCCATTTCTGAGTAGCCTTTTGTCTCGTAATACAATCCAAAATGAATATATATATTGCGAGATAACAAATTGATTAGATTTATTTTATTAGAATCATTCTTCTAGTATCAACATTTCCTTCGAATTCTACTTGATAGAATAACTCACCTGTTACGTTTAAGTCATCTTTTCTTATTGTAATCATGTTATATCCCTTTGAATATTCACCTGATTTAGCATAAAGTAATCTTCCTTGAATATCATATATTTTCAAGTTTGCAACTCCTGCTCTCGGTAATTCAAATCTGATATTAGTCAGCTCAGAGAATGGATTCGGTTGGTTTTGTAATAATGTGAAAGCATTGTCCACCTCATAAATTGAACCTCCATCTCTCAAATTTATACTAACCGATTCTATTTCAAAATCACTTCCAAAATATGATTCAGCAATTAAACCATCGTTAGTAAGTTTAATATTCTCTCTCAATTCACCATCTACTACTGCTGTAGCAATTAAAGTAAATAATACATCATCTTCATTTGCTGACACTCCATCTATTTCATCATAACTAACAGAGATTACACCAAATTCGGCAAGGTTCATATTCGCGTTGTCTCTACCTATTTTCAACATTCCTTTTTCTATTCCATTAATCATGAAATCTTTCATACTTAATGTAAATTGAAGTCCTTTTAAGTTATAGAAATCACTTGCATATACAGGGATTCTTACAACTTGACCAGCTTTGAAAGAAGCATTATCAATGATAAAATCAAGTTCATTATTTCCTCTAGTTTCTACTTCATTGTCTAAACCATCTGTAGTTGTACCATTCACATCACCTACTTTAACAGCTACAAAGTTATTATTAGTAGAATTCGCTTGAATGTATGAAAGATCTATTTCTTCACTAAATTCACACGGCTGAGTTTGACCATCAAATGTCTGACCTTCTTGAATAAATCTCCAAGAATTATTAGCTGGCAGCTCATCATTTTCATAGTACCCAAGTAATAATTTTCTCACTTGAATAATATCATTACCTGCAATTTTACAGTCATTATTTACATCTGCCGCAATCATTTTATAAGGAGAAGTTAATCCGTCCAATCCTAGAATATGCTTTTGAATAAATAAGATATCAACAGTTGATATTCCTTGTAAATAGTTACTATTTTCTACTGCAGACAAACTATAATCATTGAATAAAAATACATCAAAACTATATCCTCCATCGTCATCAGAGAATGATGTCTTAGGGAATTCTGCTTGTGCACTATTAACTTCAACAACCACATCCTTCAAACCTTTTCCAGTTTCAGTTACGATTTCTCCCGATAGCATTCCTGTAGTTACATTATCAGCACAAATATTTGCTTCATTATCTTCTACTTGAAGTGTTACTGTACAGTAATCAAAAGCTCCTGTTTCATCAGTTACATAAATTCTTAATTCTACTACTCCTGAAACTCCATTTGTAATATCATCACAATCAAATGTTAATGCAGATTCTGAATTTCCGTGAGGATTATTTGAATTTGCAGCATCTGACTCTCTTATCATTGTGAATGTCAATTCAGAACCACAATCATCTTGACTACCATTATCAAAATCTTCCGCCCATATTTCTACAGATCCATTAGTATTCATAACAGCAGTACTTAGGCCACCAATACAATATGGTGTAGGTGCTTTGTCGTATTCTATTACTCTTACCGATTGACTACATGTTTGCATATTACCACATCCATCATCAACTCTCCATAGGAGTATGTGATTTCCTGGAGGAATAGCTGATAATCCTAAAGCTGATCCTGAGAAGCCATTTCCTGTGAACCATCCACCACCAGCTGGTAAATCTACCGTTCCATTTGCTCCTACATCTACTCTATATTCATATAATAATAATTCATCTGGAGTACATTCATCTTCTGCAACAATACTTACTGTCTCAGTTGATCCATCACAAATAGTAGCATTTAATGTTACATCCGCACAAGTTAATACTGGAGCATCACTATCAACTACATTATATTCTAAATAAAATTCAAAATATCCGTTTCCAGAATTATAAGGATCAATTTGACCAGTATTAGGATTTACATAATTCTCATCGAATACACATTGATCAATTACTTCATAATGTACAACATACTTTTTACAAGCAGTTGAACCTGCATAATTAAAAGTATCTATATCTGTTTGAACTCCAGCAGTCGTACATAGACCAGCTGTATTAACATTTACTTCTGCAATATTGATTCCTGCACATCCATCAATATCTATTGATGGAAGATCGTCATCATTATCATTATCTCCATCATTTACATCACACCAGTTATAGATGTTGTTATTTAATTCATCAAAACTGATTCTATCACAAGTTAATAGATTGTCATCGAATGCAACAACACTAATTGTTTGAGTACATTGATCACTTCCACCACTTGTTGAAGCACTAAATGTTCTTGTAATAAACCCTGTTCCACAAGAAAGTTGATTAGAAGCAGTAGTTGTAACAGAAACTGTTGGGTTACATGGACCAATTGCATCAGCAAATCCATATAAATCGTTTAACATCTGTTCATCGTTTATATCAATCCCTTCAAAATCTATACAACTAATCGTTATATTAGCAGGACATTGAAGTACTGGAGCATATTTATTTTGCACGGTTACTTCTACCATAGCAACATTACAATTGTCATTTACATTTCCGAAATTACCATCCATTCCTGCATCATCACATACTCTTAATTGAACCATTACTGGATTATCTTCATCAACATCAGAACAATAAAAATGAACAACCTCATTAAATTGAGCATTATCATTTCCAGAAGGTGGGAATAAATCTTGTGGAGGCAAACCTGCTCCATTATCCATTCTTTTTACTGTAATTTCTATTGGCCCACAATTGTCATAACTTCCATCATCAAGTGAAGTTGCATACATTGTAGCAGATTCAGTTGGTAATAAACTTATTGTCTCATGAGAGTCTGCTACTACTACTGGAGGAGTATCATCCGTCAAGAATACTTCAAAAGTTCTAGAATATTCATTGCCACAACAATCCGCAGCAGTTACAGTAACTTCAACACCGTCACCACCCATTGTTTTTGCTGGCGCTTCTAAGAAAAGAACTCCATTTACTATCGTACCTTCCTCAGAACTATACGTAATCGTCAATGCTTCAGTTGTACTACAATTATCTGAAGCTACTGCTAAAGGAAGTGGTACTTGAGCACTACAATCAAATGGATTTACACTCATTGTAATATCACTAATAGGCTGAATAAAAGGATTCGTTCTATCTTCTACCTTTATTATTTGAGTTTCTTCTCTGATTTCACCTGTACACCAATCAACTGCTACAAAATTTCTGATTACTTTATAACTAGCATCATCAACTGCACAGTCATTGTCGCATAAAGGCAATGAAGTATCTGTAAATGTAAATTCGATTGTTGAACATCCTGCATCTCCACCTGGCATTCCTGTTACAGATAATGCTGGAAATCCTTCATCAGTTAGAGCAAAATTACCACTACAACTTAATGGATTCGGATTAGAACCTAAACCATCATAATTACTAGGGAATGTTAAATCTGCAAGAGTTACTCTTTCAACGTGTATCATTTGAGTACAAGGATCACTTTCATTTCCACTTTCATCAGTAGCTATCCACGTAATAGATCTGATTAAAGAATAAGGACTTGAACAAGGTTGCTCTTCATCTTCAACAGTAAATGTCAAAGTTGCATCACCACAATTATCAGCTATAACATCCGGCTGAGTTTGTGTGAAATTTGCAAATTCATCACACGTTAATGTATCGTTTTCACAACTTATTTGTGGAGCTAATTTATCTTCTAATATAATATCTCCCCAACATCTGTTTCCTGTACATAAATGTTCTACAGTTACTTCTAGAGTCATACCAATATGAGAAGCATTTAAATCATTTGGAATATCATTACCATTTTCATCTACAATAGAGATTTCATATGAATCATCAGGAAAATCTGGACTTTCAAGAATAATATCTGGAGTAAGTATTAATGAACAATCCGAAGCTAAACTAATATTAAGGTTATCATTACATACTAAAATAGCATCACCTTCAATATATATAAGTGCTTCTGCTTCACCCATACATAAGGTCCTCCGGGATCTTCGTCAAAAGCAATAGTAACTTCACCGTTTGCTTGACTTAAAATTGTTCCACCTGCATCTAATTCATATAAATAGGTATTACCTGCATTAAATGTATCTACATTAAATGTAACAGTTTCTTCTCCACACACAGAAAAGTCTCCTAGAATCTCTGGAGTTGGATCTGTACATTGAGCTGATGCTGCTGTTCCTATTAATGTAAATAAGACTGTCATGAATAAATACACAATTCCATATGTCATACTCTTCCTTTTCTGGCTTGATAACATACTCTTTAAAAGTGCCTTTGACCCTTTTTCTCTTATTTCTCTACTGAAATTAATTACTGAATTTCCCATAATAAATTGTAAAAATTTTTAATACAACAGTATAAAGACCAATAACTATGCCAAAAAAAGGATCAAGAGAAGTATTAGAATCAACCTATCTCAGAAGCATCCGAATCTATTGACTTTGCTCGCTAAAAAACAAATCATAGCTCTTTTACGTTTTCTTTAAAAAAAAGAAATGCCAACAACTATTGCAGCCTTTCCATTAGGTCTAGTGTGTTTTCCTGGAGAAATTCAAAACCTTCATATTTTCGAGCCAAGATATAGACAGTTAATCTCGGATTGTATAAGCGAAGAAATGACTTTTGCAATAGTCCCCTATTTAAATAACAAAGCTTTTCATTTAGGAACTGAGATGAAATTACAAGAGGTTGCTAAAGAATACCCTGATGGGAAATATGATGTAGCTGTTAAAGCAACACGCTTAGTTAAGATTCACAGGCTAACTAAGAAAATGGAAGGTAAAGAATATCCAGGGGTTAAAATATCTCCTTTAAGCTGGGACGAAAAACCCAGTCTTGAACTTTCTCTTTCCATAGTTCCTCTTATTAAAAGATTATATTCGGAATTGGGGATTCAAGATATAGTGCCTGCACCTGAAGATTTTCTGGTTCGAAAAGTAGTGCATAAATTGGGTTTGAGTGTCGAACAAGAATTAAGTCTTTTAGCTATTCCTGAAGAAGAAAATCGGCAACAATATATTTTAAATCATCTGCTACAATTTGTTCCTACTATTGAAAAAGCAAATGAATTACGATTAAAAGCAGTACTTAATGGTCATTTCAAAAATATAAATCCAGCTAATTTTTAGTCAACATTCAGAATTAATTATCTTTAGCTGTAATTTTAAAAAATGAATATAAAACCATTCAAGGCACTTTATCCTGATTTAAAACTAGTTCCTTCTCCGGACTCCTTTTTCAATGTAATGAAGAAAGAATTTCATCATTATTTGAGAAACGGATTTTTCAAAAGAACTAAAAATCCTAATTTATTTCTTTACAAAATCAGCCGAAATGATAATCATTCATTTGGTTTAGTTTGTAGTACAGATGTTAATGACATCCTGAATGGTTTTGTTTTAAAGCATGAGAACACAATTGCAAGTAAAGAACAACAAATGCTTGATCTTGCTTTACATAGAAATGCTATGATAAAACCAGTTTTACTGGGTCATAAACACAATATTCCATTACATAATATTTATCTTGATATTGAAAAAAACAAACCTTTTCTATCTATCGAATTGAAAGATGAAAAATCGATACATAAATTATGGAAAATTAAGAATGACATTCATATAAATAGCATTACGGAAATCTTTGCAACTAATATAACGAAGAGCTATATCGCCGATGGACACCACAGAGTTTCTACTGGTATTTTACTTAATAAATCAAGAAAAAACAATATAGAATACGGCGATTTATTAAGTATTTATATGAGCTTCAATGACCTTCACATTTACGATTACAGCAGAGTGGTTACTATACTTAATGAAATTACTCCAGTTAAATTAATGGGTATGCTTGCTAAGTATTTTAAGATAAAGCCAATTGAGAAAGTAAAAAAACCTAAAGAGAAATTTGAAATTACAATGTTGCTGGGAAAAGAAGTATTCCGTTTGAAATGGAAGAAAAAATTCATAAGCTCAACAAGAGAAGTTATTTTAGATGCTGAATTAATAAATGAGCACATTTTCAAGGATGTTATGAAAATCAAAAACGTTCGGTTCGATTCTCGAATTCAGTACATCGGTGGAGTTCATAATAACAAGGAAGTCAAAGCTGAAATATTAAAGAATGATTATGCAATAGGATTCATGATGTTTCCAGTTCAACCTGAAGAATTAATGGAATTAGCAGATGCTGGTGAGACTCTACCGCCGAAAAGCACTTGGTTTGAGCCGAGAATAAAAAACGCTGTAATAGCACAAGAATTTAAATAAATGCCAATATATACTGCCGATTATATTTTTGACGGAAGTCGAATACATACAAATTCGTTTTTATCAGTTGATAAAGATGGTACGATTTTAGAATTGGGTCAAGCCCAAAAAGAAATGAATAAAAGCCAGCATTTCAAGGGATTATTAATGCCTGGATTTATTAATACACATTGTCATTTGGAATTATCTCACTTAAAAGACAAAGTAGATACTGGAACTGGATTACTTCCTTTTTTATCAGCAGTTGTTCAATTTCGTGATGTAGAGCAATCAATTATCGATGTTAAGATAGCGAGAAATGATGCTTATATGTGGGATCAAGGAATTCAAGCAGTGGGTGACATTTCAAATAAAGCAGATACATTCCAGACAAAAGAAGAGAGTCCTATTCGGTATTATACTTTCATAGAAATGTTTGATTTACTTCAAGAGAATTTGACAGAGATGTTTTTCGGACAATATAAAGAAGTATTTGAAAAGTGTTCAAGCGAGAAAGGGAATAGCTTCTCAGCCTCCCCGCATGCTCCTTACTCTGTAACCCCGGGAATGTTTAATAAAATTAATTCCCTTAACTCCTCACTTCGCACAATCTCTATTCACAATCAAGAAACCACTCACGAAAATGCCTACTTCCAAAATAAAACAGGAGATTTTACTTCCTTTTTCAAACGATTAGGCTTCGATGACTCGCCCTTCTCCCCTATTAAAAAAGATAGCATTTACTATGCAATGGAGCAAATGGAATCCTCACATAAAACCCTATTTGTACATAATACATGCACCACAGCTCAAAACATAAAAGATGCTCAACTTTGGGGAAACCCTTATTGGGCTACTTGTCCCAACGCTAATCTTTATATTGAAAATTCTTTACCTAATTATCAAACATTCATCGATTGCGACGCAAAAGTTACAATAGGGACAGATAGTCTCAGTAGCAATTGGCAACTTTCAATACTAGAAGAATTAAAAACAATTCAACGCTATAATTCGTATATAGACATCGAAACTCTACTTACATGGAGTACAAAAAATGGAGCTGAAGCATTATCTTTTGATGACACACTAGGAAGCTTTATTGAAGGGAAAAACCCCGGAATAATTCAATTAGAAAATTTCAACGGACAATCACTTCAGAACTGTGAAGTAAATAGAATTCAATAAGAGTATTTACACCCTTTAACAATCAAGTATTTCTACTCTTAAAAATCAATTGACATGTTTGGATATTTGGTTTTCTATAAGGATAAAAATGTTTTGTGTATATTTTAAAGAAGCTGTATTTACCCCAAAATCTAGTCTCTTATATCAAAATTTAAAATCTTTATAGAATCGGTGGATTCCGAAAAACCATTGTATTAATTAGTTATTTTATTTAAAGAAAATTTTAATTCCATTCTTATTTTACAAAAGAAAACGAAGCTAAAAAATTAGATGAAGCAATTGTTTTCAAGTGCAATAATGGAATAAACTAAATAGCCTATAAATTTCAATAGTTAGAAGTACATTTAAATAGAGTAGGAATAAAATTTAAAATTTCATAAAATTATGAGTTTGAAAACAATTACTGTTACCGTTGGTAACAACCTGAACGCTATTGTAAAAGATGGCACAAATGTTAATGCTGTTGTATCTTTTCAGCCAAATGGAATTCAAAAAGTAAGTACTCCGCAAATTTCTGGAGGCGGAGGAAGCGCTCCTTTTAGTTTGAATTTCGATTCCAATGAATTACAACTTACAATTAATGCATATGCTAATACATTAGGAAATGCACCAGAAGTTATTGTACCAATCCCTCTTG
>CAYOIL010000055.1:0-305 GCA_964403985.1 uncultured Saprospiraceae bacterium
AACACTTAATATGTTGATTTCAAAGTATTTAACGTTCTAATGAACATCCCTAATTTTTAAGACTAAAATGAAAAATAGATTATCATCTTTTTATGCCTACTTATTTCAATAAAGATAGGTGGACAGAATCTAACTAATGACTTCATTTTTTTTAACACGCTGTATTGATTATATAAAAACCCCAAAACAACTAATCAAATTGTTTTGGGGCTGTACATTTTAATCCGTTTTAAAGCTAGTCTCTATATCAATCTTGCCATTGTGGGTTCCTTCTAAATCTACACTTAAAGAAGTGGCATCAAGAG
>CAYOIL010000055.1:315-4672 GCA_964403985.1 uncultured Saprospiraceae bacterium
AACACTTAATATGTTGATTTCAAAGTATTTAACGTTCTAATGAACATCCCGAATTATATCTCATAATTCGGGTTGAATACTTTATATACTTATTAATTGTTCCTTATTGTTTATTAAATGATAAGCAGGATCAATTATTAATTTGTAACTCTTTGAAACCTCTTTTTACAAGATACATTCCATCTGTTGGATTAATTGTTTCACCATCAACTACTATAGAATAGTTGTCAAATGGTAATCCTATAAAGTTGAATTTGTAAGAGTGAATATCACCTTCGAAACTTCCTTCTATAGTTTGATTAATAATTAATGATTTATCAGTACCTGTTAAATCAAATTTTGCTAATCGATAATCTCCACTCTCATATCCATAACCATCATGAGCATCTTCGTAATAATCACTTATATGATTTCCATTCTTATAATAAACGGATAATTCTACAGTCTCCACTTTTTTCTCGCCTACATATTGCATTACTGGATATAATGGAATAACGGCTCCTGCTTGAATAAAGAATGGAAAGGTTTCTAAACTGTATAGTTTTGTATAATTAGTCTTTCCTTTATGTAGTTCATTATCCCAGAAAGAATACCATTCGCCTTTTGGCAAGTAAAAATTTCTTGTAGTACCTAAGCTACTAAGAACTGGAACGACTAATATGTCATTTCCACATAGAAATTCATGATCTCTCATTACATTCTCTCTGTCCTCCTGATCAAAGAAAATAGCTGGTCTAATCATTGGATAGCCTTCAGCATGATATTGATAGAATGAAGTATAGATGTAAGGTAATAACTTATATCTTAATTCAACCGCTTTCTTAAATAGCTGAGTATATTTTTCTCCAAATGACCATGGTTCTTGATCTCCATGATCTCCTGATGAATGTACTCTACAAAATGGATGAAAGATTCCTAGCTGTATCCATCTTACGAATAATTCTCCTGTTGGTTGTTCAATAAATCCTCCAATATCCGATCCACAAAAAGAAACACCAGATATACTTAATCTCTGAGTTTGTATTGCAGCTAACCATAGATGTTCAACAGTCGCAATATTATCTCCAGTCCACACTGATGAATAACGTTGCATACCTGAATATCCTGATCTTGTAATGATCAAAGATCTCTTTCCACCTGCAAATTGCTTCACACCTTCTGCCGTTGCTCTTGCCATCTGCATACCATAAATATTATGTGCTTTTCTGTGACTACATAAGTTTCCATCATAGTCATGAAGTACATCTTCAGGGAAAGTCTTACTTTCTACCTCAAATAATGCAGGCTCATTCATATCGTTCCACACACCAGCTACACCTATATCTTCTATTAATTCTTTATATAATCCAGCCCACCATTCTCTAACTTCTGGGTTAGTGAAATCTGGAAAATAACAATCTCCTGGCCAAACTTTTCCATTAATGAAAGGGCCATCTGGTCTTTTACAGAAGTACCCTTTTTCTAATCCTTCTTGGAATACCCAGTAATTCTTATCCTTTTTAATTCCTGGATCAATTATCACCATCGTCTTAAAACCTTCATCCATCAATTCACTAACCATTCTTTTAGGATCAGGAAATTTTTCTTTATCCCACGTAAAACATCTAAATCCATCCATATAATCTATATCCAAATAGATTGCATCACAAGGAATTTGAAGTTCTCTCATTTTGTCAGTAACTTCTCTTACATTACTTTCAGGATAGTAACTCCACTTACATTGTTGGAATCCTAATGACCAAAGTGGAGGCATTTCTGGCGTACCAGTTAACTTTGTATATCTTTTACATACATCAATTAAAGAAGGACCACCAACAAAATAGTAATTCATTTCTCCACCATCGGCCCAAAAACTAATCGCATTATTTCGTTCACTTCCGAAATCAAAATGTGCTCTAAATGAATTATCAAAGAATATACCGTATCCTATATTATTATGTAATCCATAATATATAGGAAGGTTTTTGTAAAGTGGATCACTGTTCTTATTGTAACCGTAGTTATCAGTTCCCCAATTAACAAATCTCTTACCTCGAATATTTAAATCAGTGGGTTTATCTCCTAGGCCATAAAAAGCTTCATGAGGTTGAGAAATCTTAGACATTTTCACTATGTTCCCACCATATTCTTTGTTTTCTTCCCAGTGAAATCCTTTTTCATGCTTATTGATAAGAACTCCATTTGCATCTAGCATGCTGATTCCCATTGTTGATTTTTCAATATGGCAAACTAATGATGGTGTGGAAACACTATAATATTTTTCTTCTTCTTTTAAAGAAACAGACCCAGGTGTTTTAATATATTTTGGATCAATAGCATAAGAAAAATCATTTTCAAAATATCCATCTGTGGAATATCTGAATCTGAAAATATGCTCAGAAATAATATAAATGAATAATTTCACATCATTTTCTGATGTAATTGTAATTATTTCATTTTCTTGAGAAACGTTGAGTATTTTTCCAGGATAAAATTCTTTCTCTGTGAATTTATTTGAATAGTCTGGTGACATATGTTTGTGATTTGTGACTGCAAAGAAACAAAAGAAGATGAACTCTAACTACTTATTATTTAACTTTTTAAGCCTATTTTTTCACCGCTAGAAATTACTGCTCCTTTTTTCAAGATTATAATTCCTTCTCTTATGCAATATTCAGGGGTTTCAGTGTCTTCTAAGCCTTCACCTCCTACAATATCAACATTGTGCCCTATCTTAACATTCTTGTCAATTATGGTTCGTTTTATAAAACAATTATTACCTATTCCTAATAGTTCATTCTGATCAAGTTCATTCATGTCGTTTAACGTCTGATAATAATCTAATCCCATTATTATAGAATCACGAATAATCGTTCCTTTTCCCACTCTAGAACGTATTCCTAAAACGGAATTGCTGATCTCTGCAGCATGACAGATACAACCATCCGATATTAGTCCATGATTAATGGTTGTTCCGAAAAACTTAGAAGGAGCAAGTGCTCTAGCTCTAGAGAATAATTTTTTCACATTATCATATAAATGATATTCAGGTAGATAATCTGTTAATTTTAAGTTTGCTTCATAAAAAGAAGGTATACTTCCTATGTCTGTCCAATAGCCTTCAAAAGGATAACTCTGTACTTTAAACTCTTCCTTGTTTACAGCATAAGGTATTATTTCTTTTCCAAAATCATTAGCCTTACTTAAGGTAGATAATAAATGATCTAGTATTTCTTTTTTGAAAACATAGATTCCCATCGATGCAAGGTATTCTTTCCCTTCTCCTTTCATTTTTTCTGATACCGGAGAAGTCCAAGCTGATAATATATCTGAAGCTGGTTTTTCAATAAATTTATGAATCTCATTTTCCTCATCTACTTTCATAATACCGAATCCTGTAGCATCTTTGGAGTTGACTGGAATCGTAGCAACAGTAAGATCTGCATTTGAATTGATATGCTGAGTCATGAATTTTTCAATATCCATTTGATATAGCTGATCTCCTGATAAAATGATTACATATTCGTAATCAACTTTAGCCATTTCCATTTGAGTTTTTCTAACTGCATCAGCTGTTCCTTGAAACCAATCTACTGTATCAGGAGTTTGTTGGGCAGCCATTATATCTACAAAGGCATTACTGAATCTATCGAATCGATAGGTATTCTTAATGTGCTTATTCAAAGAAGCAGAATTAAACTGGGTTAATACATACATTCTTCTAATATCGCTATTTATACAATTGCTAATAGGTATGTCAATTAATCTATATTTTCCAACAATAGGGACAGCTGGTTTGGATCTGTTTTTTGTTAATGGATATAGCCTACTACCTACTCCTCCTCCTAAAATGAGTGCAATTGTATTATCATTAAGGTTCATCATTTTGTTATTTTTTTATAAAGTTTGGAATATAGCTTAGCTGAGTTTGACCAGCTGAAATTTAAATTCATAATTTTCTCTCTTACTACATTGAAAGCATTTTTGTTCTTGTATAGCTCTTTTGCTCTATGTAAAGAATATACTATGTCTTTTACATTGTCTTGGATAAAGGAAATTCCAAAACCATCATCTCCTATGTCGGGTACTGTATCTTTTAATCCACCAGTATGTCTTACAATTGGAATTGTTCCATACCGCATAGAATACATTTGGTTCAAACCACATGGTTCAAATCTTGATGGCATAATTAGAAAATCACAAGATGCATAAACTCGGTGAGCTAATGTTTCATTATAAGCAATTACAGCAGTAACATTCTTAGGGAATTTTTCTTGTAATTGTAACACTTCACTTTCTAGATTTTTATCTCCGGAACCAAGAATGAAAAAATGAAATTTCTTATCTTTTTCTAATATTTCATCATAAGCTCTTGCTA
>CAYOIL010000055.1:4682-15782 GCA_964403985.1 uncultured Saprospiraceae bacterium
GCACCTTTTTGATAAGCAAACCTCCCTATAAACCCTATTAATATCGATGAAGAATCAAAACTGTATGTATCTGCTAGTGCCTTTTTATTTTTTGATTTGAAATATGATATGCTTTTTTTAATGTTATAATCTAACTTATCATCTGTTGATGGATCCCAACTAATGTCATCTATTCCATTTATAATTCCTACTGCTTTATATTCTTCTGATTTCATAAGAGGAGTAAGTGAATCGGAATTTTCAATCAATTCTAGCATGTAAGAAGGCGATACCGTTGTATAAGCATGACTGCATTTTATGGCAGTGGCTAAGCTATTAATCTTTCCATCCCAGTCAAGGACTCCTCCATTTTTTTCTTCATAAGAAGGGAGTAATTCTTTCCATTCCCAATCCATTATTCCTCTATATTGACCATTATGAATAGTGAAAATAGTAGACAGGTGTTTTAATGGTTTATATTTATCACAATACTTGATCATAAAAGTAATTAAGCCAGTCATATGATCGTGACAATGAAGTATCTTAAAATCATTTTCTATCAATAACCAATCAAGAACAGTTCTTTGAAAAGCAATATATCTAGGAATTTCATCAGAATAGCCCTCTCCATCAGAGTCTAAATAAATAGACTCTCTATCAAATAGACCAGGAATATTAACCGTATAAAGCGGAAATCCTAAATCATTATCTTCTAATAATTCAATTGAACTTTTATACTTTTCTTTTCCAAGCTGTAGGGAAATGGTATGCAACTTTTTCCACTTTTTACTTTTAATCCATTTTGTCTGATACTTAGGAATAATAACTGAAGCATCTACTGTGTACTGAGGCAAAAAAATAGGTAAAGCACCTACTACATCACCCATGCCACCTGCCTTTGCAGCTGGATAACACTCAGTAGAAATATGTAATACCTTCATTATTTTTTTCTTTTAAGAATAATACCAGCAAGTGGCGGTAAAGTTAAACTTAGAGATTCTTTTCTATTATGAGATTGGATGGAATCCGAGTGAATTTCTAATCCATTTCCTATTGAAGATCCCCAAAATTTAGAATCGTCAGAATTGAAAATTTCACTATACATCCCTTTATGATTTACACCTATTCTATAGTCTTTTAAAACAGTTGGAGTGAAATTGCAGACAATAATTATCTCTTCTCCTGCCCCTTTCCTAATGTAAGCCAAAACGGAATTTTGACTATCTGAATAATCGATCCATTCCCAACCTTTTGGAGTATAATTTTCTTTATATAGAGCTTCTTCTTTTTTGAAAAAGGCATTTAAAGATTTAATAAATTGTTGAAGTCCTTTGTGCGGATCATAATCCAACAAATGCCAAGGAATTGACTCATCTACATTCCACTCGCTAGTCTGACCTATATCATTTCCCATGAAAAGTAATTTCTGACCGGGATGAGTATACATGTATAAATAAAGGAGTCTTGTATTGGCAAATCTTTGCCATTCATCTCCAGGCATTTTTGAAATTATGGATTCTTTTCCATGCACAACTTCATCATGAGAAAGAGGTAGAACATAATTTTCGGAGAAAGCATAAGTTAAAGATCGACTAATATCTCCTTGATGAAATTTTCTATGAACGGGATCTTTACTGAAATACTCTAATGTATCATTCATCCAGCCCATCATCCATTTCATGCCGAAACCTAGCCCACCTTCATGTACTGGCCTTGTAACTCCTGGAAAGGCAGTTGATTCTTCTGCAATCATTTGTACATCAGGGAATCTTCCATAGACTGATTTATTTAATTCTTTGATAAAGTCCACAGCAGCGAGATATTCGTTTCCACCGTGAATGTTCGGCGACCATTCTCCTTCTTCTCGAGAATAATCGAGGTAAAGCATAGAAGCGACTGCATCAACTCGTAAACCATCAATGTGATATTCATCAAGCCAAAAATGAGCGCTGGATAGCAAGAAAGAGCGTATTTGTTCTCTTTCAAAATTAAAAATCAAACTATTCCAATCAGGATGAAATCCTTTGGCTCGATCAGGATGTTCATATAGGGCTGATCCATCAAACATCGCAAGAGCAGACTCATCATTTGGGAAATGAGCTGGAACCCAGTCCAATATTACGCCTATTCTTTCTTGATGGAAAGCATCGATTAATGCTTTTAGTTCTTCCGGATCTCCATATCTGGCTGTAGGTGCGAAATAAGAAGTACATAAATACCCCCATGATGGATAATAAGGATGTTCCATCACAGGCATTAATTCTACATGAGTATAACCCATTTCTTTGACATATTGAACAAGCTCTTCAGCTAATTCGATGTAATGTAAAGATCGAGTTCCATTTTCTTTCTTTTTCCAACTTCCTATATGACACTCATACACTAAATATGGAGCTTCAAGACTATTATTTTCATGTCTTTTCTCCATCCATTTTTTATCCTTCCACTTATAGTCATTTGTCGCAATTACACTTGCTGATTTGGGTGGCATTTCACATTTTCTTGCATATGGATCTGCTTTTTCTCTTATAACATCGTCGTGATTAGATAAAATACGGTATTTATATAATTCGTTTATTTTAAGACCAGGAATAAAACCTTCCCATATTCCACTTCCATTCCACTGAACATTAAGTTTATGTTCTGCACCATTCCAATAATTAAAGTTACCAATAACACTTACTTCTTTTGCAGCTGGAGCAAACACTGAAAAGTATACACCCTCAATACCATCTTTATTTATGGGGTGGGCCCCAAATTTTTCATACAATTGTGTATGATTTCCTGATGCAAATAATTGTAAATCAAAATCGGAAAACAAAGTGTAAACTTCTGTTTTATTCATAAAAAGGGACTTGGTTTGTAATTTCGTTCTAAATATAGATTTTTAATGTTTTGGAAACCTTATTTATATACAAATTTTCAAAATCAATTGATTGGTCAATAGTTTTGTCAAGTAAGAAAATATCTTTCTTTTATATTTTATCTTTGTTAAAAATCAAGATGATAGTTCGTGAAGTAGTAAAAAATGACATTCAACAATTGTCAATTTTATTTAATGGATATAGACTTTTTTATAAGAAAGATTCGGACATTGAAGGGGCAAAAACCTTTATTGAAGATAGATTAAAGCTCCAAGATTCCAGTATATTTATTTGTGAAAATGAAAAGGGGGAATTAATGGGATTTACACAATTATATCCATTGTTTTCTTCTACACGTATGAAGAAGTTATGGCTTCTTAATGATTTATTTGTAGATAAAGCTTTCCGTAAACAAGGTATTTCTAAGCTTCTTATTAATAGAGCGAAACAACTTGTAAAAGATACAAATGCTTGTGGCTTTATTCTCGAGACAGGAAAAACAAATGAAGTCGGGAATCATCTTTATCCTTCAGTTGGGATGACGAGGAATATTACTGCCAATTTCTATGAATGGAATTTATAAAATAAGAAACACACCTTTTTAGCTTAGCAGAAAAAGCTTTTAAGGTTTCTTATACTATTTTTAGACACTGGAATTAGGTTACCTTTTACTTGAACTTTACTAGGAGAGTTATATATGACTTCTACTTTAGATAAAGGGATAATAAAAGAACGATGTACTCTTATGAATTCATTAGCTGGTAATAATTCTTCATAACATTTTAAGGTGTTAGAACTAAGAATTTTTTTTCCATTTTCTAGATAGATCATTGTATACGAAGATTCGCTTTTAAGATATACTATCTCACTAAATCTAATAATGTAAATACCTTTATTAAATGCTACTTTTAAAAAATTAGTAAGGGGTTTTTCAGCTGTAGTTTCTTTATTTAAAGGGTATAAAACATTATTGCTGAAAGGCTTGTATTGAAGATTCATTTTACTTGTTTTAAGAAAAAATCTTTTGGTAATAATGCAATTGTTATCGAATACAATATTAACAGAAGTATTTACTATTCAGTAAAATTTCAGAGTAACGGTTGAAATGTTAAGATTATCGGTTACTTTCTTTTATTTAAACACCAATGAAGAAGTATTTTACTAATTTTTTTGGGCTTAAAGCCCAAAATTTTTACTTGAAAATGACTTGAAAATTATCGACTTATTACCGTTGAAGAAAAACAAATTGCGCCCCTAGTTCTGATAACACAAATACACATACATTATCATCAGGATTACGAAAGACTCTTTTAAATTCTTCAATATTTTCTTCTTGAACAATCTGCTTGTAAACCAGTTCTTCCAAAGTAGTTGCATGAATCGTCCAGTTGCCTTTTACTTTTCCTCGTTCTGCTATGAGTAATCCTATTTCCATATTCTGTTGATGAGCAACAAATACTGGATATTCCGACACATCTTGGTCAATGATAACCTGTGATGCATCAAACATTATTTTTTTATATACATTCAATTCCTCTTCAAGTAGTAGGAATTTTTCAGCTGAATGTTTTTCGGCTTCTTTTTTCATTTATTTTCGAATTAATAGAGCAACAGTTTCTACATGGTGAGTGTGCGGAAACATATCTACTGCTCTAATTTTTTTAACTGTATATTTTTCACTTAATAAATTAATATCCCGCGCTTGTGTTGCAGGATTACATGAAACATAAACAATCTTTTTTGGTTCAGCACGAAGTATAGTTTCTACAACATCCTTGTGCATTCCTACTCTCGGAGGGTCTGTAATTATAATATCAGCTTTTCCATGTTTTTCAATAAATGTGTCTGTTAGAATATCTTTAACATCGCCAGCATAGAATCTAGCATTTTCAATAGTATTCAACTCTTTGTTCTGATCTGCATAATAAATAGCTTCCTTTATTTCTTCAATTCCGGTGATAGATTGAACAGAGTCAGCAACGTATAAAGCAATACTTCCCAATCCTGTATACAGATCATACACATTCTCTGTTCCTTCGAATTCAGCATAGTCCTTTACAACATCATATAATTTTTCTGCTTGTAACGTATTGGTCTGAAAAAATGATTTTGGGCCAATATGAAATTTCACATCTCCAAGTCTTTCATCTAGTACTTCTTTACCGAAATAATGATGATAGGGCAAATCGATAGTTATTGAATTTACTTTATCACTTATCACATAATAAATACTAGAAATTTGAGGGAATTCTTCTTTCATTGCATCAAGAAGAGGAAACAATTGATCTTCGTTTTTATGAGCAACTGATAGTAAAACCATGAATTCACCTTCTCTATTGTTACGGAGCATGATGTTACGTAACCAACCTTTTTTGGATCTAGAATTGTAATACTGAAAATCATCTGATCTTGTGTATTCTCTTAGCCAATTTCTTATTTCATTACTTGGAGCGGGTTGTAAAAAGCATTCTTGTAGATCAATAACCTTGTCAAAAGTTCCACTTTTATTGAAACCTAGACCTTTTTTATCCTCTATTTCTTCACCACTTTCTATTTCTTCTTCGGTCATCCATCGAGCTGATGAAAAACTATATTCTAGTTTGTTACGGTAATGTTTCGTTTGACTACAAGCAAGAACTTCTTCCCATTGATCTGCTTCTAAACCAGCAATTCTTTGTATGGCGTTTTTGACTTGTAATTCTTTGTGATGAAGTTGCATCTCATAGCTAAGATTTTGCCATTTACATCCGCCACATAAATCAAAATGTTTACAAAATGCCTGTATCCGATCAGGAGAAGATTCTATAATTTCACTTACATTTCCGAAAGGAACTCCTTTTTTCTTTCGTAAAATTACAGCGTTTACAAGGTCTCCAGGTACGCCTCCATCAAGGAAATAAACTTGGCCTTTTTCATCTCTACCTACTGCTTTTCCTTTATCTGCAATTCCACTTAACTTAATTCCTTCAGCTATTCTTCGTTTGTTTCTTCTTCTACCCATTTCTTAATCCATTTTAATTCTACAGCAAACGAAAAGAGATTCTTCTGTTTTTAGCACGTCCTTCTTCTGTTTCATTATCTGCAATCGGTTGGCTTTCGCCCAAAGCTTTTGTTTGGATTCTACTTGAGTTAATTTCTTTTGATACCAAATAGGACTTTACGGCATTTGCTCTTTTTTGGGACAAAAGTAAATTATCCTCATCATTACCTACTCCATCTGTGTGCCCTAATATTTCAATTTTTAAATCTTCTTGCGTTTTTAATAAAGAACTCAAGCGATCTAGCTCTGTATAAGATGTAGATAAAAGTCTTGCTTTTCCTGTTTCAAAATAGATATTACGAAGAATAACTTCTTCATTTTTAACAACTTCTTCTTTAGTAGGAAGTACTTGTAACTCTACAGTGTAAACAATAGGTGCATCAGGTTTGCTTCTGAATTCTGGATTAATATTGTCAGAAAAGAATAGGTATCCTTTTTTCTCAATTGTTACCTCATAAACTTCATTCGGGTAAATTATTTCAATAATTCCAGATGTTGGGATTTTAAGACTTTTCGGGAGCCTTTCATTTTTGTTTTTTAGTAGAAGTGTGGCAGCAATAGGGGTTTTAGTTTGCGCATCTATAACTTTAATATTGATATAACTTACTGGTTCAGGCTTGAATTTTTGAGGTAATTCAAATCGATAAATATCGCTAATTAGCCCTTTCTCTGTTTTATCGGTTTTGGAATAATAAGCATATTTTCCTTTCAAGTCCACAAAAAGTCCCCCTTCATCTTGAGTAGAATTTATAGAAGGGCCCATGTTTCTAGGTTTGGTCCAAGTCCCGTCCAGACGTTTATTGCTTATAAATAAATCATATCCTCCTAAGCCAGGATGTCCGGTACTCATAAAATATAATGTACGCCCATCTGGATGAATGTATGGGCTCTCTTCATTTCCTTTTGTATTAATTACTTCACCTAGGTTAGTCACTTCACCCCATTCATTATTTTCATTAGAAATAGAGTAAAGGTCTTTCGAGCCTATTCCTCCTTCTCGCGAACTACTAAAATATACTGTCTTTCCATCTGGTGAAAACGCAGCTTGCGATTCCCAAGATTCGGTATTAACTATCCCCATATACTTTGCTTCTGCCCATTTTCCATCTTTTCTTAACGAAATATATAAGTCACAACTTCTATATCTTTTCGGGGCATCACATCGTGTGAAAATCATGTATTTCCCATCTGGTGAAATTGCGTGAGCACCTTCATTTCCGGCTGTATTAATTTCAACAATAGGCTCTGCTATTGTCCATCCTTTAGACGTTAACTCCGATTGATAAAAGTCTTCTTGACCATTTATTCTTCTTGTAAAAACTATGGTTGAATCATTAGTGGATAATACAGGTTTATACTCAGCATATTCCTCACTATTTATATTATAGCTCATTTTTTCTAATTCCACAGGAGCTGCATTCTCAATTATCATTGACATCTCTTGTAGCTTATTAAGCCTTAATTCTGCTGTTCTTCTTTTTTTAAAAGGAATTTCATTGTCTGTGTATTTCAATAAATTCTCTTTTTCACATTCAAAATCTTCTTTTGCTTTACATATCCCAGCATAGATGTTGAATAATTCAGGCGTATTATCAGGTGTATTATTTATTGCTTCAGAAATATAACTTTCAGCTGCATCATAATCTTTTTCATAATAAGAAACCTTTGCTAATTCTATCAAAGCATCTATAAGAATTGGCTCGTCGGAAATGATTTCTACTAATTTGGATTTCTTTTTTTCCGTTTCTAGTTGAAGTGAAATCTGCTTTGCTTTTTCAAATTTTTTAATTACTTTTTTCGAAGCTTCGGCTATAGTTACATATGATTTTTGGGCGAAAGCCCCTGAAAACGAAAGAAAAAATACAATATTCAAAAACACGATACGGGAAAAAGTCATATGCAGTATTTTAAGAAATTTCGTAGAAAGATTAGATGTATAGTCAAAAGAAGACAGCAGAAAATGAAAAGCTGCTTACTTCTCTTCCTTTTTAGTAGTAGTAATAAAGCTAGGGAAACTTGCGCTTCCATAATGTGCAAACATTTTTTCATTTTCTAACTCTAGACTATAGTTCTTAGTATATTCTTTAAGAACTGCCGCAAGAACATTGTATTCCATGTTGATAGAATTTGGTTTTGGGTAATAAGCGATGTGTTTAATATTGCCATTCTCATCCCAAAACACATTAATCCAGACTTTTACTCCATTAATATTAACTTCATTTTCAATTGCGTATTTTTCTAAACCGACCAAAAACGAAAGCCACAAAGAATATGCCTTATCCATGTCGTTTTTGCATACCGTCATTAATAAATCTGGCGCATCAGAGATCATCTCATTATACTGTTTTTCATACTCTCCAATTAAAAATACAGTAGGCAAAGTGTCTGTAACAGATTGTGCGCTAATGGTTTGCGAAAATGCAACTAAGGCTAAGAAAATTGTTAATAAATATTTCAAATTATTATATCTATTTGGTAAATATCGTAAAATCTACTAAATAAGGAACTTTAAATAAAAATACTTAACATATTTCCCTATATAAGCTATTAATTTACAATGAGATAACCCCTTTTTGATCATGAAATATTCATGTTTCAATAGATTTTAAAGTTTATTTAACCATATTTTCCATTTTTTATCAACTAAAATAAATCTATTCTGTGTTACAAGAATGTTAGTCTGTACATAGAATACCTTAGTAAGTAGATATAATAATGTTGATTTTTTAATTATTTCTACCTTTACGGTTAAAATCACAAGACTTTACTTTAAACACTTTCAGCATGTATATTGATATTATTTTAGGTTTAACTCTAGTTTTAGGATTTCTATATGGTTATTCAAAAGGAATTATTAAAACATTGTTTTCTTTAGTTTCTATTTTAATAGGGATTATAGCGGCGATGAAATTATCTCCTTTAGCCATTTCAGGACTTGAAAGTATTTTTCCCAATAACCCTAAGTTAGCTTACATTGTAGGTTTCATATTGACTTTTGTTATTGTGATTGTTCTTATTCGTTTTATAGGAAACAAGATAGAAAGCCTAATGAAAAAGACAGGTATCAATTTTATGAACAAATTATTTGGTGGTTCAGTGATGGCTGTTTTTTTTGGTATTCTATATAGTTTCGCTGTTTCATTTGCGAATAGCGCTAGATTGTTGTCCGAAACACAAAAGGATGATTCTTTTAGCTACTACATGTTAGAACAAGTACCTGGAAAAGCAAGAGCAGAGGCTGAAACATTAAAGCCTATATTTAGAGAATTTTGGGATAAAACAGTTGATACTTTCGAGAGTATTAATGAAAAAGGTACAGAATTGCAAGAAAGGAATTCACCCCAACAAATAGAGACAAATACTGAGTCGTCTGATGGTAATTAAGTTATACTAACTAAGCTAAATTGTAAAGCTTGTTTTCAATGCGACGATTTTAATTAGCCTATTCATTTAAAGGCAAGATATATTTTTATATATATGTGCATGTTGTAAGTTTTAATTTTGATTTACTACAATCAAAGTTATTATACGCTTATTACTTTTTGTCCATCAAAGAATCTACAATGCATATTTCAAGGAGTTTACGATCAATACTTTTACCATTATGTTTCTTTTTCGCATTTTGGGCTCAAGCCCAAAAATTAGATTTTGTTCAAGGCCAATTTATTGTCCAAATAGATGCAGAAACTGATATCGAATCTGTTATAAGAGATTTTGATTATCGATATGGATATTCTATAGATTTAGAAAAAAAGATAAGCCCCATTTTAAATATTTACACAGTCAATTTTGATTATACAACATTAAGAGATGGACAGGTTTTAAGAGATCTTTTGATGCATCCTAAAGTTGAAGTTGCACAACATAATCACTTTGTAACCTTAAGACAAAATATTCCAAATGACCCTGAATTCCCAAATCAATGGCAGTATGTCAATAATGGTCAAGATGGAGGAGTTGTAGGAGCTGATATAGATATGCCAGAGGCATGGGACTATGCTACAGGAGGAATAACATCAATGGGCGATACCATAGTTGCTTGTATAATAGATGATGGAATTGACAATGATCATCCGGATATTCTTCCCAATTTATTTATTAATCATGCTGAAATACCAGACAATGGAATAGATGATGATAATAATGGGTTTGTCGATGATTATAGAGGATGGAATACAAGTGCAGGCTCAGATAATGTATATATAGGAGGTGGACATGGAACACCAGTTACAGGTATTATAGGAGCAAGGGGTAATGATGGTTTTGGTGTAGCTGGAGTTAATTGGAACGTGAAATTAATGATTGTAAGAGGAGGAACTGGAGTAGAATCAGAAGTGATAGAGGCATATTCATATCCTTTAGCTTTTAGAAGAAAGTATAATGAAACGGATGGCGCTGAAGGAGCTTTTGTCGTTAGTACGAATGCATCATGGGGAGTTGATTTTGGTCAACCTGCAGATGCTCCATTATGGTGTGCTTTTTATGATACTTTGGGTCTTGAAGGGATTATAAGTTGTGGAGCTACTATAAATGGAAATCAGAATGTTGATGAAATAGGAGATTTACCTACAGCTTGTTCTTCTGATTATTTAATATCTGTTACTAATATGAATAGAACAGATACTAAAGTGACTGGAGCAGGATATGGTTTAGAAACAATTGATTTAGGAGCGTTTGGTCAACAAACTTGGACAGTTACTTCTGGTGGAGGATTTGGTGGATTTGGAGGAACTTCAGGAGCAACACCACATGTAACAGGAACTGTTGCATTAGCTTATTCTTTGCCTTGTGCAAACCTTATGGATTTAGCAAAGTCAAACCCAGGAGAAGCCGCTTTATTAGTTAAACAAGTTATATATGATGGAACAGATCCCAATGAATCTCTTGAAGGAATAACAACAACTGGAGGTAGATTAAATGTAAATAATACACTTGAGCTTTTGATTTCTCAATATTGCGGTGATTGCTTATCACCGTTTTCGATAGAATCGACCGTTTCAGAAGATGGAATTGATTTAAGTTGGACAGTTAGCGATACCGTAAATACTACGAATTTTAGATATAGAGTTAAAGGAGAAACAGATTGGATAGAAATTGAAAATAGTGGAAATTCAGCGTCAATATTAGATACAGAATTGTGCACTGAATATGAATTTCAGTTACAAAACTTATGTGATAATATTGATGGAGAATGGGGGCAAATTCAAACCATTACAT
>CAYOIL010000055.1:15792-18338 GCA_964403985.1 uncultured Saprospiraceae bacterium
GTTTTAATCCTGAAGAATTTTCTGGAGATTTAAATGAAGAGTTCAACGCTGTAATAAATTGGTCAGGAGTAGAAGCTGCTTTATCATATAATGTGAGATATAGAATTGTGGGAACTGAAGACTGGACTGAAATAAGTACAATGGATTTATCGATTGAGATTAGTTCATTAGAGAATTGTTCAGCTTATGAATTTCAAGTTCAGACTGTTTGTATTTTAGCTTCTCCTGTATATTCTGAAAGTATAGAATTATTTGTACCTAATTGTGATGATCCTTGTAAGAGTCTTCCTTATTGTGAAGTACTAGGATATAATGCAACAGAAGAACATTTAGCATTAGTTAGTATTAATGATTTAGAAAATCTTAGTTTAAGTGATAATGGCTATGGTGATTTTACAAACTTAGCTTCAACAGAATTAATGGAAGGAGGAAGCTATATGATGACTCTTGTTCCTGAATATGTAGGAAATGTTTTTGAAGAATCTTTTGCAGTTTGGATGGATTTCAACCAAAATGGTGAATTTGATGATTCAGAAAAAGTACTTGAAGAAAATGAAATTACAGAAGCATTAATTACGCAAGTTGATATTCCTGATGAGACAGCACTAGGAAATATACGGATGAGGGTTTCTATGCGATACAATACTCAACCAGATCCATGTACTACTGAAGATTTTTCTGCTTTTGGAGAAACAGAGGATTATTGCGTAAATATTGTAGAATTTTCATGTACAGGCATCACAATTGTAGATACTACTTTCACGAATTCATCTGAAATTGGCATTCAATTAAGTACGAATTTAAATGTTGATGCAAGTTATCTTTCTTACAGAAAAGTAGGAGAAACTGATTGGACAGAGATTCTTATAGACAATGAAGAGTTTACGGTTGAGGCTTTAGAGAATTGTACAGAATATGAATTCAGAACAAGAACAATGTGTGGGAATGATTTTACTGAATATACAACACCTATTGTTATTATGACTCAATGTGTAAATTCAATCGTGGAGTTAGAAAATACAATCCTTCTATACCCTAATCCATTTAATGATGTTCTAATATTGAAATTGAATTCGAATATCGTTGATAACAAAATTTCATACGAAATATACAATCAGTTAGGTTCAGTGATTAAGAGTGAACGCTTAAATTCTGCTTCAAACTATGAAATTTCTACAGTAAATTTAATATCAGGAATATATTATGTGAGAATTATGGAAAATGATGAAACAATTGCCTATAGAAAAGTTGTTAAGATGTAGTGGAAGAAAAAATATATGAATGGAAATCGAATGATCATATCATTCAATTTCTTGAACAAGTGAGGCTTGATTTGTTGCAAAACAATCAAGCCTCACTTGTTGCTATAAATGTAACTTTAGAAAGAAACTACGGCTTTATCATTGCAACTAAAAATAATCTTCCCCCCAAAGACCATGATTTCTTTATCGAGTTTTTGCGATTTCAATTGACTGAATTTGGGTATAGAGTAAATAGAGAATTAGGAACAGAAATTTTGCTGCAAGCTTCAGTGAAATCTAGAGTTCATGGGAAGCAACTTTTCGGAACAATAAAAATTATAAATAAAGGCTTTGAATTGAGAATTCTTGTTACACCTTATGTAGACAAAGGTTATAACAAAGCAATGCTTAGAAAAGACTTAATCGATGTTTTATTTACTTAGAATTTCTATCATAAACCGTAATTTTAATAGCCCACTTATTTTATTCAATATCGTTAATTATAGGCCAATAACTTTATAAATATATAATTCGGGTTTAACTTTTCGTTAATACAGTAATAAGGTATATACTTGTTACATATATGCAGAAATGCCTTAAATAGCCAGACTTATTAACATATAGAGAAGGCTAAAGTATAATAAATAATATACATGATTCGCTTTCATATTTTTATCCTTTTTATATTTTTTAGTGTTCAATTAATAGCACAACCTGATGATATCTATGATCTTCCAGTGGTAGATACAATCTATCACGACTATATAAAAACTATATCATTCTATAATCAAGGTGATGAACTGAGTATGCCAATAATTGAAAGGAAAACTGGAACTTTTTATGTTGGATTTGATGATCATTATGGAGAGTATATTGACTATTATTATACTGTTGTCCATTGCGATAGAAATTGGAAATTCACTAAAAATATCGAAGTCAGTGAGTATTTAAACGGACCCCAAGAATTGCAGATTGAAAATTTTGGGAGTTCTATTAGAACCATTGTAAATTATACCAATTACAACTTTACATTCCCCAATTCCGATATTAACTTTCAATGGACAGGTAACTATTTACTTGTTGTTTATGATTCAGACAATACGGTAGCATTTACCCGTAAATTTTATGTTGTTGATGAAAAAGTTAATCTATTATTTCCTAGCTATTCAAAACCAAATGGGGTGGGAGAGTTTAATTCTCATCAAGCTTTTAATTTCAAACTTGGAATAGAAAGACTTAATGCGATAAATCCATTAAATGAAATTTTTGTAACAGGCTTTCAAAATAGGTTTAACGAACGTACAT
>CAYOIL010000056.1:0-7291 GCA_964403985.1 uncultured Saprospiraceae bacterium
GCTTTATACATTCTTTGTTTTTGCAACAATAGATGAGTGGACAGAAGAAAATATTATTCAACCACTGGCTCAAACATTAAGAGATAATGATTATGTGATAAAGCCTGTTGTTCAGGAGTTATTGCTAAGTGATCATTTTTATGATGATGTGAATTATGGAGCAATTATAAAAACTCCAGTTGATGTGCTTGTAGGTTGGTGGAGAGGAATGAATGTTGAATGTCCTTTCGATGAAGAAGATGAGATAAATGAAACGTTTTTAGTCAATAGAAACATCATGTGGAACATGAGTAACTGGGGAATGCAAATAGGTGATCCTCCCAATGTTGCTGGATGGCCTGCATACTACCAAACACCTACGTTTGATAAATCTTGGGTAACGACTAATACTATCGTAAGAAGAATATCATACGTTGATACATTTTTATATTGGGGATTCTGGTATAGAGATGGAGGAAGAGTAGAAGTAGATATTTTGGGCTTTGCAAAAACACTTGACAATCCAGGTGATCCAAATGCTCTACTTCAAGAAATCGAAGATTTATTTTTTGGAACACCAATTAATGATGAAGTGAAACAAGGTATTAAAGGCATTTTATTATCTGGGCAATCAGAAGATTTCTATTGGACTAATGCTTGGAATTCATGGCTAGCAGATGAAGATGATGCAGGAGCTACTGCTATTGTTTATAATAGATTAAGAGGAGCTCTTCAACGATTATTTAACCTATCAGAATTTCAACTGAAGTAAAACGATTTATCATGCGTAGAAGAAAATTTTTAAAAAATACAGCGTCGGGTTTAGTTTTACCCACAATAGCAGGAGGAGTTGGTTTTAAATCTTTGGAGATGACCAATTTCGCTCAAGCATTACAGCTAGCTAATGATACTGATAAGGTAATTGTTATGGTCTATCTATCCGGTGGAAATGATGGATTAAACACTGTCGTTCCATTAGATCAATTAAGTAATCTGTCAAAAGCAAGAGAAAATGTTTTAATACCTGAAAATCAGTTATTGAAATTAAACGATGCTGACGTTGGTCTGCATCCATCAATGACAGAACTAAAAGAAATGTATGATGAAGGAAAGTTAACAGTTGTACAAAATGTTGGCTATCCAGATCCTGATTTTTCTCACTTTAGATCAACCGATATTTGGATGAGTGGATCAAGTTCAGACCAAATCATTTCAAGTGGATGGACGGGTAGATATTTAGAAGATGCACATCCTAATTATCCTGCCGATTATCCTAATACTGATAGTCCACATCCTTTAGCAATAGAGATTGGATACAGCAGTTCAATGTTGTTCCAGGGAGCCTCTAATAATATGGGGATGGTAATAAATGATCCTGAATATTTTTATGAGCTTATAGAAGAAACGAATCCTCCCGTTCCAAATACAAAAGCGGGAAATAGATTAGAATATGTACGTTTAGTTGCGAAGCAGTCTCAAGTATATGGTGAGCTAGTAAAGCAAGCAGCAGAAAATGTTCCGTCTCAAGGAAATTATCCAGATGACAACTGGCTTGCAGAGCAGCTTAAAATTGTTGCAAGATTAATAGCAGGAGGATTACAAACTAAATTATACTTAGTAGAGTATGGATCTTTTGACACGCATGATGGACAAGTAGATGCTTCGGATCATACAAAAGGAGAACATGCTAATTTATTGAAAAATGTAAGTTCAGCTATTAAAGCATTTTCTGATGATTTAGAAGGACTACAAGTAGATGATCGTGTGATAGGAATGACTTTTTCTGAATTTGGTAGAAGGGTGCTTAGTAATGCATCAGGTGGAACAGATCACGGAACATCAGCACCATTGTTTTTATTCGGAAGTAATGTAAATTCTGGAGTAATAGGAACAAATGCTGTTATTCCTGATAGTGTAGATTATTGGTATAATATGGATATGCAGTTTGATTTCCGTCAAGTCTATTCTACATTATTTGCTCAGTGGTTATGTGTACCTCAATCTTCTGTTGATAATTTATTGTATCAGAATTTTGAACATTTACCTTTTGTAAAAAATTCACCTTGTGGATTTGTTGATACAAAAGAACATGTTGTTCATGGGCAACAATTAATAAAAGTATTTCCTAATCCAGTGATGGATTTTGCACAGATTGAATTCATTAGTTTTGGAACAACTGTCCAAATTGAAATCTATACAATGGATGGAAAGAAAGTAAGTTCTCCATTAAGAGGAAATTATCCTCCAGGAAACCACGTTGCAGGATTTTCAGTAGCGGATTTACCAGCAGGGACTTATTTTGTAAAGTATAGATCTGGAACTTCGATTCAATCAGCGAAGTTGATAAAAATGTAAAAGAGGTAATGTTAGAATTTTTGGGCTTTAAGCCCAAAAATTTTAGCTTTTATGTCTTCTTATATTTCTCATATTATTGATTCCATTCGTGGCTGTTTCCTATATTTAGTCCATGAAAGAAAATCTCACTGTTGCTGTAGTACAAATGTCAAGTATTCTTCTCGACCGAGAAGCTACAATTGATAAAATGATAACATTCATCATTGAAGCATCAAAACAAGAGGCAATTCTTTGCGTGTTTGGTGAATCAGTTTTACCTGGATATCCTTTTTGGTTGGAAAACACAGAAGGGGCTAGGTTCAACAATTCCGTTCAAAAAGAAATTCATGCTCAATATCTAAAATCAGCTATTCAACCGGAGAATGGAGACATTCAAAGATTACAAGATGTTGCAAAGGAAAAGAAAATGCATATTGTATTTGGTTCGATGGAGCGGGCTAAGAATAGGGGAGGGCATAGTTTATATTGTTCCATGATGTATATAGATAGTGAAGGAGAATTTCGAAACGCTCACCGTAAACTAATGCCTACTTATGAAGAGCGATTAAGTTGGTCGCCAGGTGATGGACATGGCTTGAATGTCTTTCCTGTAGGTAAGTTTACAATGGGAGGATTGAATTGTTGGGAGAATTGGATGCCTTTAGCTCGAACATCATTATATGGTCAAGGGGAGGATTTACACCTAGCGATATGGCCAGGAAATGTAAGAAATACAGAATTATTAACTCCATTTTTAGCACAAGAGGGAAGGTCTTTTGTTATTAGTTCTTGTGGTCTATTTTCAAAATCTGACATTCCTGATGATTTTCCACATGCAGATTTATTTAGAGCAAATGCTCCTGATGTTTTGGCAAATGGCGGAAGTTGTATTGCAGCACCAGATGGGAGTTGGGTCATAGAACCTATTGCGATGAAAGAAGGCATATTTGTAGCGGAATTGGATTTTAATAGGGTATTGGAAGAGCGACAGAATTTTGATCCAGTGGGTCATTATTCGCGACCGGATGTATTCAATTTGAAGGTAAATAAGAAGAGACAGAGTGGCTTTGATTTTGTGGAATAGGGAGAAATCTAAGTAAAATCTATTCGATTGAATTGAGGTGAATAGGAAAAAGGATAGATGTGTAAGAAAAAAGAGTGAGATGTATGAATGGTGGGTGTTTGCAGATTACGTAGTACGAGAAAAATGACGAAATTTAACATTTCCTTAAGATTTGAATGAAAAAAATCGAAAAATGTTAAATTGTTTCTTTTTGAAAATTAGATAAAAGTGCAAGAAATTTTGCTCAAACTTAATGTTTGTAGTTGTTTGCAGATTACGTAGTACGAGTTTTTTTACCTCTATCTTTTAGTTTGAAAACTAGTTTTTATTATTTATTCGTTATATTATACAAAGAGCATTTTTATGTCCAAAACAAATTATTTTATTGTATTAGCCTTGCTAGTTTCGATCTGTTCATGTACGATTTTTGAAAATATTGGAGAAGTTGAAATTCCAGACTTTAATTATCCTTCGTCCATTGATTTTGAGCAAAACTTAGCTGCTTACAATATTTATGAAAATGTCAACTCAGACTTAATTCCTAAAAGTGGTTTTCACTTATATGAACTCAGCTCTTCACTTTTTTCAGATTACACATACAAACAAAGACTTTTAAAGATTCCTGAAGGAACTGAAATGAAAAGAGATTCTGATGGGTCAATAGAATTTCCTGATGGTACTATTATAGTTAAAACCTTCTATTTTTATCTTGATGAGAGAGATACCAGTAAAGATAAGGTCGTGTTAGAAACCCGTCTTTTAATTAAAGAAAGCGATATATGGAATGTTGCAACTTATATATGGGACGATGCGCAATCGGAAGCTACTTTGCAGTTAAACGGTGCAGACACTGAAATAAATTGGATAAATAAAAACGGAAATAGCTTATCTACAATGTATCATTTTCCCGACGAAAACGAATGTACTTCTTGTCATCAATCCAATTCAACTATGCGTCCTATTGGTCCTACTTTGTTGAATCTAAATAAAAATGTAGAGCGTAATAGTTTATCGGTAAATCAGTTAAGCCATTTTCAAACAATAGGACTTCTAAATTCTTTTGATGTTACTTCGATTCCTACTATGGCAGATTATACAGATTTAAATGCCTCTCTTCAAGATAGAGGAAGAGCTTATTTAGCAATTAATTGTGCACATTGTCATAATCCTACAGCTTGGGACGAAGCAGCAAACGAAGACTACGATTTTAGGTACTCTGTTTCTAATGATGATACAGGGATTTTAAACCGAAAGAGAAGAATTAGAAATCAATTATTGGATATGGAAATGCCATTTATTGGAACCTCAATTTTAGATCAAGAAGGAACGGATCTTGTGATTGATTTTATCGAAAGTTTATAGCACGTTAAGTGCAAGAAAAAAGGCTGTGTTTTATTGTTTGTAGATGTTTGGAGTTTTCGTAGTACGAAGAAATTGATACACATTCTCCTTGATTTCATCCTAATTGATTTTGGGCTTTAAACCCAAAAAAATAAAGCCATTAAACCTCTCCTACAATCGCCTCCGTTACATTAATTATGTGATTCCCTATAGTTTCTAATCCCACAAATAAATCCTTGTAATAAAACGCCGACTTCGTATGATAATCTTCATCACTTATCCTATTCAAGTTATGATCTCTTAACTTCTTCCTTAGTTTGTTGATCTGTTTTTCAATAATAACTGCATCATTTTTACTCACCTTATCATAGTCTCTATTCAAATTTTGTAACATTTCTACAAAACCTTTGTCAACCATCTCAATCATTGAATTGATGTTGTTCCTTTGCTCAGGCATAAAATATGCCTTATTCTCTATCTTTTGCTCTACAGTTTTTGACATTTGGAAAAAGACATCTCCTATACGTTCCAGATCATTACATATATTAAGCACCGCTCTTACCGTCAGACTTGTTTCCAAAGTGATTTTATTACTCGTAAGTTTTGTCACATAATCAGTGATCTCTTCTTCCATGTTGTCTGTAATCTTCTCGTATTTTTTGATTTTCTTGATCAACTTCTTTTGTGCTTTAGGATTGGTTTCGTTGATAAGAGCTTTTAAAAATCCCGACATTCGACTTACTACTTCACCGAAATGTGCCGTTTCTTTTTGTAATCCATCTATTGCTAACTCAGGTGTTAATGCAGCTGTTCCTATATACTTTAATCTCGTAGATTCGTCCTCATCATCAGCTGATTGTGGCACAGTCATTATCGCAATCTTAACCAAGAAGTTTACGAACCCTATGAGAAGTAAAACATTCAGCAAATTAAATAAGGTATGAAATGAACTAAGTCCGAAAGCCATCGATCCAGATTCTGTAAATGGATCTCCTTGATTCATCACTTCTTGCACAAAGTATTGCAGCCAAGGAAGAATTACAGGCATCAAAATCACCATCCATGTAACGCCCACAATGTTGAATAGTGAATGAATACGAGCTGATCTTTTAGCATTCGTATTTCCTACTAATGAAGCTATTTCAGCTGTAATTGTAGTTCCTATATTTTCTCCCAATATCATTGCAGTTGCAATTTCAAAGGGTAGCCAACCTTGGGTACACATCACTATAGTTATCGCCATTGCCGCAGAAGATGATTGTACGATTATAGTTATTAAAGCTCCTACAAAAACAAAGAAAACTCTTGACAAAAATCCGTAATTCGAAAAACTACTTAAGAATTCAAGCGCCTGAGGATTATCTCTAAAGTCAGGAACTGCGTCTTTAAGAAAACTTAAACCAAGGAACAAGATGGCAAATCCTATAATGAATTCGCCCCAATATTTGATTTTGTTCCTATTACTCAAAACCATAGGAACACCAAAAGCGAAAAAGGGAAGCGATAAAACATCCAACGATAATTTTAAAGTACCCTCCGAAGCCGCAAATAATGAAGTTAATGTGGCAATCAACCAACCGGTTATAGTCGTGCCTATATTCGCCCCCATCATAACTCCAGCAGATTCAACCAAAGTTAATAGACCAGCATTTACAAAACTAACCGTCATAACAGTTGTGGCAGAAGAAGATTGGACTAAACTAGTTGTAAGAAATCCAGTGAATACACCTAGAAACCTATTCTTTGTCATGTTTTTAAGAATATTTCGCAGTTGACTTCCTGCAGCTCTCTGTACTCCATCGCTCATCAATTTCATTCCGTAAATGAAAAAAGCTAATGCGCCAATTATTTTAAGAAGGCTAAATACCCATGACATATTCCTTGGTTGAATTTTCCTAAGGCAAATATAGCTTTCGCAATGTTAAATTAATATTATTTATAGGCGTTCAGCAGTAAACCTGTATTTTACAAAAATCATTAAATGTACAAGTGAATACTTTATTATTATTGTCCGCAATGCTTTATTTTCTCTCACTTGATGAATAAACTTTCTAAGAGTTTTACTTACTTTACACTGTGCTTAACAAAACTTGTATTCTTTATTTCGCGAGAACCGCCACAGAAGAATTAAAATACAAGAGATTAGATGCTAAAAAATCGGTCTCTTTAAAATTAATTCAGAATCTGCAATCCAACACAATTGCTACAATCAAACGTAGTGGTCTACCATTTGTACTTCACCTAAGCGATAATCAAAAAGAAAACAATTTTACAGATAATCTTACCAAAGCCATTGATCATACCTTTCAATCTTATGACAACATAATAGTTGTAGGTTACGATTGTCCTATGTTGTCAATTAACGATCTTAATACAGCAGCTGCTAATTTTGAACAGGATAAAAATACGATTGGTGGTGATAAAAACGGCGGAGCATACCTGATTGGTATCCAAAAGAAATCTTGGAGAAAAGAGGAGTTTGAAAATTTAGATTGGCAACCAAATCAGTTATATAAGCAGCTTACTACCTTATATTTTGAAGAGGAAATAGACATTTTATCTTCTAAAATTGAT
>CAYOIL010000056.1:7301-17386 GCA_964403985.1 uncultured Saprospiraceae bacterium
CCTAAGAACAATTAGCTACCAATTTTTATCAGGTTTCTTAAAAAGGCTACTTCAGCTTATCATTCCTTTGAATTCATCTTTTGACATTCAATATATTCCTCTTCGAAAAACCCAAGTTAGTTACATTAGATTCAGAGGCCCACCTTCTCTTTAAAACAGCCCTTTTTTACAACTGTTATTTTCTATCCATTTAGGGAATAATTAATTCTCACTTGTTTTAAACTATAATTTTTATGCGGTATTTATACCTGTTGCTTTTTGCAATAAGTTGCTTTTGGGCTCAAGCCCAAAATTCCATAATCAACGGAATTGTTTCTTCAGATGATGGCCCTATAATAGGAGCTAGCATTATTAATTTAACCAATGGAAAAGGAACAATAACTGATCTTGATGGAAAATGGTCGATAGCAGGACTTGAAGGAGAAACTATTGAAATTTCATATTTGGGTTTTAAAACCCAAAGGATTACAGTAGATGAAAACAAGGAGTATTTTACAAATTTAACAGCTGACAATGTTCAATTTGACGAAGTTGTGGTAACAGCCTTGGGACTGAAAAGGGAAAGTAAAAGTTTAGGCTATAGTATAGAGAAACTATCTTCCAAAGAAATAAATGAAGTACAATCCGTAAACTTTTTGGATAATCTAGGTGGGAAATTAGCGGGAGTGACAATCAATCAAGGTGCTACAGGTGTAGGCTCTTCTTCAGTGATTTCTATACGTGGTGAAGCGTCTTTTACGAATAACAATCCGCTTTTCGTTGTTGATGGTATTCCTGTGAACAACAATACAATATTTAATGTAACTAATGAACAAGCTGCCGGTTTCCAAGAAGTTGATTTTGGAAATGGAGCAATGGACATCAATCCAGCTGATATAGAATCTGTCTCGGTTTTAAAAGGTCCAGCTGCAGCTGCATTATATGGAACTAGAGCAGCTAATGGTGTAATAATAATTAATACCAAGGATGGATCACAATCCAATGGTATTGGTGTTTCTTTTAACTCAACAATGACTATTGATAGAGCTTTTCAATTACCTGAATTTCAAAATCTTTATGGTCAAGGAAATAGTGGACAGTTTGAATTTGTCGATGGTTTAGGTGGTGGAATTAATGATAATATTACCTACTCTTATGGCCCACAGCTCGATCAAGGATTAAATATCGCACAATATGATAGCCCCGTAACTTTAGCCAATGGCGATGTTGTAAGAGGCGGTGATGTAGCGGTTCATGGAGGTTTGCCAATCACACCTTCGCCTTGGGTTTCAAACCCAAATAACCTTCGAGATTTTTATAATACTGGAAATACTCTTACCAATAATCTATCTTTTGGATCTTCTTTCGATAGAGGGAACTTCAGAGTGTCATTCACTGATATGCAAAGTGAATCTATTATACCAGGTGTCAACCTTGATAGAAGAAATCTTTCTGCCCGATTTACCTATCGCCCAACTGATAAATTAGAATTTAGCACCTCTTTAAACTATATCAATACTTCAAGTGATAATAGGCCTGGAAGTGGGTATGGTTCTGAGAATATAAACTATTCTTTAGTGGCGTGGCTTGGAAGACAAACCGATCTGAATCCATTGAAAAATTATTGGCAACCCGGTTTAGATAATGTTCAACAGTATTCTTTTAACTATACCTTCTTTGATAATCCTTATTTCATATTGCTTGAAAATAGGAACTCATTCAATAGGAATAGATTGTTTGGAAACTTAATGGCAAAATATAACTTCTCAGACAAGCTCTCGTTGAGTATAAGAAGTGGTCTAGATAATAGCGGTGAACAGCGAGCTTTCCAACGTGCATTTAGTTCGAATCGTTTCCGAAATGGAGCTTATGCAGAACACAATGTGAATTATAGAGAAGTGAATACCGATGCCTTGTTAAACTATGGGACAACGGCTGGATTGATAGGAATCGACATTTCCTTAGGTGCGAATCGACTTGATCAATTTGCTTCAACCTTACAAACACAAGCTATTTCTTTAGCCCAGCCAGGAATCTTTTCTTTGAACAATGCCGCAGCACCACTTGAAGTTTTTGATTTTAAATCTAGAAAAAGAATAAACAGTATTTATGGACTCATTAAATTGTCCTATTCTAATTGGTTATATGCTGATATAACAGGAAGAAATGATTGGTCAAGTGCTTTAGCTACACCTACATCAGTCGATAATACTTCATTCTTTTACCCGTCCATTTCTACAAGTGCTATTTTAAGTAATATAATTACTTTTCCAGATTATGTTTCTTTTGCTAAAGTAAGAGCTAGTTATGCTGCTGTAGGAAATGACACGAATCCATATGAAACATCGGGGATATTTTTATCTTCTACTGCTGTATTCGGTCAGCCCACATTTACTGATCAAGCTACTATTCCAAATTCCAACTTGATTCCAGAAAGAACTTCCGCTATAGAGTTAGGAGCTGATCTTCGATTTGCAGATGATCGCATAGGGATTGATTTTACTTATTATACTGGAAAAACAACAAACCAAATTCTCTCTCTCCCTATTGCTGCTTCGACAGGATATACAGAAAGAATATTAAATGGTGGCGAAGTTCGTAATCAAGGGGTGGAGGTCTTATTGAACCTAAATCCTGTTCGAACTAAAGATTTTAAATGGTACGTATCAGCTAATTTTAGTAGAAATATTGCAAGAGTAAGCTCACTTCCTGAAGAAGCAAATCAGATTACCTTAGCCTATTCTCGAGTATATGATAATCCAAATCAAACAGTTTATTTTATTGTAGAAGAGGGAGGTAAAATAGGAGATTTATGGGGCACTGGTTATATGAAAAATGATAATGGAGATTTTGTGATCGGTGAAGATGGAAGGTTTATAGTCGATAACACACTAAAAAAACTAGGGAATTATAATCCAGATTTTATTGTAGGTCTTTCGAACCGCATCACTTTTAAAAATCTTACCGCTGGTTTTGTACTAGATTGGAGACAGGGAGGTGAACTTGTGTCTAGAACGCAAGCCTTGGCTGGAGTAGGAGGTCAATTGATTGAAACTGAAAATAGACCTGAAGAAGGGATAATTGCTGAAGGCGTAACTGCTGATGGTGTCGCTAATTCTGTTGCCATTTCAGCAGAAGCTTATTACAGACAATTTTATGATCGTAATCATGAAGAAAATAATACATACGATGCTAGTTTCTTAAAATTGAGAGAGCTTAGTATTACCTATAACTTTACTCAAGTAAAAAGACTAGAAAACTTAAGTCTAAGTTTGATCGGTAGAAATTTATACGCATTTTCCCACATCCCACACTTTGACCCAGAGCAAATTGCTGTTCAAGGCAATGGATTTATTCGAGGAGTAGAGGACATGTCTTATGCTACGACAAGAAGCATAGGATTGAGCTTAAACCTTGATTTTTAATCTGATAAACAACAAAGAAATGAAAACATTTAAAAATATATTTTGCTGTCTTGTTTTGGGTCTTGTTTTAGGATCTTGCACTTCTGATTTCGAAAAAATAAATACCAATAATAATTCACCTATCGATGTCCAACCCAGTCTTTTATTGCGAAGTGTCATATGGGATTATAATGAAAACATGGCGTACGAAGGATTTGTGTCAGGAGGTCTTTTGAGTCAGCACTTTACAGCAGTAGATTTCAATTTGTTTGATCGACACAGTCTACTTGAACCGCAATTTGGGGGAAACCCGTGGCCATTTATATATGAGAATTTAAGAAATAACGAGATCGTTTTAGAAAAGGCTATTTCGATTCCTACTTTCGAAGTATATGAAGGTCCTGCGCGAATCTTGAAAGCCTATATGGCAATGGAATTAACTGATATATTTGGGGATGTGCCGTATAGTGAGGCATTAAACGGAAAGAATGGTGTTTTCAATCCTAGCTATGACAATCAATCTGACATCTATCTTTCAGATGATGGAATCATTGATAATCTTAGAAAAGCAAAAGAAGCAATTGATAATTATCAAGGTAATATCCCTCTGGAAGGTGATATACTTTATGGTGGTGATTTAAATCAATGGAGAAAATTAGCAAGTTCATTACTAATAAAAGCTTATGTAAGAATATCTGACGTCTTAACAACAGGTATAAATCTCCAAACTTTATACGAAGAGGGTGATTTTATATCGGCTTCAGAAGATGATGCTACCTTCCATTTTACGGACGGTGCTCCTAATAATTTCAGGATGGCAACAGCGAGAATAGGGGATTTTAATATCTATATCATGTCTGAGACAAGTGAAGAACTTTTGAAAGAGTATAAGGATCCACGAATAGGTAAGTTTTTTAGAACAACTGGTAATGATCCTATGGAATATCGAGGTTTTTTAAACGGCCCTGATGCTTCTCAAACTACCATAAGTATTGCAGATTATTCACTTGCAGGTACTGTATTTAGAGAAAATACTGGAGCTTTGAAAGCTAATATTATGACTGCATGGGAAACCAATTTGTTTTTGGCGGAAGCCGCCCATAAAGGAATTATTACAGCAGATGCAAAAGTCTTGTATGATTTGGGGGTCAGTCAATCCTTTGATTATTGGGAGGTAGAAATGCCATCTGACTATTTAGAAAACGAGGGATTTTATAGCGAAACGGATGGATTAGAACAGATCATCACACAGAAATGGATATCTTCATATATTAAAGGTTTTGAAGGCTGGATCGAATATCGGAGAACAGGTTTTCCTGAATTGAAAACAGTTTCAGCGAGTTTGAACGACAATGTCATTCCAGTGAAAATGCCATATCCCATTGATGAAGCTGCTTTGAATTCAGCTGCATTTAATGAAGCGACAAGTTCTATAGGAGGAAATTCAATAAATGCACCTGTATGGTGGGATGTTGATTAATGGATTCCATTCAAACATACCAGTGGATTTTAGTAGGGTTGTCAAGCCTGCTTATGCTCGTAATTGCACCTCGTGCAAAAACAGTAGCTGACTTTTTTAAAGGTCGACGGAAAGATCAATCCCCTAATTTCTGGATACTTACAAGTAGTTTGGTTATTAGTTGGTTGTTTGCAAAATCCATAACCAATGCTGCTAATTTGGGTTTGAGTTTCGGAATGGTAGGTGGAACAGCATATGCGGCCTATTATCTATCATTTATTGTTGCTGGCGTGGTTATTTATAAGTTAAGAGTTAGTGGCGGATTTATATCAATTCATCAATTTTTAGAAACAAAATTCGGGAAAGGAGCATTGTTGATTTTTTCAGTACTTATTGCATTCCGATTATTCAACGAAATATGGTCGAATACGATGGTAATAGGCTCTTATTTTGGAGAGCAAGGAAGTATAAATTACTTTATATCAATTATCATTTTCACATTACTTACATTGATATATTCAATGAAAGGCGGAATGAGCAGTTCACTTTTAACTGATCTTATCCAAATGGTGTTTTTCGCAGTTTTACTAACTGTTATTTTAGGAATAATTATCCCCAAAACAGAAGGAGGTATTTCCACAATTATATCCACAGGAGAATGGAAATGGAGCATGGGAGTAAATTTATTATTGGTCGCATTTATACAATCATTCAGTTATCCTTTTCACGATCCCGTTATGACAGATAGAGGTTTTATGTCATCTCCTTTAGTTACTCTTAAGAGTTTTCTGTGGGCAGGTTTAATAGGCGGTGTATGCATACTGTTATTTAGTTGGGTAGGAATTTATGGTCAGCTTAATGGCTTGTCGGGCGAGGCACCGGTGGAGGTTGCTAAATTACTAGGTATTTCGATGATGTTGATGATAAATTTCATTATGATCACTTCCGCTGCAAGTACCTTAGATTCTACATTTGCAAGCTTTTCTAAGTTAGCGGTATTGGATTTAAAATTGGTAAAATAACCGAGTGTATCAAAAGGAAAGATAATAATGGCGGTATTAACGCTTATAGGAACATTACCAGTTTTTATGAATCCTGAAATTTTATCAGCAACCACCATAAGCGGTACTATGGTTATTGGCTTAGCACCTATTTTTTTATTTTGGAAACTGGATGTACCAAAGAGTTCTTTTTATTTATCAATTGGAACCGGATTGATCTTTGGGTTTGTCTTAGTGTTTAAGGCGTTACCGACTGAGTATTTATTTACAACAGGAAAGTACGCTGATTTATTGACGATTAATGTTTTAGGTACGATTGCATGTTTTGTTGTATTTTTTATACCATTTTTGTTCAACAAATCATCGAATGTCAAGATCAATTAATATAGGAAAATTAGAAAGGCCGCTCTTTGTTTTTGGTGGAGCGTATAGTAATTTGGAAGCATTAAAAGCAGTGCGTTTAAGAGCAGAAGAACAGGGCTTTCGCCCAAAAGATGTGATCTGCACAGGAGATATTGTTGCTTATTGCGCGAACCCTATTGAGTCGATAGATTTTATAGAAGAGTGGGGAGTGCATTGTATTGCGGGTAATGTTGAATTAAATCTCCGAGACGAAGCCGATGATTGCGGCTGTAATTTTAATGAAGGAGGACGGTGCGATGTATTGAGTCAGAAGTGGTATCCTTTTGTAAAGAATACGATTACTCCGCAAAACAAAAGTTTTATTCAAGCCTTACCAGAATTTCTAGATTTCGATTTCTTTGGCCAAAAAGCAAAAGTAGTTCACGGCTCGTTTCACAATACCTCGGAATTTATATTTCAATCAACTTCTACTTAAGTATTTGATCGGAATTTTACGGATACCGGAGCTGATATAATTATTTCAGGACATTGTGGAATTCCTTTTGTTCGAGAAACAACTAAGGGCTTATGGATAAATGCAGGGGTCATTGGTATGCCAGCAAATGATGGGACACCAAGGACATGGTGTGGTGTTTTGGGTCAAGCCCAAAATAAAAGTACATTTGAATTCCTTGAATTAAATTATGACTTTCATTATGCATCTAAAGCAATGATTGCAGCGAATCTTTCAGATACGTATGCTAAGACTTTAATTACGGGAATATGGGATAATTGCGAGATATTGCCGGAAGAAGAAACGATGAATCAAGGTGTGAAATTGGATTTGTGATAGAGTTAATAGAAAAGTAAAATTATTTATCCACCTTTTTGTTAGATTATTAGAATTTATGTTTCTTGAAATCATTTTTTTAAGATTGGTAATTGATTTTTTCTTATGCAGTATTTTATAGTAAATTGGTTGTGGGTATAAGGGGGATAGATGTGATGGGGTGGTAATGTTATGTACAATTCGATAAAAAAATATTATCAGTACGCAAACTCATTGCGTAGATAGGTTTTACTTTTGAATTATTATAAAATTAAAAGATAGAATAATGAAACTAGCAGAAGGGCTTTTACTAAGGGCAGATTTAATAAAGAAAATTGAACATTTGGTAAATAGAATAAGACCAGTACTTATTGTATCGGACGATAAAGAACCGCAAGAAGACCCGTTAAATTACGTGCACAACTAAGAAAAGCCAATCAAGATCTTGAATCTATTATAATTAAGATAAACAAAACAAATAATGAAACATTCATAGGTGATGGAGTCACCGTAATGGAAGCTTTTGCAAGAAGAGATTCACTTAAATTACTTTCAGAAAAACTACGAACTATTAGACAAGGAGCTCAATTAAATAATAGCGGATCCTATGGAAGACAAGTTGCTACTGTTGATATTTAAGCAATTCAAATTGAAATTGACCAAACAGGAAGAGCATTTAGAAATTGATAATAAAGTACAAGAAATTAATTGGCTTACTGAATTAAAAGAATAAGCCGAAAGGCTGGATGATCGGGGCGAGTACCAGCCCCTTTTTGTGGGTGTGAGTTTTCGGGGCAAATTGAAAACTCTACCCCCTTCAAGGCTGCTAGGGTTGCGGCAAAACGTAATGTTTAAGACCCAGTACAAATTACAGAGTACAATTGTAATTTTTAAAACTTACTACCAGGTGCTGACCGATCATCTTTTAAAATTAAAAATTCCAAAAATTAATTTGAAATTGAATATATGAAAAACCTAATGTATCTTTTTTGAATGGTCATAAAGAACCTAAGAATCTTCTAGACATTTTAGTAAAGGAAGATGATTCGGTGTTTTTGATTAAAAAGGAAACAGATAACTTTAGATATTAAAACATATCTTCTTCGTATCTCGCAGAGGCGATTGATATCATTTACGTTTAATTTATTATCATCTTCAAAAAGTGTTCAAAAAGGCAAGTTGTATTCAATAATATACAGAGGATTTATAGATTCAATCTATCAACAATTTTGCATAAAAAACTCTATATCTTAATTATTCAATTAAGTTTGAGCTAGGATGAAATTCTAAAATTGAAGTAGGATAAATGAAAATAGTTGAATTAATATTATTTATAATTGCTTATTCAGTAATCCTCATAACAATATTTGTAAGTCTCATTTGCTATAGAAAGAAAATAGAAAATGGGAAACTGTGGTATTTCTTATCTCTATTTTATTCTTACTGCTATCCTTGACATTCCAGATTTTCTTTCATGGAAATGTATTAGAACAACCTATTTATTTGTCTCTTTTGCTTTCCATGATAACGGTTAGTTATACTACGCCTATGAATGTGCTAGCTGAATGGAAACATAAAATCCCAATAATATGGAAAAAGGTTCTATTGTTTTTTTCAATTAGTTTGTTTTTAGCCACTTGTATTTCTTATGTAATTGATAAACTTGGATACATAGAATCATTAGTTTTTATTTATTTAGGCTTGTCGGTTTCATTGTCTATGATTTTTATTTGGATGACAAAACCACATAAGAATATTGAACATATGGAAAAGATAAATCGAATTTTCTCTGTAGTGTTTTTAGTATTAGTTCCTATATTATTGTTTGTAAGTTATGTTTTACCAAGCTTTGGCTATAGTATCCGAATGGAATTCACAATTCCTATTGCATTTACTCTTTTAGCGTCATATAAATTATTAGATGATTTTGATCGATTAGCACTGTTCAATCAGAAGAGAGAACCTTTGGAGAAACATTTTAAAAACTATCAAATTTCTAAAAGAGAACAAGAAATTGTAGCTCTTTTAATCAAAGGAAAAACCTATAAGGAGATTTCAGAGGAGTTATTTATATCTATTTCGACAGTAAAGACTCATGCAGGCAACATTTATAAAAAATGCGGCATTAAAAATAGGAATGAGCTTAATCATCTGTTTTACAATTAGTTAATTTCGTTTTTTTTTGACTAGTACTTTTGTACCATTTTACTATTTAAGCCCAATTTCAGCCAATTGGCCTATTGTGAAATCTATAGTTGGAGGTCACCTTTGTTCAAAACAAAAGAACAATGAATTATCTAAAAAAATTATCGATTGTATTACTTACATCGTTTACACTTTTGATTTCTTCGAATGTTTCAGGACAAGAAAAGAAAGAAAGGCTGGATTTTGCAAAAACAAATTTAGAATTCGGCAACACGTTTTATCCATCATTTAATGGTAAAAGTTTTCAAAATGATGAGATTACAACGTATAGTAATCCAGCTTCAATCAACCCAGTTTTGTATTGGGGTGGTTTTCATTTTTGGGGTAAAGCTGAATTTGTCGTTTCGTTTCCACTAGCTAGATTGAGTTTAAATAATTTTGGAACTAGAGATGCAGGCTTTACTCATACGGTTGTTACTGGTGCTCGATATTATCCATGGGCTGTGAAAGAAAAAAAGCTAAGTCCATTTATTGGAATGAGTTGGTCCGCTTTCGATTACAAACAAAAAGTCAAAGATGAAGAAGATTTACCTCTATTGTCCAAAAACATGAGTTTGAACATGGATGCTGGATTGTTGTATTGCCACAAACATTTTGCTTTTCGACTAAGTGCTAATTATCATCCAGATAATACTTGGAAATATCCTATTTCAAAAACGGAATTTGCAACTGTAAAAACACCAAATTTTGGAATAAACCTCGGTCTAATATATACTTATGAAAGTTCAGGTAAATCCGAGGCATCAAAAGCATGGAATGACTATCCAAGTATTTCTTCGCTTAATTTCGACTCAAAATCTTTTGTAGATTTATTCATAGGTGCAGGGCCTTCAAGCTCATTCTCTCTTCAACGATCAGTCTATAAT
>CAYOIL010000057.1:0-15672 GCA_964403985.1 uncultured Saprospiraceae bacterium
GTCGTTCATTCCGGCAAGCAGTTGCATTTTCAGGACGGTACGTGGGAGCGGCCAGGTCTGATATCCGGCAAGGTGTATCCCGCTGGTGTTCGGGCGCTTGAGCCAGCGGTGGTTGAGCCGGAAGCAATTGACGGAACCTTAGCGGCCGAAAATATTTTGCAGCTCTTTCGGACATGGCGGTGGAAGCGTGCCTTTGATCCGTTTTTGTTGTTTGGCTTTGTGTCCGCTTCGATGGTTGCTGGGGCTCTTAAGGTTCGGCCGCTGGCTTGGGTGACGGGCGAAAAGGGAACCGGCAAGTCGTCGCTTGTTGGTGAGGGTGGTGTTATCCATCAGATTTTTGGCGCTGGCATTCTTATGACAGCGAACACAACGGCGGCGGGCCTTTATCAAAAGCTTATGTATGACAGCTTGCCGGTCGCGATTGATGAGATTGAGGCCAAGCGCGGCAACCAAAAAACAGAGGCCGTGATTGAGCTGGCGCGACAGGCATATTCCGGGGGGATGGTATTGCGCGGTGGTGCGGACCATGACGGAAAAGAGTTTCGGGCAATGTGTCCCGTGTTGTTCGGGTCGATTTTGATCCCACCTCTTATGCCACAAGATTTGTCGCGCCTGGCATTGCTTTGCCTTGATCCGTTTTCGCAGGATGCAAAAGAGCCTGACTTTAATTCGATGCCGTTGAAAGCGTGGGGGCGTGCAATGTTGCGCCGTTGGCTGGAGGTGTGGACGGATTGGCCGGGTCGGCTGGACGCTTGGCATGGTTATCTTCGGGCGATGGGTCACTCAGGCCGTGCCGCTGATCAGTTTGGCACATTGTTGGCGGCGGCAGACATCATGCTTCACGAGACGCCGCCCGATGAGGACCGGATGAATATGATGGCGGGTGCGATGCAGCCGACAGAGCTTGCGGAAACTCAGGTGGAAAGCTCAAATGCTGAGCGTTGTATAGATTATGCCATGTCGAGGCCGCTGCACTCTATGCGTGGCGGTGAGCAAATGATGGTGTCCGAGCTGATCATGTGCGCGGTTCGGCGTTTTGGTGGCGCGATGGAAAGCCCGGTGAAGCCGGTCGATGCAATCCGGTTTCTAGAGCGCGCGGGCATAACCGTGCTTTGCTATGTGATAGAGGATGGCGAGGCTGTGTTGAAAAAGCCGTCGAAGATGGCGCCGGTTGAGGTTAGTCGCATGTTGGAAAGCAAAAGGCCATGGCCGGAGGGTGTCCATGTTGCCTTTGCGCCGTCTGGCGATGGCATCCTTGAGTTGTTCCGGGGCAGCGATTGGGAGGGCGTGCCCGGTGCGCACAACCCTTACGCCCAGGCGTTAGAGCGTGTCTCGGATGCTGCGCGTGCCTTCACATCTGTTCGCATAGGCGGTCGAACCTATCGGCCCATTATGATCCCGATTGCAAATTGCATCGACGTGCCGACGATAAAGGAAAGCGAAAGTATTGATGTCTGAGAACCTGTCCGCTGATGAGCGAGAGGAAATTGTGAACGGCTTGTCTCGGTCGCAAAGGTTGTTGTTAAAGCGTGCCTTTGCCAAGACGCGGAACAAGCCGCTCAGAATGCAGGGGGCCCAACATGCAGGTCGTGGCGGCTAGTATGGCAGAGTTGGGCTATGCGGAGTGGGTATCTGTCTCACCGCCCGAGCTGGTTCTAACCAAAAAAGGGTTTCAGTTGGCCAACTATTTGAGTGTCAAAGGCTGGCCAAACTGTGAGCGCAAGCGTTAGTGCTTGCGTGCTTTCGCTGCATGATTGCTTGCAAAGATAATGCGATAATTCTGGATGAATTCTGCGAGGTCGTCATGGACTTTGGCCGTGTCGGCCTCGTCCAGTTCGAGAGAAGCAACATCTTGGGCTAACGCTGCGATCAGGAGATATAGTAATTCAATCTGGTCGCGCTCTGCATAGGTAATGATGTCGGTCACTGCCGCCCGTGTCATGGACGCGAGGCAAATGTTGCAATTGCAAAACCTGTTGTCGTGATGTTCGATATTTGTCTGAAGCATACTTGAGAGCCGGGGTAATTCGAGTGGTTTGGCTGCTGTCATTTTCTTGTGTCCTTCCAGCGGTTGGTTTTTGATCCGGCCAATAGTTCAGCCAGGGCAAGCATTGTTTCTGACGGTGCATCTGATCTACCTTTTGGCGGATTGAACATGCGCGATACCGAAGAGGCGGGCATGTGCAGGCCGCGTGCCAAAGCGGTGCGCCATTGAGGTCCAAGGGCGATTTCTAATAGCTTTGCGGTTTTTTTCCGCCGTGCCTCTGGTGTTGATTTGGTTTTGTTCATGGTCTATCCAGTCAGGGTTTCGTCTTGCGTCGAGACATGGCGTGCCCATTGCAGACCCGTATGCCTTTCGGGTTGGGCACGCCAATTCTCAAGCGTCTCGGACAATTTCCAAAATCTTTGACCGTGTCTCCGCAGTTCATACTGCCTCGCCATCAATTTCGGCAAGCTGTGGCGACATGATCAAGCTCGCCTCGGCAAGTATTGGGTCGCCCGTGTGGTCCCATGCGCCAAAATGTGTGTCGGCGCAGTCAAGATTGTGCCGGAGGTGCGCGCGCGCTTGTTCCTCGTTCTCGGCAGTCACGCGAATTGTCGCGCTTAGCATGATGTCAAATGTAAACTCGGGCATTTTAAAGCCGCCTTTCGTTTGTTGATTGGTTGATGATGTCATCTAGGGCATAAGATGCCTCTTTAGGGTTTTCCCCGCTGTCGATGATGTCGCGGGCATACGCGAGCGGCGCTAGAATGGCGTCCAACACGGTTAGCGCTGCCTCAAAGCTCTTGAAGTCACCTATTGCCGTCGCCAGTCCCTCAGCGCGCCCATAGATCGTCCAGAAAGGTTTTCCCGTGCCGTGCTTTGCTTGATATGCCTCTGCCTCGGCCTGCGCGCTTCTAGGCGTCAATATCTTACCTAGTTCATCGTCTTCGGAGATTTCGCCTTGAAAGCAAATGGTTTCCTCGCCCGTGTCGATGCAGGGCCAGATTTCATAATATTCGAATGCCTGCATTAGACAAACTCCATATCTGCAAAGGGATAATCGTTTGCGCCGTTTTCGATATGCTTGACGATACGGTCAGTGATCTCTTGGTGAATGTCAGTCTTGCGATTTGTCATCAGATTGCGCCTTTCAGTGTGATTAAGTCGGCCTTAATTGCGGCCTTCTCTTCTTCAAAAATCTCGTTCAGGTAGTCTTCGCCGCTGTCGCTTTCCACGCCATACAATCCCGCGCTGGTCATGGTGTAGATAGTTCCCACACCGTTGCGGATGATGGTTATTGACGCTTTGGCGCGAATTCCAATCATTGACCATTCGCCCGCGTTGAACGCCTCAAGGCGCGCGCGGTCTTCTTCTTCATAGTCAGGGTCTTGAAAGAGATAGTCGAGAGGTGTTTTCAGTGTGTCTGGGCACTCTTCGCGCGACCATTCAATATAAACACCGTCTGGGCGTGAGGTGTCGAAATGCCGGAATTCCATTACAAAACCTCCGATGCATTCAGTTGACAAACAAAGCCCGCGTCATAATGGCGACACTTGCCAAGCAGGCCAGTAAAGCCGCGCCGGGCGTGGCTTTTGCCTTGCGCAAATCTGCGCATAGCGATGCGGTCAAGCTGTGTGAATTCAGCCAATGGCTTGTGAGGGTATTCTGCGAACATCTGATTAGCTCCGTTCTTTGCGTCGATACCGGGATTGCAGACCCGGAATGATCAACAGATAGACTTATCCATTGGCTAACGTCAACCCCCTGACCCCCACTTTTTTCAAGTTTCCTCTTCCCCCGACCCCATCGTGATCATATCTTATCGGCTGCATATTCGCGGGGCGTTCGGGCTGATTTGTCACGCGATTTCCGGGTTTTGTGACGCGGACGTAACGCCGCTAAGCCACAGAAAACAAAGCAAAAAACACTATTCTGTCACATTGTTACAATGTTTCCTCGTGCGCGTCCGCGTGATCCTGTACGCGCGCGCACGTAGAAAATAAACGTAACAACGTAACATTGTGACAAAAGTATTATTTATTCAATTAATTCAATTACTTGTAAGTGTTTCGCACTTGTTACAACCGTTTTCAGTTGTGACGGTTGTGGTTTTTTCTAAGTCTTATCATACGATTAGTGATTTATCTGGGGTTCTTTACAACTTTTCCGCTTGCCAATGCCATTTTGGGCGGTCTAGGCTCTTTGTGTGCCGTTCTTTGGATCGGATCGGTTAAACCAATTAAATATTGGGTGGATATTCGGATTGTCTGGTGACGACGATTTTGCAGACCCATCGGGCGGCTTTTCGGCCGCGATAGATGCGTTGCCGGTCGGTGCGGTGCCGGGTTCTGATACTGGCCAGCGGTCTTTGTTCGGGGCGGTGCCTGCCGATCCTGATGGGGTTGGCGAGCTGGTGGTTGATGGTCCGCGCGGGCCCGGGCGTCCGCCTGGCGCAAAGAACAAATCCACCGACGAATGGTCGCGGTACATCCTTAGCCGGTATCGGTCGCCCCTTATCGCCTTGGCGGAAATTGCCAGCGCCACGCCTGCGAAGCTGGCCGATGAACTTAGTCGGACGTTGACCAAGGATAAGCGGGTGTCAGAGCTTCAAGCCCTTGAGATGATCGTGAAGGCGGCGGAAAAGCTCGCGCCGTACCTTCACCAGAAGCAACCAATCGCGCTGGATGGTGGCGGCGCTGGATTGCTGCAAATCGTCATCGGCGATGTGGGCGGTGGTCAGCTTGGCGAAGCCCGGATCCTGCCAATGGAAGAATATGATGAAAATCAAGGGGTTAGCGGAACGCTTCCAGACTTGTCGGAAAGCGATGGTCGGAAGCAATGACGCAAGCAACTGAAAACAAACAAGAAATTTCTCTCTGTCGTCCGTGTACTATCACGGACGACAAGCCCGCGCGACCCGGCTTGAATAGCCCGATCCAGCGCGCGGAAGGTGGGGGGGGCTTTGTCACGCTCAATACCCCCCCCACCCGTTCTCTGAGAAGCCATTCCGCTCGCTGTGAGACAAGAATTGGTGGTTGGTGGGATTTGGCCCGGATGGGGTCAGGGGGACAAGGCCGGATGGGGGTCGGGGGGTGCTAGAGGCAATTTCAACAAAGCGCTTTCAAAAGCCTGGGCCTGTCGCGGCTGGATTTATGAATTCGACCGCGCGGGTTGTGGGCATCATGGGGCCGCAGGGTGGCGGCAAGACCACTGCGATCATCAACAAGATACTCATGCTTGCATCCAAGCAACCGCCTTCCCCTGTGGACGGGATTGCTCGGGTCCGTGTGATTGTCTGGATGCGAACTTACCGAGAGCTTTGGGCTAAGGTGGTGCCTGATTGGCTGGAGTGGATACCGCAAAAGAACAAGGCGTTCGGAATTGTGTGGACGGGCGGCAAGGATAACCCGGCCGAGCATGAGTTTCGGTTTCAGGTTTTGCGTGATGGCAAGAAGCATACGGTTGACTTGCAGGTTTGGTTTCGCGCTGTCGGCGATCAGACACCAACAGAGGCCGCAAAGGGTCTGCACGCGACAATTGGCTGGTTGCCAGAGGCCACAAGCGCAACGGTTGAGATGCGCAAGGCGTTGTTCGGCCGTCTTGGTCGGTATCCATCGGCTGAGCATGGTGGCGCGCCGTATCTGCAGCTAATCTGCGACTGGAATCCGCGTGATCCTTACAACTGGACAACCGAGTATTTCATAACCGACATGGTGAAGGGTGTGGATGAGGCGGGTGTTCCGATGGTCGAATTTTTCCGCCAGCCTGGCGGGCGCGAGGCGACGGCGGAGAACCTGCACAACCTGCCTGCGACGTACTACGCGGACCAGATTGCGGCGAATGCGGATGATCCAGACTGGATCCGGCGTATGGTCGATAATCAGATTGGCTTCATGCGTGACGGTAAGCCCGTTTATGAGAACTTCGATGAGTTTGAGCATGTATCCGAAACGGAAATTGCGCCTTGGCGTCACCGCCCTTTGATTGTCGCGGCGGATGGTGGCTTGACGCCTGCGGCCGTCATTATGCAGCGCGAGGAAGATGGGCGAGTGCAAGTTCTTGAAGAGATAGTCACGCGCCGTTCGGGTGCGGAAGACTTCGCGGACCTGGTTATGGTTCGGCTTGACGCTCCACGGTACGCGGGAATGCCGGTCGTGACCGAAGCCTTTTGTGATCCCGCGACGACAAACGCGACGGAAAGCAGCGAAAAGGGCGAGGATGGCGAGTTGCGAAGTTGGCGCAAGATCATGTCCCAAAAAACCAAGATCAATTGGAAGCCAAGCAAGTGTAATAACGATTTGGTTGTTCGGCAGGCCAGCGTTAACGCCATGCTGGTGCGTAGGATCGGTGGGCGCACGGCATTACGGCTTGATAAGCAGCATTGTCCGACGCTGTATCGGGGTCTGGCGCGGGATTACAAGTTTGAGAAAATCCAGAGCGTCACCCAGCATGGGGTGGAGTACAAGGAAAAACCGAACAAGAGCTTTGCCAGCCACGTCTGCAACGCGCTAGAGTATGCGGCGGCGAATGCTGGTGAGCAAAATTATGTGACGGGTCGTGAGGATCGGCGAAAAAAGCTGCGGGAGGCCGCGCGTGAGGCAAATCGCCGGGCGCGGGCTGGTGCGCAGAAAGCTTACGATCCTCTTGGTTCGTATGGGAGGCGAGCGTGACCGCCTTTACCCCCATACTTCCCTGGCAAGACACAACGCGGGCTGCGCTAAGTGACATCGCGGTGAACATGGCCGACGATGACGCGCGCGAGATACTTGCATTGCGCGATTATCGGGTGGGTCTGGAAGACCTGGTTGATGAGGTCGCATTCATCATTGCAAACAACATGATGCTTGATGGCTTTATTGCTTGGAATGAAGCATGTAAGCCTGTCGCGTGTGCTTTCGCATTTGTCAGTCAGTTACCCAGAGTTTGCAATGTGGTGGTCTTTGGGGCTAAGGATGGGGGGCGAGCTGGGCTTGAAACCTATGATGAGCTGATCCGGCGTATTCCAGAATTTGCCCGTCAATTCGATATCCGAGTGGTTCAGGTGCCGGTTTGGGAAGGTCACAAGGTTGCGCGAAAGTTGATTGCGCGCGTTGGTGGCAAAGAAGTTTTTGAATACGGGCCAATTGGTCGCGATGGCGAGCGGTTCGTTCATGTCATTTGGGAGATTTAGGAATGGGTTTTCTTGGAGGCGGTGGGCCAGCCATGATCCAAACTCCGGTTCAGCCGGTGCAGTCAACGGCGGACGCTCGTGCGCGTCTGGCGGCGGAGCAAGCGCGGACCCGTTCGCTTAATCGCCGGAACGCCAGCGATACGGTGACCACGAACACTACAAGACGCCGTGGTGGTTTGGCGCGGGCATACCGCCAGACAGTCGGGGGCTAATCTGATGCCATACGAGGGCGAAGAGGATTTTCTTAAGAAGTCGATTGATCGGGCGATGCACCGCAAGACGCTTCGTGAGCCGATTGTTCGTCGTCGTGAAGAGCTGTCCGAGCTGATGCGCCCACTTCGGGACGATTGGGCGGAGCAAGTGCGCGAAGGGCGTGCGCGTGGCGTTCGGCGCTATGATGGAACGGCAATCCTGGCGTTGGATCAGGCTGGTTCACAAACATATTCGATGCTGACGGCAACAGATAATATCTGGGCGCCGCTGGAATTCGAGGAAGAATGGCGCCAGGAAGACCCGGATGCGCGTGGCTGGTTGACAGAGGTTAACCGGATCACCTTTGCCAGCTTTGATCCGTCGCGGGATAACTTTTACAACGATGCTGTCGAAGTGATTTTGGACAGTATCGGTTTGGGCGACGGCGTGTTTTATTCGGCGCGTCCGCCCGGCGCAGACTTTTTCCACTCGAAGGCAATACCTTGGCGAGAAGTATCGTTCGACATCGGCATGTTCGGTGATGTGACGCATTTGGATCGTTGGTATCAAGAGCCGCTTTGGTCCGTTGCCGAAGAGTTTGGCGAAGACGTTCTGCCACCCCGGCATCGTGTTAATCTTGAGAAGACACCGAACCAGAAGGTCGAGTTGCTGCACACTTGTGTGCCGAATGAGGGCAAGTCGAACCGTATCAGTTCTGCCCATCGGGTTGCATCGCTTTACATCCTTATGGATGGGCGTGCGCCGTTGCGGTTTCATGGCTATCGCGAAATGCCATACTATGTGAGCCGGTGGGGCGTTCCTTCTGGCGAAACATATGGCATGGGCCGGGGCATCATGGCTTTGCCGGACGCTCAAGTTTTGAATGAAATGGAGCGCACGTCGCTGACAGCGGCGCAGAGAATTGCGCAGCCGCCGCTTGCGGCCAGCGACGAGCTGGCGGGCTTGGTTTCTTTAGATATGGATTATGTCAATTATGGCGCGATTGATGATCGCGGCAATCAGTTGGTGCAGGCTATTCAGACTGGGGGCAATCCTGCAATAACGTTGGAAATGATGGAGCAAAAGCGGGCGGCAATCCGTGATGTGTTCTATCATGCGATGCTGTCGATTGCCGGAAGCCCAACGCCATCAACGATTGAGGTACTTGAACAGGCTGAGCGCCGCGACCAGTCAATGGGGCCTAACCTGGCGCGGATCATCAATGAGTTTTTGGCCCCGTTTGTTGAGGGGCGGTTTCGTGAGCTGGCCAGGGCGGGCCGTTTTCCGCCACCGCCGGAGACAGCCGCAGGCGCGAAGATCAAGGTTCGGTTTGTCTCGCCTTTGGCTCGTGCGCACCGCGCTCAGGCTGCGCAAGCAACGATGGCCTATGTGCAAGGCGTCAAAGAGATTGCTGAAATTGATCCATCCGCACGGCATTCGGTGCATGGTTTGCGGGCGGCGCGCCGTCTGCATGATGGCCTGTCGGCACCAGAGGATATTCAGAAGACGGCGGATGAGATTGAGGCAGCAATGCAACAAGAGACAGAAGCGGCCAGCGCTGAGCGCGAGCTTGAAGTGGCTGAGCGCGGCGGTCGCGCCGCTGCCGCCGCTGGTCAAGCTGTCCAAGTGTTGGGGCAAAATCAACAATAAAGCAAGCAAGCATGGAAGGGCAATGCGATGCAACTAACAAGCGCCGTTCAGTACGGATTACCTGTCGGGGAGACAATAGGTTTTAAGCCTAAGCGTCCGATGATGTTCTCTCTGAGAAGCACGTCGATCAGGTTGGCGATTATCGCGGCGTTGATGTCGTGAGTGGTCGGCTTGGTCATATTTCGGCGCGCGGCCGCATCATGGCTGTCCTTGGTTGTGACGAGGAAATGGCCGAAGATATCCGAAAGCGTCTGGCGGCTGTTTTGGATCACCGGCCGACAAGGGCATTCATTGCGAAAGATTGCCACCTTACCACGTCAACGTTTTTGCCAAATCAAAAAGGTGCGGGTAAGCGCGTTAGTGAGGCGGTTTTGATTAACGAGGGTAAGCGTAAGTTTGCCCTGTTCATGGTCGCGTGTGCGGAGGCGGGCCTTGATCTTGATTTATTCTCTGCCGTTAATAGCAAAGAGGAAGGATAGATATGTTTCGTGAGATGGGAACGTTTGATCGGCGGACATTTGAACAAGAAGGCAAGGGCGGCGGCGCGGCAGCGGCGGCGGAACGGGAAGACGGTGGAGCGGGTGCCGAAACTAAAGGCGGCACAGCCGAAAGCCAGGGCGAAGACAAATCAGGCGGCGCGGGCGCTGGTCAAGATGACGAAGTTGACCTGTCGTGGCTCGGAAGTGACGAAGAGCTGACACCAGAAGTTCGCGAATATATGAAAACGAAGTCGTTTTCCAAGCCGATTGACCTGTTCAAAAGCTTGCGCGGTGCTGAAAAGATTATTGGTGGTGGATCAATTGAGGCGCCGCCTGAAAACCCGGAAAAGGTCGAAGACTGGTACAAGGAAAACATTGCGCCTCTGATCGGTGTGCCTGAGAAGGCAGAGGGCTATGAGGTGGCCGCGCCCGAGTTTGATGAGGCGGTAAAGGATTTCATCACTTACACGCCGGAAAACCACACCGCCTATCTTGAAAAGGCGCACGCGCTCGGTATGTCGCCCGCGCAAGTTGCGGGCATGGCCGAGATTTTCAAAGAGCAAAGCGAAGCGGCTGCAAAGGCATTCGCGTCTGAGGCTGTCAATGATGAAGCTCAGATGCAGTCCATGATGAAGGCTGAATGGGGTGATGCGGCCGAACAAAATCTGACCGCTGCGCTTGAAGTCGGAAAGGAAATGGGCCTTGACGAAGCTGGCATTGAGGCTTTGCGGGTCGGCAAAGTGGCCGGGTCGGCTGCGCTCAGCAAGATCCTGCATGAATTGGCGGTGGTGCGCGGAAACGATACCTTGACGGGCGGCGGCAAGAACGACACGCCGACCACCAAGGCCGCTGCGAATGAGGCGCTTCAAGCGTTCATGTCGAAGAACGGCAAGGCGCTAAGCAACGCCAATCACGAAGAGCATGACTGGGCGGTCAGTGAGCTTGCCAAGCTCAAGCGGGCGGCGGGACGCGGATCGGAAGGTATGGGTTAACACCATATCTGGTATATTTCGGAAGCGGACTTACAACTTTCTGTTGCGGGTCCGCTTTTTTTTTGTATTCTGGCGTCCTTAGCAAATGTGAGGCAGAGAAATGCAAAGCGTAGTGGATCGCGCGAAGTTAATGAAGTTTCACCACGATGGTGCGTCGGTATATCGTGACCCGGAAACGTTTCTGGACGACGTCATTGTTGTGATGCGCGCCAGTGATGAGCCGTCGCTGTTGGCGTCGGTGGTCAATGCAATGGATGATGCGCCGTTTCGGATCGCATTTTTAGAAGAGGTCGGCGAAAGGCTGATTTCACAAACTGGAGAAAATGATGTCAAAAGATGAGCAAGACCTAGAGGCAGAGATTGTTGATAAGGGGCTGACCGCGCCTCGGATCACCCCTGAAATGGTGGATGAAGAGATCGTGGGCGCGCAGTATCATGTCTTTGAAGTTTCATGTCTTACGGTGTGCTGTTTGACGCTGCGAAACGGGTTTACGGTGATCGGCCAAAGCGCGTGTGCATCGCCTGAAAACTTCGATGAAGATGTTGGGCGGAAGGTGTCGTATTCGAATGCGCGGCAACAGGTGCGGCCCTTTCTGGCTTTTCGCTTGCGCGACCAATTGGCGTGATTGTCGGATCACTTTGTTGATGGGGCTGGCAGGATTGTCAGCCCCTTTTGCGTGCTTTTAACTTTGGGGTTGTAAAATACGCCAAGTGAGTGTTTTTTAGGGGCCATCGGGTGCCCTGCATGGCGGGTCCGGTTGCTGATGGGAAAGCCTCCGGGGCGCGCACGTAGCGCGTAGTCAGGGTCCATATAAGGTGGGCGCCCCTGGCGCCGAAACCTCTTAACGGCATCAGGAGACCCGAAATGCCCAATGATTTCGATAAGTATGAGGCGTATGCCGACGACTTTTTGATTGGCTATGAGCTGGCGCTTCAACAGAAAGAAAGCAAGTTCAAGCCATATGTGAAGTTCGCCAAGGCGGTAAAGGGCCGTGGCGCACAAGTTGTGGATCACGTTCTGCCGTTCGAGGCAAACACCCGGTCGGGTGGTGACGTGGCCGACACGAACCTTGAAAACGCTGACTTCCTGCCCCGCTGGGCCTACCCGGTGGTCATTGACAAGGCCCTGGCGATCACCAACACCGACCGACTGTCGATGCTGGCTGACCCGTCAAATGAGCTGGTCATGTCGATGATGGCGGCATTCATGCGCGCGCTGGACGGCAAGATTATCGTTCCCGCGTTCTTCCGTGATGTTGAGGCTGGCGCAGACAAGGACGTGACGAGAGCGTTGCCCGCGAGCCAGATGATCGCAAAGGATGTCGGTGGCACTGCCTCTGGCCTCAATCGCGACATGATGGATGCGGCGTATGAGCTGTTTGAAACCAACGAAGTCGATATGGACGAAGAACAGCCGGTCATGGGTATCACGCCCCGGCAGCACCGGTTGTTGCGTAACCTGGCCGAAGTTCGCAACCGCGACTTCGACAAGCTCGGCGGCGTGATGAAGGATGGCAAGGTGACGCAATACCTTGGCTTCCGCGTTTTCGTTTCGAACCGACTAAACACCTTCAATGACGGCACGCATGACGTTGTTGAGATGCCGGTTTGGGTTCCGTCTGGTCTGTGTGTCCAGCCGTGGCTTGAGCCAAAGGTTCGCATCAATGAGCGGCCGGACAAACAGTACATCACGCAGCTTTACTGCGAGGCTCGTTGGGGCGCGATCCGGACCGAAGAGGGCCGGGTGATCAAGGTGACGGCACGCGAAGACGTCCTGCCATCGTAAGGTATTTGCCAAGGCCCGAATGGGCCTTGGTGTTCTGAAACCAAAATGGAGTAGCTGAAATGGCTGTTCGAGCTGTAAGCGCAAAGGAGCTGCCGGACCTGTCCGCAGCTAAGCCGGTTCGCACCGATGCCCGTGTAATGCACGGCTCGCTGCGTGTGGCGACGGGGACTGTTGATCTGTTGGATGATGACAGCGCCGGTTCAAAGTTTGAGATGGTACGCATTCCTTCGCGGGCGCGTATCCATCGTGGGTCAAAGGTGATTGCCGGTGCGGCTTTCACTGGGCAAACCAACGTTGATCTCGGTATTGCCGCGAGTGTTGACTGTCTGCGTGACGGGATGTCGATTGCTTCGGCGGGTGAACGTGATGGTGCGTCGCAGATTGCCGTTGGCGACCTGACCAAGCCCGCATGGGAGCTGGCTGGTTTGTCGGCCGACCCTGGCGGTATGCTGTCGGTTTATTTGACGCTGAACCAGGCCAACACCGTCGCAGGCACCGTGGCTGTCGATTTGCTGTACGTGACCGACTAAAGCAATGAGTGGCGGAGTTTCAGATGTAGAGATCGCATCGGATGCTTTAATGCATCTTGGGCGTGACGGATTGGCGACGTTTGAGGATAGCGAGCGCGAAGCCGCTAAGACGTTGAGAGGCCGTTACCCCAGGGTGCGCGATAAGCTCTTGCGCACCTACCCTTGGAACTTCGCCATGAATTTTGCCAGCCTTGCTGGGCAGGAATTGTCTAAGCCGGAATTTGGTATGACGCATCGCTGTGCTTTGCCATCCGGTGGAGCCAATCCGCATTGTCTAAAGCTCTGGCGTGTAAGGTTGCAGGATGGCACGGCCAGCAATCCAACACGCTTGTATGCGGGCGCAGCTATGCCCCGACACAATCGTCGTTTTTCGGTGCGCGGGCGTTATCTCTTTGTCGCTCAAAACCCGCCTATTGATGTGCAGTATGTCGCGCGAGTTGAAGACCCAAACCTGTTTGATGAATTGTTTCGTGAGCTGGTCGCGGTTGACCTTGCTTTGGCAAGTATCAATCTCCTGGCCACCAATGAAATTCGCAGGGCAACGCGAGAATTGAAGGCCGAGCGTAGAGCGATTTTGCGAGATGCCCGTCTCAGTGATGCAATGGAAAGTTTTGGAGATAAATTCGGCCAGGGCGAACAGGGGAGCTGGTTGGATGCGCGGAGGCCGCTCTAATGCGGGTTGCGCGGCGTACCTTCGCGAGCGGCGAGATTGATGAAGATCAGTGGCATAGCTCTGATCTGGGTCCGGTTCGCAACGGCGCGGCCGAGATCACAAATTTCATCGTAAAACCGCAAGGCGGTTTGGAGCGCACGCCTGGGACGGAACACATAGCGGTCGCGAATTCAGCCGAGCGCGTAAAGCTCATGCCGTTTGTGCCATCGCGCGATGAGGCATATTGCAGTGAGTGGGGGCCATCCTATGTTCGGGTTCGGCCTGCTTCTGACCCTTCACAGTTTGATGATGTTGTCACGGAATATGTAGCGGCTGATTTACCGTTTTTGCAAATGGTGCAATCGGCGGACATTCAGTGGGTTGTTTCTGGTAAGGCACCGAAAGAATTGCAGCGTCTCGCATCGCTGGATTTTCAGTTTGTTGATATGCAGTTGGTGGGCGGGCCGTATGCGCGCCGGAATGATAATCAGGCAATCGTAATCACCGCATCCGCCGAGACTGGGTCAGTAACACTGACCAGTGCAGTTGACTATTTCCTGGCGGGTCATGTTGGGTCATTCATGCGGCTTGAAGAGAATGATCTGTCTTACGTCGCGCTTTGGAAGCCTGGTGTTTCGGTGAATGTGGGTGACGTGATCCGTTCTGGTGACAGTGCCTATGAAATCACATCGGCTGGCGACACAAGCGCCGATCCTCCCACGCACCTTGAGGGAGAGGTTACCGATGGCCTTGATGCTCAAAGTGTCACCTATCTCTACTTACATTCAGGGTTTGGTGTCGTGCGTATCACGGCTGTCAACTCAGCCAGAGAGGCGACGGCCGACGTCGTTAAGCGGCTACCAGGTGATGTGGCACAGGCAGGTTTTGGCACATGGAAATGGAATGCGGGCGCCTGGTCCGATGTGCAGGGCTATCCGGTAACCATAACGCTTTACAAGAATTCGCTTTGGGCAGGCGGATCGCTTCGTGAGCCTTACCAGATTTGGAAATCGGCGCTTGATGGCTTCGATGATTGGGAATTTGGAACGGAAGACGATGCTGGATTGGACCGGGGGCTGTTCTCTGATCAGACGGACAGCATTCGCTGGATGTCGCCAGGCAAATTCCTGGCTATCGGAACGGCTGGGTCTGAGTGGGTAGCTCGCCCCGAGAGTTCTGGTGATACCGTGCGGCCGGACAACCTGATTACAGAAGAAACAACAACGCAGGGGTCAAGCGACGTTCCGGGTATTACGGTCAACAACACGCCAATATTTGTAGATGCATCGCTTGAAAAACTGCTTTCGTTCGAGTTCAACTTTCGGACGGACAAGTGGGACCCAGATGATTTAACTGAGTATTGTTCGCACATCTTTGGCGTCGGTATTTTAGAGCTTCATTATCAGCGGTCTCCCTGGCCCATTTTATGGGCAGTCCTTGCGGATGGTGATCTCGGCGCAATGACGTGGAAGCCAAAGCAAAACATTCGAGCGGCGCATCGTCATACATTTGGTGGAAGCGTCGAGACTATGTCGGTGATCCCTGATGCTCTTGGGCAGCAAGATCAAGTATGGCTGGCGGTGAGGCGTGATCCGGGTGGTGTTAATCAGCTTCACATCGAGCGAATGTTTCCGCGCTTTCGCCCTTATAGAAACGATCTTATCCAAGATGCGCGCTATTTGCAGGCGGCTAAAGTTTACGACTTAACGGAGCCAGCGACGGTTTTTGCGGGGCTGGAGCATTTGAACGGAAAGACGGTTGTGGCCATCGTTGATGGGAGTGCCCACCCTGAGATGGTCGTAGAGAATGGCCAGGTCGTTTTGAATTTTGCTGGTCGTAATGTCGCAATCGGCTTGGCATATACAAGCCGAGTTACAACATTGCCGTTTGATTTGGGGATAGAGGAAGAGTTTCAGACGGGCCGAAATATGCGCGTCACTGATTTGAGCTTGGCTTTCCGTGGCACATTGGGTGGTCATGTCGTGGCTCGTGGAAAACGCGAGCGCATTTTTCCACTTGGCGATACAAATTTGGATGAGCCGCCAAAGTTGTTTAGTGGGATCAGGAAGGTAGATGTTCCGGCTAAAGCAAACGGTGGGCAGTTGACATACGAAACGAACGCGCCTTGGCCAGCAACCAGCCATATCCCAAAGGTGAAGGTCCAGATTGCCATGATGGCGAAAACCACGACTGCATAGCCCAGCCCCACTTCGCCATAGGCGAACAGCGCCAAGGGC
>CAYOIL010000057.1:15682-17129 GCA_964403985.1 uncultured Saprospiraceae bacterium
CCAGCAACGCTGACCGGCATGTTCCCACAATTCGAGGTTTGAGCTATGGGGTTTATTGCGCCAATTGCAGCGGCCGCGACATCCAGTATCGGAACAACGTTGATGACGGCGGGGACAGTTGTTTCTACGGTGGCAACAGTTGCAGGAGGGGTGCGGGCAAAAAGGGCGGCTGACTTTAATGCTCGGCAAATGGAAGTGCAGGGTAATTACGGTCGGCAGCTTGGCGCAATTCTTGCGTTTTCTATCGCTGATCGTTTCCGAAAGTTCGAGGGGCAGTTAATCGGTGATGTCGTTGCCCGTGGCGGGCAGGTTGATGGAAATACGTCGCTTCTGTTTGCGGAAGAGGCTGCAAAGAGTGCCAAGCTTGATCAGCTCAATGCGGTTGTGGATGCAGAAAACCGTGCGCGCGGCCTGAGCAATCAAGCTTCTGCCACGCGGTTTGAAGGTCGCGGTTTAAGATCGCAGGGCATTTACGGTGGTTTGGGTCGAGCTATGAGCGGCTTCGGCCAAATTTATGACATGGGTGCTTAATATGCCAATTCGTGATCGCAGACCAGAAACGCGAGTGCCGCAGGCGCCGAGGGCGGCGCAAGTTTCCATTGCTCGGGCTGGTGATGTCAGTGGTGCTGTGGCGCTTGGTAGTGGGCTGCAAAACTTTGGTGCAGTCATTGAGAATGCACGGCAAGCCACAGAGGCAAATGACGCGCGCCTGAGAATGACCGAGGGATTGGGGTCAATCAACCGTGAGCTGGCCGAGGACAAAGATTTTGCAACCATGAATGCCAGGTATGCAGAGCGGTTGAAGGGTCTTGGTGATGATGTTTTTGAGGGTGTGACAACGCCCCGCGTCAAGCGTCAGCTCGGTCTTGAATATTCGCGGGCCAAAGTCGCGGCGGAGGCGCGCGTATTCTCCCGTCAGCGTGAGCTGGAGGGCGGGCACGCGCGGGCGCAATTGAGTTCGCTTTTGCGGACAACAGCAAATTCCGTGCCGACTGCGGCATCACCGGAAGAGGCACGAGAGGCATACACGGTCGCAATGACAGCTATCGGTGAGTTGGAGGCGACGGGGCATCTCACGGCAGAGCAGGCGCAGCAGGCTCGTGATAGCTTTGACGGCGACATCGCAACGTCCTTGGTGCTGCGTGATATGAACGCGGACCCTGCCCTGGCTGTAAAAAATTTGTCAAAGCCTGGCGCATATGGGTTGGATGAAACTCAGCGGCAGCAACGTTTGGCTCAAGCTACCAGGATGCAGCGACAGGTGGAAACGGCGGGGAAATCAAGCCTGGCCTCCAGGGTCAATAGTGCCCGGCGCGTTTTGGTTACGGGCGGTGTTGCAAACCCAGAACAGTTGGCGGCGTTGGCGGAAGAGGTGAGGGGCACGGAGTTTGAGGTAGAGCTGCAAGGTGCGGTTGCGGCCTCTGAGCGCCTGGGTGGGTTTCGGGAT
>CAYOIL010000058.1:0-17106 GCA_964403985.1 uncultured Saprospiraceae bacterium
ATATCAATTTGGTGACCGCTTTATTACCACGATTCGTCCCAATGGTTATGATGAAGAAATAAAATGGGAACAAACTTCTACTGTAAATATAGCAGCAGATTTTAATGTTGTAAAAGATAAATTAAATGGTTCTCTCGATGTATATCGAAGATTGACAAAAGATTTATTGAACACGGTAACCGTTCCAGGTGGATCAAATTTGACAAATGAAATTGTTACTAATATTGGTAACATGGAGAGTAGAGGAGTAGAAGTTGCCTTGAATTATACGGCTTTTAACACAAAGGACTTTTCCTGGGATATAAGCGCTAATATGGCTTATAATCAAAGTACAATTACTAAATTAAATACGTCTGAAGATTCTACATATATTGGAATTTTAACTGGCGGAATATCTGGTGGAGTAGGAAGTCAAATTCAAGTGCATAGTGTAGGCTTTACACCAAATTCTTTTTACGTTTTTGAGCAATTGTATGACGACGATGAGAATATTCTAGAGGGGCAATTTGCCGATAGAAATGGAGATGGGATTGTTAATATAGATGATAAATACAGATTTGAAAATCCATTTCCTGATTTCACCTATGGTTTCACAAGTACAGCAAGGTTTAAGAATTTTGACTTTTCATTTGCAGGTCGAGCTAATATCGGTCAATATATCTACAACAATGTGGAAACTAATATTGGAGCATTACAAGGTTTGTATAATCCTTCCGGAGCTTTGATTAATATTCATCAATCTGCAATCGATAACAATGTAGAGCAACAAGCGAGTTTGACATTTAGTGATCATTTTATCCAGAAAGCTTCCTTTATGAGAATAGATCATATTACTTTAGGCTATGATTTTAGAAGTCTAGTAAAGCATAACTTGCGATTGTATGCGACCGTTCAAAATCCTCTAGTAGTGACTCAATATCAAGGATTGGATCCAGAAATTAGTGGTGGAATTGACAACAATTTTTATCCGAGAGCAAGGACTATTTTAATGGGTGTAAGTGTTCAATTTTAATTCAGACTCAAAAGAAAAATAATGAAAAATATATATTTAATAGCAATAGTATTAGGAATTGGAGTTCTTTTCAACTCTTGTTTTAATGATTTAAATACGACTCCACTAGATGATGATTTGGTGACTTCAGGGATTGTATACGATGATCCGGCATCTTATTTAGGTGTATTGGCTAAATTGTATGCAGGATTGGCTGTATCGGGACAAGAAGGTCCAGCTGGACAGAGTGATATTTCAGGTCTGGATGAAGGTTTTGGCCAATATTTAAGAGGATATTTTTATCATCAAGAATTTACAACAGAAGAAGCTTTAGTAGGTTGGAATGATCAAACCATTAAAGATTTTCACGCGCACAAATGGAGTGCAGGCGATGCATTTATTTATGCACATTACAGTAGAATTTTATATCAAATAACTTTATGTAACGAATTTATTCGACAAACAGAGCCAGATGTGTTAGATGATAGAGGAGTTGAAGATGCATTAAAAGCAGATATCGATTTGTATAGAGCGGAGGCTCGTTTTTTAAGGTCATTGAGTTACTGGCATGCGCTTGACTTATTTAGAAATGTTCCTTTTGTGACAGAAGATGATCCAGTGGGTTCTTTCTTCCCCAAACAATCTACTGCCAGAGAATTATTTGATTATATAGAAAGCGAATTATTGGCTATAGAGGGTGAAATTATTCCAGCGCGAATGAATGAATATGGACGTGCAGATGCGGCAGCAGTACAGATGCTATTAGCTAAATTGTATCTTAATGCAGAAGTATATATTAATGAATCCAAATATACCGAAGCATTGACTTTCACTAAGAAAGTTATTGATGCAGGCTATGAGTTAGAAACAAATTATCCCAATCTCTTTTTGGCAGATAATCATATGTCACAAGAAATCATTTTCCCAGTTGCTTTTGATGGTAATAATACGAGAACTTGGGGAGGGATGACATTTATAATAAGAGCAGGAATAGGTGGAGATATGCCAGCAAATGAGTCTGGAGTTGTAAACGGGTGGGGTGGTGTCCGAACGACCAGACAATTAGTAGATAAATTTCCTCCAGGTGGTGGGATTTATATCGAAAGTTCGGAAGGACAGACAGGTAGTTACTCAAAAATCTACATTCCGAATTCAACTCAAAGCTTTGATGCAACTGATACAGATGTTTCTTTAGCATCATTTAACGGAGACATGTTGTATGAAGGGCATATATATTTCCCAGAGGATAATGGAGAGTTTTTTATTACAAAATTTCCAAGTTCAAATCCTCAAATCTTGGGAGATTCTGACCAAGATGGTGTTCTAGAAACCAATGGTGAAAATATTAAATTGGGTGAAGCAGGACTCTATTTTGTTCGAGTGGATTTAAATGATAATTCTTACGAAATAGAGAGAAGAGAGTGGTCTATAATAGGAGATGCAACTGAAAATGGTTGGGATTCTGATACACCGATGGAATATGATCCAGAGTTGAAAGCATTTTTTGTAAACGTTAATATGAATGCAGGTGAATTTAAATTTAGATCCAATGGAGAATGGGATGTAAATATGGGAGATACGGATGGTGATGCGATTCTGGAGTATGATGGAGGAAATATTACGATTCTCGAAGCAGAGAGTTACACGGTGTATTTGTATATAGATCGACCAGATTATACTTTTCAAGTAGATTTAAATTCATTTGATAGGAGGTCTATATTTTATGGAGATGGACATAACTTGGATATTGATGATATTGTAGAATTTACGGAAGGATATGCAGTAACAAAATTCAAAAATGTGACAAGTACAGGAGAGCCAGGAAAGAATCTAGATTTTCCGGATACGGATTTTCCAATGTTTAGGCTAGGTGATGCTTACTTGATGGCAAGTGAGGCGATTTTAAGAGGTGCTACAAACGGAACGACAGATGAGGCATTGATGTATTTTAATGACTTGCGACAAAGGGCGTATACGACTACTTCAGGCAATATTACACTGGATGAATTGACCTTGGATCTAATTTTAGAAGAAAGGGCAAGGGAATTATACTGGGAATGTCACAGAAGAACGGACTTGATACGATTTGGACAATTTACAGATGGGGATTATGTATGGCAATGGAAAGGGGATGTAAAGGAAGGAGTAAGTACAGAGGCGTTTCGTGATATTTTTCCTATTCCAGCCAATGATCTTGCAGCGAATCCAGGGCTTAACCAGAATCCAGGCTATTAACCAGAATCATACCTTGGCCGATCTAAAAGATCGATTTACAAATTGTTTACTTTTGACTTATGGCAAAAGGGTATAATGAAAAACATACAAAGTACTGGATTATAGGAGGTGTTTTTCTATTATTATCGCTAATAATATTAGGGATTTGGTTGTATGTTACAGGAAAAGCAGTGTTGCCTTTAGGAATAGTGGCTTTAATTTTTGGTTTATTATTTGAGACAAGAAGAGTTACCAAAAATTATGGATCAACAGTTTTAATTTTTGTGATTTCCTCACTATTTAGTTTAATCGCACTTATTCCTAATTCGAAAGAGTTTGAATATGTTTTTTCCGAAGAAGCTTCTACGGTTCCGTATTATTTTATTTTCTTTTTTTGCTTTTTTAGCCTTATTATTAATTCAGATAAGTTTACGCATAAACTACATGAAGGAATTACATTTCTTCAGTCTATAGCTCTTCTATATTGGATGTGTGATTTTTATATTAAAGAATTCGCAAGTCTGTATTTTTTAATTGCTCTATTAATTTCTTTTTTATTTTCATTATATGCTGCATATCATGCATTTACTTTAAAAAAACATTCAAAAACAAGTAGGTTTTATTTAAGTATATGGAGTTCGTTAATTATGGCTTTTTTTGCTGTTAATTACCTTATAAGCTTTGTTTTTATTGATTCTATTGAAAGTGCATCTACTATTAGGCAAGCTTTGTTTATCGCCTTACAATACTTCTTATTGGGTGTTTCGTTAAATTATATTGTCTTGAATTTATCTATGATTATTCGTTTTCTTCCAGGTAGAGATTCCTTTAAAAAGAATACTTATAAAAGAGAGTTTATTGAACTCAAAAAAGAACATTTTGAAAGGTATTTAAACGCACAGCAACCTTTTGAAATATCCTTGATTACTTTGATTATAGCCTTTGTTTGGTTTGTATTTAATTACAGAACACATTTAGTTGATCGAGATACTTCTATATGGATACTTTTTGTGTGTTATCCATTGATAATTTATTTATATAATACGATTATTAGAAGATTTCGAGGTAGATATATTAATTGATTTTTTTATTTTTTGGGTTAAACCCAAAAGGCTTTTAATTTTTATTCGAGTTTTATATGCTTTGTAAAAGCTGTGGTCACTAAGTTCTGCGAATATAAAGTAGGGTGAATTCGAAGCATTATTTTTCGGTTTACAACTTTAAGCAATACAAGTAGTTTTATTCTTGATTTTCATTTTTTAAAAGTCAAAACCTTATTTTGAGTTGCCTACTTAAAGAACGGGACTTTTTTTATCTCTAAAACCCTTATTGGCGATATATTTTTTTAGTAAAAGTTTTATTTAAAGCTTACTACTTGTGCTAATTCCTTTACTAAATATATTTCTTTCGCTCTGTCTGAAATCATAAAGAAAACATAAACTTCAGCAAGTTCATTTTTTCTCATTCCTATAATTGAGCATACTTCAAAACCAGAATTAAATCCGTTTTCATGTGGAATAAAAGATGTACTGGCTACCCAATCAGCATTGAATTCTGATTTAGCCGTATTTCTATCAAACACAGTAATTTGAGGCATGTCAGGGAGTACATAACCTGACGCATTCAAAGACAACATAGTTATAAATGATTTTGAAAATTGATCATTGGTTAATCCTTTAGGTGTTTTTTTAGTTTTAATATCTCTTATCCAAATTCGAATTTCAAACCCGGAGGAATCATGTTTGTATGATTTATGATAAAGTATGTTTTCATTTTCAATAAGATTAGTTTCAGAAAAACCTTCTGTGGGTGAAAAATCAACAGAGAAATTAGACATCAAAGAATCAAAACTTTGGTTTTTTACTTTTAAACAATCTTCATTTTTAACACCAGTTTGAGCATGTGCACAGAGAGTTATTGATAATATTAAGATTCCGAATATGTACTTCATTTTATTTAATTTCTAACAAGAATATATAAATTTATAGTTGCTTACTCAAGCCATTGTGCTACAACTTTATATTTTCAATCCAATATATTTCGCTGCCTTTAGCTACTACAAAAGAGGTTAATTTCTGATAATTGGTCCATTTATATTCGTTGAATATTTTCTTTAATTTCTTCTTTGTATTTTTAAATTGGACAAAATCTCCGTCTTGTTTAATTCGAATTATTAAATCTCTTTCTTCAATACTTTCTGGTATAATAATTCTTCTTACTCCCTTTTTAACTTGATCAAAAGATAGGACCCCAACTCGAGGAAGTTCTATTCCTAAAGGATAGGATTGCTCTTTTTTAATTATTAATTTTTTAAAAAACTCAATACAGTTTCGTTCCTTAAATAATATATAATCGTGGTTTTCCCATTTTTTTCCTACTTTATTACTTTTTAATATTTCATCCACTTGAGCTTTATTAAACCCATATGATGATAGAATAAAGAACAAGTATAAATTTGGATTACCTTGCTCTAAAAGAGCATTTAAACTAATAGAGTGTAAATTGCTATTAACAGTTAATAATTTATTCGCTAAATAATTAAGTTCGTTTTCAATATCAAGCATATATTCCGCACTTTTCATTGCTTGATCTACCCAGTTTGATTGTTTGTTTTCAATAACAGGAAGTACTTTATTTCTAAAATAATTGCGTTTATAATCTGATTCCGAATTCGAAGAATCTTCAGTATAATCTAATTCATTTAATTCGAGATATGCTAATATTTCATGTTTTCTAAGGATTAGGAAAGGCCTTATTAATGCGTTATTTTTCGGTAATATTCCTCTCAAAGCTTTGATGCCACCTGCTCTTCCCAAATTCATTAATACATTCTCTACATTATCATCCCCATGGTGTGCAGTTAATATTTTCGAATAATTGTGTGATTGAATAATGTCAGAAAAGAATTGATACCTTTCTTTTCTTGCGACCTCTTGAAAATTACCTTTCTCGGAAATTAATTCTTTTATATTTATCGTTTTAAGATGAAATGGGATATTAAGTTTTTTAGCAAGATTTTCTACAAAATTGGCATCTTTGGTACTTTGACCATTTCTTGTTAAATGATCAACATGTGCAATTCCAATTTTGTATTTATTTTTTATTAAATAATGCACAGCAAAGACACTATCTGCATTACCTGAACATGCGACAAGAATTTCATCTGTCTTTTCAAATAAGTTGTACTGTTTATTGAAGGCTTCTACTTTGGAACCGACAAGATCAATTATCGAATCCCTCGTGAATTTAGCCATTTTTGATATTTTCTAGCATTTTGATTATGGCCTTTGAGTGTTTTTGCAAAAGCATGTCTTCCATTACCATTGGGTTTCGCACAGAAGAAAATATACTCATGATCTTCCCGATCTAAAACTGCATCAATTCCTGAAATACTTGACATCCCTATTGGTCCAGGAGGCAAACCAGGATACTTATACGTATTGTAGGGGCTGTCATATTCCAAATGTTTGTATAACACTCGTCTTAGTTCGAATTGTTTTAGTGCGAATACAACTGTAGGATCTGCTTCAAGTGGAATTCCTCGCTCTATTCTATTGAGATAAACTCCTGCAATTCTGGGTTTCTCGTCTTTTTTTAACGATTCTTTATCCACAATGCTTGCAAGTGTATAAACCTCTTTGGGCGAAAGCCCTAACTTTTTCGCTTTTTCTAACCTTTTACTTGTCCAAAACTTCTCGTTTTCTTTTTTTAATCTATCGAATAATTCTTCTTCAGAAATATTATAAAACACTTTATAAGTGTTGGGAATAAACATGCTCATTAACGTATTTTCGTCATAGCCTGCTTCTTTTATTTTGGGCGAAAGCCTCAAGAAATCTAAAATTTCTAGAGAATCAAGTTGGATGTTTTTTGATAATTTTCCTGCTAATTCCTCGATTAAACGCGCATTATTAAAGGTTAAATTTACGGCATCTTGTCTTCCAGATCTTAATTTAGAAATTAATTGTCTAGCTGTAAGACCTTCAGTAATAACATACCTTCCTTCTTTTACATTATTGAAAGACATTAAATTAGCTACAGTATTAAATGTGCTTATTTCTGTCACAATTTCATTGGAAAGAAGTTCGTTTGTGACTGATTCTTTTGTTGAGTTACTCGATATAAAAAGTTCATATTCTTTTTGAATATATGGAGAATAAATGGAATCGTAAAAATAATATGTGACCACACCACCACTAAGCAACAGGAAAAGAATGATATAAAGAATTACTTTTTTCAACGTTTAATATTGTTCGAATTCGTTGGGAAAATCTCCAGATTTAACATCAGTAATATAGGATTCAACAGCACCTTTTTTTTCATCAAATAAATTCAGGTACCGTCTACTAAGACTTGACCATCTGCATGTTCTCCAGCTCCGATGCCAATTAATGGTATATTAACGAGATTGCTAACCTGTTTAGTAAGTTTTGCAGGTATTTTCTCAAGAACTACACCGAAACAACCAATTTCTTCTAGGGTTTTTGCATCGGTCATCAATTGCTTAGCTTCAGCTTCTTCTTTCGCACGTACAGTGTATGTTCCGAATTTATAAATAGATTGTGGGGTTAAACCTAAATGGCCCATCACAGGAACACCTGCAGATAATATTCTCTTAATAGAATCTTTTACTTGTTCGCCACCTTCTAGTTTTACTCCGTGCGCTCCTGATTCTTTCATGATTTGAATTGCTGAGCGCAATGCTTTTTTACTATCTCCTTGATACGATCCGAAAGGTAAATCAACAACCACAAATGCACGTTCTACTGCACGTACAACCGACTGAGCATGATATATCATTTGGTCAAGAGTAATGGGTAAAGTTGTCTCATGTCCCGCCATAACATTAGAAGCGGAATCTCCCACGAGAATTACATCAACACCGGCTTCATCGATAATTTTCGCCATAGAATAGTCGTAAGCGGTTAGCATACTAATTTTCTCTCCCGCATCCTTCATTTCCTGAAGTTTGTGAGTTGTTACTCTTTTTATTGTACTTTTTGCTATTGACATGTAATTCGTGTTTATTTGATAATCGGCTTAAAGATACTAGCCTTTGCACTAAAGCGTCACAATAATAATTAAAAAGCTAGAAAAATGGTTCTTTTTAGGTCAGGGCTTTCGCCCAAAAGGTGATAATTGTGTGTTTATGTATGCATACATTTTAAACTTATTAATATGAAATTGCCTTCAGTAGGATATTTGTATTATCAGAAAAATGGATTTTAATAAAATATAGACCTGGTTCAGGAGCAAAGATTTTATTATTAAATTCTGATTTTGATACTGTTGAAATCTCTTGACCTAATGAATTTATTAATGAAATGGAATTATATTGAAAATTGTCTAATCCTGTGAGGTTGAAATAAGAATATGATGGATTCGGAAACAAGTCAATGGAGTCGTAGATTTGTTCTAAATTATCTATTTCTATAGTTACATTTTGAACCAAAGTATCAGAACACATTATTGAATTCGCAATTAATTCAACTGAATATGTATTTGGCTCATCATAAGTATGAATAGGGTTTTCTTCAATTGATGTTGTTTCATCACCGAAATCCCAAATGAACGACGTACCATTTATTGAATTATTAATAAATTCTGCTGTAGTTTCTTTTAAATTAAAGTCGAAAGAAGACTCTAATATTTCTTCAAAAACTTGAATTGTATCACTAGAAAACGAACAACTATTAGTATCCATTACTTGAGCGAAATAACTTCCTTCACCCACAGAAATCTCAAATGTTTCTTCATCAGTATTCCAAAAAACACTTTCATACATATTGGGGATTGAAAGAATTGACATTTCATTCTTACAAATCAGGCTGTCCCCGTCAATTATAGCTTGAGAAATTTCGAAGCTGTCGATATATATACTATCACTTACGAAGCAATTATAGTTATTATCAATAGAAAAACTGTAATATCCATTTATTGAAAATACAATGGAATCTGATGTTGTAGATCCTTCAGGAGTTTCCCATTCAATTAAATATGATCCATATAATTCTTCCTCAAAGCTTATGATATCTTCAGGACAAATTATTAAACTATCTTCAAAATTTTCAAAAATAATATTGAATAATGTATCAATATGGATGTCCTGTAATAAATTATTTTGACATCCTAAATAAGAAATGTTTGCTGAAATCGAATGATTTCCAAAGCCAGGATTTGTAATATCCAGGGTAATACTATCTTTAGAATTAAAAAGATCGTTGTTGATAAACCAATTAATAGTAGCATTATTATCATTTGATATATAAAGTATTATTTCATCTTCTTTACTGCATATACTTGTATCACCTAGAATTTCTAAATGAGAAATACTATTCATTGAAACATATACGCTGTCTGTAATTATACAACCAATGTTGGTTATAATCTCAACATAATATTGTCCTTCTAAATCGATTAAAACAGAATCACTAAAAACTTGGTTACTTGGTGAAGTCCAAGTAGTTGAATTATATGATGAATCTTGCTCCAAAGAGAGATAATTCGGAATGTCTGTACAAACTATTAAAGAGTCTTCAATTATATTTAATCCTGCATTTATTGCTAAATTTAAATTGGTTGTTAATTCAAATTCGCAGCCTTGAGGACTAGTAAAAAAGGCTTTAATTTCGTGAAAACCGATTCCTATTAAATCACCAGAAATAATTAATGTATCGATATTCAAATAAAACAAACCATCAATATACCAATTTACGGAATCTGTATAATTTTCAATACTTAGAGTTGAGAGATCGTTTAATTTGCACGTTATGGAATCGCCAATAATTTTAAAATCAGGTAAATCTTCTGTAAGAATTTCTAAATTTTCTGAGTTCGTACAATTATATTCATTAGTTATTTCCAAAGAATATATTCCAGCTTCTTGAATTGATAAAACTGAATCTATTGATAACAAATTATTAGATGTCCATAAATACGATATGGGGTTTGTATTAATATAAATAGGAGCAAGATTTAATCCTTCAGGACAAATATATGTTTGGTTGTTAGTACTAAAATCAAAACTTGGAATTGTATTAAGATAAATTGATTTCTCATCATCCACATTGCAATAATCTTCTGTGTAATATGCATTTATTGTTAATACGTTTAAGGTCTCATCACTGTAATCGATGCTTATAGAATCAGAAGTTTCATAAAAATTGTCATTTACAAACCATTTAACATTTGGATTATTAATAGTAGAGGTTACTGTTGTTTGCAAGGCGTTATTACAAATTGAATCTAGCGGAACGATTTCAAAACCTCCTAAATCAATTACCTCAATTACATTAGATGCTACTTCAGTGCAAAAATTATCATCAGTTACAGTGACGTTGTAGTTTAATGACTCGCTTAGTAGGATTTCTGGATTCGCTTGATTTCCTAAACCATTTACACTCCATTCATATGAAGAGATTTCTGATAGGAAATTTGTTGCTGTTGGATTTCCACCCAAATCAATAAGACCTGCACTACAATAAGATTCGTCATTTAAATCAATTTGTATTTGAGGTAATACATTAACCGTAAATAATACTGGATCTCCTATACAACCAAAGTTACTTATAAGTTCAACATTGAATTCGTAAGAGACAATGTCTTGAGTATTATTTTCAATATCAAGCGACCAAACAGGTGAAGACCCACTTATATTGCCATCTAAACTTGAGTATATAATTTGGCTGTAATCTCCAGAAGATTGAAAATCAATAATGGTACTAATTCCTGAACAAATAGACTGAGATTGGTCTTCAATGATATTGGATTGAATGTAACAAGATGTGTTTGTTTCAAAAATTACAGGAAAATCTTCTTGACATACACTATTGAAAATCGAATTTTGAGTACCCCACAATCCACTTTGACCATCAGCTAAAGTGTAGAATTTTATGCTAAGATCGTCGAAGAATTCATAATCTTGAGTTCTAGTTGTTAATAAAAATGATACTGTCCAAGGTCCCATATCACAATTGCAACAATTTCCATCACCATAACTTTCACTAGGTTCCATACTACCTGTTGATGCATACCAACCTGGGGGTAGAATTTCTCCACTAATAATGCCTGGATTTGTGCAATCATCTTCTGATACATGGCATAAGTCTGGAAAAACATCTTGGTCAAAATCACCAATGTCAAGTTTTGTGGAAGTAGATGTATAAGTAGCATCATTATACCAATCCCATGATGCATTATTAGAAAAAGGCTCTATCTCATTACTGATAAACGCCGGTTTTCCATTTAAATCAAAAGATTCTAAGTCCCATCCATTCCCAAATTCTGGTATAATAGCCTGTAACCACTCACAATTATTACCAGAACCAATTTGATCAGCACGGTAATTTGCGATTGTATATCTTACTTCAATTTGTTCTCCTGGTAGAAAAGGCCCAGAAAATGGAGATCCAAAAGAAGTAGAAATTATTTCGATTGTGTTTTCAGAAACACAAGTTTGAGTAAATCCTGAAATATAAAAAAGTGACAAAAGGATGGATAAAGTGATAGTTTTAATCATGGTGCTATATTTAAAAGTCAAAAGTAATGTTATTGATTAAAAATGCTATAAAATTCTATTATGAATATTGAATTGATAGATTGAAATATAAATTCTAGGGATATTATTTGCTTATAACCAATAATTTATGTTACTTCTGTGGCAAATTTACACATCAAACACACACCAATTTCTTACAATGAAAAACCTAGCACGAACACTCGTTTGCGTATACCTATTATTCGCATGTTATTCTTCATCATTAGCTTTACTAATTTATTACTTTTATAAGATACTGAGATTTTGATTCGATCAGAATGTTATGATGAAGTGGTTTGCCTTAGTTTCCTAGACCATTCAATTGATCGTTTTCAATGCTAGGTTGCCATTTTTAAGAAATCAGAAGACTAAGAAATCCTATTAAAATCAGAATTCAATTATAAGGCTTTAAACTCTTATAACTTTTTCAAATATCCTTATTAGTTGAAAGAATAAAAATGGTATAAACGAGGTGCAAATTATTTTACATATAATATAATTCGATATGTGAGATTATCAATAATAGTAAATATTCAAGCTTAATCTCTCTACATATTTGTACCATTCTTCAAATGAAAAGTATGTTAAATGTGAATCCGTAGTGATTATTAAATTTATGTTTTAAAGCCTTTTTCAGCATTTTCTTTATTCGGAGTCAATAATTTGAATTAATCCAGGGCAGGTTAAGTACTGCACTATAAAATTTATTTATATGAAAAACATTATACAATCTATTATTTGTGTATTCATATTACTTTCAATTTCTTCATTCAATTATTGCTATGCGATTTCTGAAAAGCTCGAAGATGCAGAGATTTTAGTTTTCTCAGAATGTTATGAAGAAGCATTAATAGCCTTGAATTTAATTAGAGTTGATTTGTTAGACTTAAACGATAAACATTATCATTCATTTTTAAAAGGAGAAGCATTTATATTCTTAGATGATATGAACAATGCATTTTTCAATTACAAATCTATTTATGATGCGGAAGAGAATGATTTTACAAATAAAGCGAAATCAAGGATAGCATATATATTTTTTTTAGGAGGCGATTATGAAAAAACAATTGATGTTTTACTAGAGATTCCAAATACTTTATACAAGTATAGAGATTATATAGTATTAATTAGGGCATATAAATATAAGAAGTATTACAAGAAAGCACTTCAGACAGTCAATAAGTTGTTGGCTGAGGATGAGGATTTATATTTACTTCAGGAAAAAGCAAGTGTATATATTTATTCTGAGGAATTTGATAAGGCAGTAGACCTATTTACGTATTTATTAGATTTTGATAAAGATGATTTGAGTTATAATCTATATAATAATTTGATTTACAGTTTAAACAAGGCAGAAATTAGTGGTTCGAAAGTTTATATAGATTTTATGGACTTTGCAATTAGTTCAAATCAATATAACTTGATTTCGAATAAAAGTTTAGGAATATTTTATCAAAATAAAGCGGAATATTATTCCAGAATAGGTTGTCATTCGGAGGCTATATCTTTAATAGATCAAGCAATTTTAGTCTATTTTGATGTTGATAATTTGGAAGAAATAGACTTGAAAACGAATCGTGATAAACAGAGTTTATTGGATTTTTATGATGAGAAAATTAGAATTTACAAAGCTGCGAATCACCCAAATACAAAGGATTGTTTTTTATTTGTAGATAAGGTTATTAATTGGTTAAAGTTAGAAGCAATAGAAGAAGACATTCATTTTAGAAAGTCTACTGATTACGATAAATATTATTTAGAGGCGTTTTATTATTATTTAGATATTGGAGCCATTAAAGAAGCATATGAAAGTATAGCTAAAACGAAGGACTCTGCATTAAGACAAAGTATTTTGTTGAATTCAATGGCGGAATCAAAATTTAAGGATAATGTAAATAATCTTAATTCGGTAAATTTGAAAAAAGGGATGAGTTTGCGAGAAAAGAACTCTCTTAGGATCGAGGCTTTGGGTAATTATATTATTGAAGCCAAAAGTGATTCACTTTTTGATGTGTTAGATTTAGACTTTAGTTTGGAAGAGTTTCAAAATAAGATACCTTTAAAAAGTGTTATCATAGACTATTATATATATGACTCAGTTGTACATATTTTCTCTTTGTCTACCTACGAAATTCAATATTATAGTTCAAAGATCAATCTAGAAATTGTTAAAGGTTTAAAACAAGAGTTTTCAGAAAGACCTCAGATGAGTAATTGGTCTTCTGACAAAAGTGATTTATTGAACAAAAGAATAACTGAATTGAGTAAGATAGTCCTTCCAAATAGGATTGCCGAATTTGACAAAATAGTTTTTATTCCTCAAGATGCATTGAATGGGTTGGTTTTTGAGCCTCTTCAATTAAATAATAAGATGTTAGTAGAGTCACACGATATTAGTTATTCGAGTTCAATTTTTCTTTTGGATATGGTTTTGGACAGCACATATGATACAAAGGAAAATTTTGTAATTGGGCAATTGGATAAAAATAAATTACAAGGAAGTAAAGTCGAACGCGATGAATTGTTAACAAAATATAATTTCAATACGATAAGCAGTAAAAGTGATTTACTAGCACAAAATAAAGAATATAATATTTTACATTTTTCTAATCATGGAAAATTTGAGAAAAACAGATATGAATCGTATATCAATATAAATGAGAGCGAGCGTTTGACATTAGGTGATTTATTGTCAAAGAATTTGAAGAGCAATTTAGTTTTTTTAGCTGGATGTGAAACGCGAAAAGGAGAGATCATAGAAAGTGAAGGGATGTATGGCTTATCAAGAGTTTATTTTCAATCGGGTGTAAAATCTGTAGTAAGTTCAATGCACAAAATAAATGATGCGACCAGCAGTGAGATTGTAACAAGGACGTATGATAAGTTATATCAAGGAGAAAATATAGTAAGATCTTTACGGGCAGCGAAGTTAGAATATTTATCAGAGCAATCCATATATTATAGTCATCCGTATTTTTGGGCGGGGTTGGTATTAGAGGGAAATACAGAGATAAAGGTTGTTGAAAACCGTATGCAGATTGCATCAATTTTATTTTAAGATGTAGGAGTATTTGGTCATTTGGAGAAATGAACAAGAAAGGAAGTGAATAAGATTTAAAAAAGACATCTTTAAGTGAAAAGAGGTGTTTTTTTGAAAGAATAAGGGGATTTAAGAGGGGTGAAGTGGTGTTTTGTGGGCATGGAGGGTGAAGGATATTAGTTTTGATACTACGTAACTCTGAAACCTCCCACTCATCATACTCTCAACCCATTTAACCCCTCGCTTCTTTGCCCAGTCTACATTCTTTTTCCACCGTTTACTCACTCTATATCTCCTGTTTTTTTGACCTTGAATCTCTTTCCGATGAATTTCCATTCTTTCAATATATAAAGCAAACTCACTTTCATTACTAAAATGATAACGCCGATATCGATCTTGAACTAAACCTCCTTTTCTTCCCCTTTTCCTATTTACCATCTTTACATATACACTATGGAAAATTCGGATTTGCTCACTTATAATTCGCCAAGGTTCTTGCAAAAACTCCTTTCTCAAGATTTTCCCCCCTTTACTAATTCTACCTCTGTAATTTTTAAGCAACACCGATTTATTCCTTATCCTTAGCAATATCTGATATCCTTCGCTAGAAACATACATCTTATGTATTTCAGCATAATTTTTCAAATACCTTTTAAATAAACTTTTGAAAACTTCTATCTCCTGATCATTTTCAAAATAACAGGTTCTACCTGTCGCTAAACTTTCTATAATGTAATATCCACCAGGCTCAAGTGTAATAGTTTTCTTCATAACTCATTTTCTTATTAGTGTAACGAGTCTGGATTTTGTAGCCTTTTATTATATATATTTTTAAAATACTTTTTAATGCCTTGAATATCAGTAAGATAGTGCGTCAGATTTTGGCTTAATATATTAAATATAATTATAATATGTTACTGTAAACAACAAGAATATATATCTATACCAATACAAATCTTTTAAAATATCAATCAATCCCAACTAAAGTCTATTACTTTATTAAATGTATCTCTTTTTGAATAATTAACTTATTTAATCTCGGTAATAATTCTTCTTCAACCTTCTTGTATTTAGCAAGTTCTTTATCTATTAATTCAACTAACTCATCGCGCACAGCAATCGCCTGCCGAGTAGGAGGGAAGTCATCACCTCCCATCTGTGTTAATGAATTCAAGTGAGCTAGTTTATTAGTCAACTTAATAGGAAAATTTAAAGGATCTTGCCTAGATCGATTTTTTGTCTGATACAGATTTTTCTCTACTTCTCCAGATATAGAATCTATCTCCGAAATTAATTTTTGTAACTCTTCATCTTCCACCTTTGATAGTAGATTATTAATTCTTTTTCTCGTTGATCGAATGTCAATTATTGTTTTGTGGGCCTCATCAACTTTTTTATTTATTGATTGCACAAATTCATATTGACTAAGTATATCCTCTTTAGATCCTTCACTAATTGGACTCATCATTAAATTAAACTCTTTATTCGTGACTTTCCCATTATGATTCACTACAACTTGATGAACCCCTGGAACCGATTTGGGGCCACCCAAATTACCCCACCATAATACCATACCATCAAAATTTCTTGCTCCTGGATAAGCTAAATTCCAATTAAATCGATTGCTACCTTCTTCTGGCTTTAGCTTGAATTTCTTTTCTTCACTATAAGTAGAATAAGTCACAGTATCATTATTCGGGTTAATAATAGAAATAGATAAAGAATCTTTCTTCTTATCCCATGATTCCAAATGATAAAACATTTCCATTCCAGAAGCTTTATTTGTACCTGCTCCTCTAGGATCTTTAACTTGAAACCCTTTATATCTATAAGCATCAGATATATCATAAAATTCGGTTCCTTTATTTGAATTTGTTGCTACCGATCTCAATAAATCTAGATGATCGTAAATCCATAATCCACGCCCCTGTGTTGCAACGATTAAGTCATTGTCTTTAACAGCTAAATCAGTTATGGGAACAATTGGCAAATTAAATTCAAATGTATTCCAACTTCTTCCTGCATCTTTCGAATAATACAAGCCAGTTTCTGTTCCAGTATATAAGAAGTTTGGATCATTAGCATCTTCCCTAATTACACGAGTAAAATGCTCAACAGAAATTCCATTTATAATCTTAGTCCATGTATTTCCATAGTTTGTAGTCTTATATAAATAGGGTGCAAAATCACCATTTTTATAAGTAGTAGCTGCTAAATATGCAGTTCCTTTATTATGTTTAGACGCCTCTATAGAATTGATTTGAATCCATTCTGGTAATCCTTTAGGTGTAATTAGTGTCCATGTTTCAGCATCATCCTTTGTAA
>CAYOIL010000059.1:0-16850 GCA_964403985.1 uncultured Saprospiraceae bacterium
AATAAAAAAAGCCCCTCACTTGCGTAAGAGGCTAAACCAATCAATTATAAAACATTCGTTTTGAATTCAGATTTATTTTACTGAAATCGTATATTTTGGCGTTGGATTAATAGGGCATGAATATACATACTCTCCTTCTGTTAATGTTACTACTCCTGTGTACTCAGCTGTTCCCGTCTTTATCATGTTTTTAGCAAACGAGTTTTCTACTGCTGTTTTCATAGGATCTTTATTTGCATCTGCTTTTTCTTGAATCAAAAATCCTACTTCTTTATTCACATCTTTATTAACTATTCTAAATTGATACTGCCCCGGCTTTAAATCCAAATTTGTTGTTATAAATTCTCCATCAATCTGTGTTAATTCGATAATCGTTACATTATCAGACATTGCTTTTTTCTCCATCATATGCTTAGCATCTGCCTTCTTTGACATTTGTGCTGATGCAGAATTTGTGAAAAAACCAATTGTTAATACTAATACTACTAATTTTAAAATCTTCATTTTTAATTTATTTTATTTTTCAATTTGCTTAATCGAATCATTCGATTAATTACAAGGCAAATATCAATACACACTAAAGCTTTTCACTTTACAATTCTTCCCTATGATTATTCAAAATTTCCCATCCATAAGAATTCTTGCTAAAATTGTACCTATACAATTTAACACGAACTTCGGTTTATGCCATTTTCAAAACCTACCTTTGTCAAAATTTAAATTATGGGATTAAAGCGGAAATTTTTCTTATCACTAATTGCTTCATTAACCTTGGGCCTAGCTCCTTTTACCCCTGAGCCACATCTTTTTGGTAAAATAAAATGGGTTCTTGGCGGAGGAGAGGGAATGGCACTTACCGATTACTGGGACTTAATTATGCATGGTGCTCCTTGGCTTTTTCTGATTTACTTTGGGTTCAAACTATTAACTGGCGGAGATAAAACAGCTGCAATTATTAAAGAAGCTCTTGAAAAAACCGATACCGTAATTATTGATGTACGAGAACCGAATGAATATAATAGTGGCCATGCCGAGAATGCAGTAAATATGCCTCTTTCTTCTTTTGGATCTTTCATTCCCAAAATTAAAAAGATGCCAGGCACTAAGTTATTGTATTGTAGAAGTGGAATGAGAAGCGCTAATGCAACGAGTCAATTAAAAAAAGCTGGTGTGGAAAATGTTGTGAATGTAGGGACTGCTGGGGCTTTGAAATAACTTGTTTTTATTTTGGGTTAAACCCAAAAAACATAAAATATTATTCCATTGCCGAAGCCTACGACGAGCTCAGGGCAAGAAAGTAACAAAAAAGTCAAGGCTGTAATTTAAAACACCATTCTCTTTTTCTTTTGGGCTTAAAGCCCAAAAATTCTTACTTTAATCTCCTCCTGAAAAATCAAGATTATGTGTATATCCTATATTCAATGTCGAATTGTTTTCTCTTCGTACACCGTCAGACTTAAAAACTCTATGAAATAAATATCCCGCCTGAATATTACTGTTCTTATTTATTGAATAACCCAAGCCAATGTACAAACGATTTTGATCAAGTACATTCGCACCTATTCCTTCTCCAAATCCTAGAAAAATTTCCTCATATGCTGCAGCAAATATTTTAGTCTTACCTTCTTCGTTCTTTGTTAATGGAACAGAAGCTAAAAAACGATATCGGAAACGTTGACGAAAACGATATCCATCAGTCATTCTATCTCCATCGGTATTCAAAGATGCATTTTCTAAAAATCGTTGCTCGAGCCTGTAGCGATGTTGGAATTTTACAATTCCAGATTGTTGTTTTAAAATTAGCTGCTGCCAAATTCTGTGTTCATTGGAAAAAGTAGAACTGGGTTGTTCTCCATAGGGAAAGGATACAATCCATCCATATCCACCTGTCAACATTGTAGAAGAATTCACATGATAATCAAGCCCCAATCTCGCTAACGATTGTTGCCAATCTGTAATAAGCCCACTCCTACGGAACTGATATTCTGTATGTAATCCCCACTTATCATTCAACTTATGGTTACCAAAATACATATACCATGAATTGAATTGTGAAACTTCTTGGGCATGTGAAACACCCAAAAACAAAATCATTGTTAAAAAGGATAAAAGTACTTTTTTCATTAGCTTAGTTTTAATATAATCTCTCAACAATTAAAACGGCTTTTTGATTAATAGGAAGTCTGAATTTTTTTTTCGATCTACTCGGCACTTTATTTCCTATTTAAATTTTAATTAAAATCTCCGCTTGCAATATTTCTCCGGTTTTATCTTTCACTTGAATAAAATACATTCCTGAAATAAGATGTTCTAAACGATCATTTAATCCATAAGAGGTTCCTTCATAAATTTTTTCTCCTGTAGCATTATATAAATTCACCTCATATGAACCCGAAGATTCTATTTGTAAAAAATCAACAAAAGGATTAGGGAAAATTTTCACTTTTACTCTTTCCGTATCTTCACTCGACAAAGGTTCTATATATTCATACGCTCCTATATCTGCTAAATCATCAAATAATCTGAAATTACCGTCAATATCTGTTTCAGGAGCATATGCTATATCAGCTTGCCCAACTAATATACTGGTAGGGAGTAATTTGAAGTTATACATTGTATAGTCTACAAAGTTATTTTCATAGGCTGTATAATCCAATAATTCTACATTGCTAATATCCAATGCATCAATCACAAACTTATTCGCAACGTTATTGGCAACTATACAGTTTTGACTTGGTGTTCCATCTTTATCATCATCAATTCTAATCCAACTTGCTCCTGGAGTAATATCAGGCGTAGGGTCAATTACAGTATTATTAATGATTTGAACATTGTCTGCACCCAAAAAGGTAATTCCATGCCAATGGTCAACATGAATGACATTATTCATTACTATCCAATTTCTGTAAATCCCATCGAAACACCCAATTCCTTGTAATGGACCATTTAATGGTCGATCTATATTGTCTGTATTAATAATTGTATTTCCTATTACTACATTATTATCAACTACTAATCCATTAGTTGTAAAAGATTGAATCCCATCATCGTGATTATCATCTACTTTGTAACAGTTTTTGATTAAGTTGTTTTCTATAATAATATTGGAGCCGAGAATTCTAATTCCATCTCCTGAAAAATTTATTATTTCGTTCTCAGAAGCCGTTATAAAATCACCAAATGCCGTAAGACCCATATCCACATTGTGAATTCTATTTCCTCTAGCCATCATAAGGTCTCCTTTCATGTATAAACCCGAACTAACTGAATTCAACCAATCCTCTGCTTCAGTCCATGGATTTTCAGCACTATAAATGTCACAATTAGTTATTGTTATGAAGGAACTTGGCCCCTGCCAATCATGCGATTCAAAATATACTAGTCTATTGTTTTCATAAAAACCATACGGTTCTGTACTTATTTTCAAACCTTCAAAACTCCAATTTTTACATGCTTGAAGATGAATTTTAGAAAGTATAGGAATGTGGTTTGGCTTTGCCATAATGTGAATATTGGCCTCATTGATATAATTCCTAAGAAAAACCTCTCCATGTAGCCCTCCTAATAAAACGAGTGTATCACCTGAAACAATATATCCTGGATTTTTAAAAACAACCTCACTTGTATTATCGACATAAGGTAATGGAGAAAAAGAGTTTTGTTCAAAATGTCCTGCTTCTATAACATCTTGTAATTTACCCCAAGGTTCTTGTTCTGTTCCTTCATTTGTTATTTTACCATTTACTGGATCGAGATAGAAAGTGCTTGCATAGGCAGACATATAAAAGGAAATACTTACAATAAAGATTAACAACACTTTCATTCTAACGGCTTTTTACAATTGACATTACTTTTCTTAAGATGGCTGCTTTTCAAACATTCCGCAACCCTTGTATCGTTTTTGATCAGAAGTGAAAAATACTGTTTTTTCTGATGTTTTATCCGTGCATTCCTTATTCAAAATTTGTACCTGAATGATTTCATTATTTGTTTCCAGTTGTACAGCCCTTGCTTTTTCGTTGACAGTTACAATTTTAGCAACACCGATTTTTACAATATTTCCATCCTCTAATTCAAGTTGATATAATAATTCTATATCATTTGCTTTTATTTCTAGTGTCCACCCTGGATCTGTTCCATTTGCATTAAATGTTCCCCATGGTATTTTTACTTCAGAACCTTGAACTTCATATGAATCCAAAAAGATTGGTGTCTTGGTTGATGCTTCAGCAATTTTAGATTGTTTACAAGAAAATGCAATGCTTACTACAAGTAGTAAAAGAACTATATTCTTCATTTAAAATTATTTAATCTTTCGTTACGCAATAGATTGTCTAATGCATAATTCGGGTTTTATGTAAAAATAGATTATTCTTGATTTTCTTAACCTGTAAGAACAGAATTATGAGAGAGATAGAAAAATATATTGAGACATATTTCGGTATCGGTGGTGCATATTTAAACCCAGTATCTGAATTATTCAAATACTCAACTCTTGAAAAGGGTGAATATTTTCTAAGAAAGAATCAATATTCAAAAAAGCTAAGTTTTATAAAAGCTGGTTACCTTCGAATTTTTGCACCCAATGAATCTGGAGATAAAGAAATTACACAATGGGTTTCGAGCCAAGGAATGTTTATAACAGAATTGTCCAGTCTACTATTTAACACCCCTTCGAGGTTCAATATTCAAGCCTTGACTGATTGTGAATTATACACTATCTCACAAGAAGATTATAAGAACATAAAAGAATATGTTCCTAATTGGCCAGAACTTGAAAAGTTATTTATTTCGAAATGTTTTATCACACTAGAGAATCGTGTTTTCGAACAAATCTCCATGTCTGCAGAACAAAAAGTTAGCTCTCTTATGGAGAATAATTCCGATATCTTCCTGTATGTTCCCTTACAATATATTGCTTCAATGCTAGGAATTACACCTGAAACTTTAAGTAGAGTACGAAGAAAAATGATTTCTTGATTTATATCAAGAGGAGCTGTATTTAATTGAGTGAGATTTGTATTGTAATTAATCATCAACTCAAAATATTATGGCACAAAAAGAAATTAAAACATCAATTACTATTTTAGCTACTCCCGAAAAAGTGTGGAAAATTCTATCTGATTTCGAGGCTTATGATTCATGGAATCCTTTTCTTAAAGAAATGTCAGGTGACTTTCGAGTAGGAAATAAAGTTTCAATCAATGCTGGTGGAATGACCTTTAAACCAACGATTCTTGTGTTTAAAGAAAACAAAGAATTAAGATGGATCGGACGATTACTTTTCAAAGGTTTGTTTGACGGAGAACATGTTTTTCAAATTATTGATAATAATGATGGGACAATAACATTTAAACACGAAGAATATTTCTCTGGATTATTAGTGGGAATGTTCGCAAAAAAACTTGATAATGAAACGCGAAAAGGCTTTGAAGACATGAATTTAAAACTGAAGGATTTAGCTGAAAACGGTTAAAAAGAATAGTTTTTTATTCTAGCTTAATATCTATTTTTAGTGCATTCGCTTTTTGTCAATGTGAACTGTCTTACATAAGATTTTCTAATGTTAGAATCTACTTATCTATAAGTCTTTAATTTATTACCTTTGCGCTTTGGATAAATAGGAGGTCATTCCTCTTATTAATCCGTCTTTCACAAGTCGATAATTAAAAATGGATAAAAAAATAAAAAGCGCTCTAATCTCTGTTTTTCACAAAGATGGTTTGGATGATATTGTAAAAAAATTACATGCTCTCGGAGTAACTATTTATTCGACTGGTGGAACGCAGAAATTTATTGAATCATTGAGTGTTCCTGTGGAACGTGTAGAAGATCTTACTGGTTACCCTTCTATTCTAGATGGGCGAGTAAAAACTCTTCATCCAAAAGTTTTCGGAGGAATATTAGCTAGGAGAGAAAACGATCATCAAGCACAACTAGAGCAATATGAAATTCCAGAACTTGACTTAGTAATTGTTGATTTATACCCATTCGAAGATACGGTAAAAAGCACAACGGATGAATCTACTATTATTGAAAAAATTGATATAGGAGGAATTTCTCTTATTCGGGCTGCCGCCAAAAATTTCAACGATGTAGTTGTTATTCCTTCCAAAGAAAACTATGAGTCATTCTTGCAGCTTTTGAATGAGAAGGACGGAGTTACCTCCAAAGCCGATCGAAAAGAATATGCAAGAGATGCGTTTAAAGTTTCTTCGCATTACGATACTAAGATCTTTGAATATTATCTTGACCAAAAAGATGAAGTTTCAGGTTTCAAACAAAGCTTCCTTGGTGGTAAAACCTTAAGATATGGTGAGAACCCACATCAACAAGGTATTTATTACGGTGAATTGGATTCAATGTTTGAGAAACTAGGAGGAAAAGAATTATCGTTTAATAACTTAGTTGATGTTGATGCAGCTGTAAATTTGATGCGAGAATTTGAAAACGATGCACCTACTTTTGCTGTTTTAAAACACACGAATGCTTGTGGTGTAGCAACAAGGCCTAGTGTATCAGAAGCTTGGCATGCTGCCTTAGCCGGCGATCCTGTTTCAGCTTTTGGAGGCATCCTCATTTCGAATACTAAAATCGACTTGAAGACTGCGGAAGAAATCCACAAACTCTTTTATGAAGTATTGATTGCTCCTGAATTTGATGAAGATGCAAAAGCACTTCTTCAGTCAAAAAAGAAAAGGGTTTTAATGAAAATAAAACATTTTGGGTCCCAACCCAAAACGTATAAAAGCTTATTAAATGGAGTAATTGAACAAGACGCCGATTTAAACGTAGAAAGCGGAAGTGATATGAAGCCAGTGACTAATAGAGTTCCTTCTTCGCAAGAGTTAAACGACTTAGCCTTTGCTAATAAACTTGTAAAGCACTTAAAATCAAATACAATCGTTCTAGCAAAGGACAATCAGTTACTTGGTATGGGATGTGGGCAAACGAGTAGAGTAGATGCCTGTCGACAAGCGATAGAAAAAGCGAAAAATTTTGGTTTCTCAATCGAAGGAGCGGCAATGGCAAGTGATGCATTTTTTCCATTTCCCGATTGTGTAGAAATTGCTCACAAGGCGGGTATTAAAAGTGTTGTTCAACCTGGTGGTTCCATAAAAGATCAGTTGAGTATTGATTATTGTAATGAAAATGATCTTGCAATGGTATTTACGGGAATAAGACATTTCAAACATTAAAACTGTGAAATTAAGCTGTGGAACAATCGATATAGGTAATACTCGAGCTAAGCTTCGATATACCTTTTATGATAGGGAAACAAAAACATTTTCTGCACCTGTTTTTACATCGGTTTCGAAAGAAAATCTGGATGTAAATGTGTTAAATGAGTGGTGTAAATTAAATGAAATAAAATATCTTGCATGTAGTGCAAGTGGCTATGTTTCGAAGGAAATAAAGGCTTGGTTTGAAAAAAAAGATGTCATTGTTCTTTCTAATGAAAGTAAAATGCCGATAAAAATTCTATATAGCACCCCTGCAACTTTGGGGAGAGATAGAATTGCTGTTGCTATCGCTGCTAATAGTTTGTATCCAAGTGAAGGGAATCTTGTAATAGACCTAGGAACTTGTATAACTTATGACTGGGTGAATGAAAAGGGAGACTTTTTAGGCGGCAATATTAGTCCGGGCATTGAAATGAGATTAGAAGCGATGCATGAGAAAACGGCTTCTTTACCTAAAGCAGAAATAAGTTATGATGTTGATTTAGTAGGAAATTCTACTATTTCGGCTTTACAACATGGCGCGGTTATGGGGACGATATGCGAAATAGAATCGTTTATTGAAAGAAGTGAAGAAAAATATGAAAATCTAGTAGTTTTGTTGACTGGCGGTAATGCTACCGAAGTAAGCAAATTACTTAAAAAAAATCATGTCGTACATGAAGATTTATTACATGTAGGATTGTGCGAATTGATACGATATAATTATGATGAAATTAAATAACATACAGAAGATGCAAAAAGTAGTCTTGATAATTGCCTTATGCTTATCTTCTATATCTGCTGTAATAAGTCAGGTGTATAATTCTCCCTATTCAAGATATGGGATAGGAGATTTTACTGACCCAAATTTTGTATTGTTAAGAGGGATGGGTGGACTTGGTAGTTCTTATGCTGATAACACAACGATTAACCCAGTTAATCCAGCAAGTTATAGCTCATTGACACTTGCAAGTTATGATTTGTCTTTTTATGCTGAATACGCTGGATTGAGTGATTCGAATGGCAGTGAAGATAGATGGCAAGGAAATCTTGAATATTTAGCAATTGCTTTTCCACTTAGAAATTACAAAAATGAAATCCTTGACCCTAAAAAGAGAAAGTTAAGGTTTGGTATGGGTATGTTTCTTAAGCCTTATAGCAGGGTAAGTTATAATGTGACAACTGTAGAAGAAAAAGAGAATTCCGCTGATGTGATTAGAAATTTTTCAGGTGAAGGGGGAACGTATCAACTTTCATGGGGAAACAGTGTGAAATATAAATCTCTTTCTGCAGGACTAAATCTTGGGTTTTTATATGGTCGATTAGACAATAGACAGCAAATCGCTTTAACTGACGAGCCTGCTTCTGTTTCAGATTTTATTTCAAACAATTATAGTGTACGTTCTTTTCTATACGATTTCGGAATTATCTACGAATTGGTTTTGAATAAGGAAGAGCTTAAAGAAATAGGAACTGCTAAGAAAAAGAAACTAAACTTTGGATTAAGAGGAACGCCAGGAACAGGGTTTGCGACAGTAGGAAGTTATACACACTTAGGAGCGAACAATACTTTAGGAATAAGAGATACGGTTGCTTTTGATGAATCAATTACTGGTACAGGTAGCTTACCATTAACAGTAGGAGGTGGTGTTACATATTACTATGGTCAGAAAATGGTCTTAGGAATTGATGCAGAATATAAAAGATGGTCACAGTTTGAGAATACGATTCGTCCTTCTCAGACCTTTATAGATTCATACAGAATAGCGGTAGGAGGAAAATACAGACCTGATGATAGAGGTTTTGGTACTTTCTTAGAAAGAGTATCGTATACGGGTGGTTTATATTATGAACAAGATCCACGAATTGTGTCTGGTCAAGAATTAACTAACTATGGGGTTCGAATAGGAGCTTCAATGCCTTTTTATTACCAGCAGAATTACAGTAGTGTAAACTTGAACTTTGATATCGGACGAAGAGGAAACGCAGAATTAATACAGGAAAATTTCATTCGTTTAAATGTAGGTTTGAACTTCAATGATGATAGTTGGTTTATACAACGGAAGTATAATTAACTGCCATTTTGGTCTTTTTCGAAGTTTTAACTACATTTTAACGCTCTATTTTTACGGAATTCGGTTAAAAAAGTGAAATAGTGGTTAAAATATTTGGTGAGCTTTGAATTGGTATAATACATTTGTGGCTTTCCGCTTTGAAAAAAGAACGACTAAAAATAAATTACAAATAAAAATTTGACAAGATGAGATTATTACTAAGTCTAATTGCTGTGGTTATATCGCTACAATTAAATGCTCAGTGTGAAACTTGGGAAGGGAAACCGAACCAAACTGAGATTATGGAATGGCACACAATCTATAGAGGGGATTTAAAGAATAAAGATTATGCATTTGCTGAAGTGAACTGGCAAAAAGCATATGATGCGGCTCCAGCAGCTGATGGTAAAAGAGAGACTCATTATAAAGATGGGATCAAAATTTTTAAGTATAAAATTAAAAACGAAAAGGATAAAGCTAAAAAAGCTGAATACGGAGTAAAATTGCTAGAAATTTACGATGCTTCTATTGCATGTGTTGAGTCTAAGGGAATCACAATGAAATGTTCCACAGATGAATGCTATGCTTCTAAAGTAGGTCAGATAAAAGGAAGAAAGGGTTTCGACATGTATTACACAACTAAGGCACCTTTAGCTGAGAGCAACCGTTTTCTTGTAGAATCATTAAATTCTGCTGGAAAGGATATAGAATATAGAATTTTTTCTCCTGCTGCTTATTCTTCGGTGAAGTTATTCGAGGAAGGGACATTAGAAAGAGCGAAAGCGATTGATATTTACGAAAAACTTCTTGCCAATGCTGATATGAAAATAGCAGAAGACGGTAAGTACAAGGATAAATTTGTAGAAGCAAAAGAAGCTGTAGAGAATGCTTATAAAGCAGTTGAAAGAGACTTATTCGGATGTGAATACTTCATTCAGAAACTTAAACCAGATTATGAAGCAGATCCAGATAACCCTGAAGTAATAAAGGTAACATATGCTTATTTGAAAGCTCAAGGTTGTCAAGAAGGAACGCCATTTTACGATGAAATTTCTAATAAGTGGAAGAAATATGCAACAGAAAAAAATGCGGAACTACAAGCAGAATTCGAAGCTAACAATCCTTCAGTTAAGGCAAAAGCTCTTTATGACGAAGGTAAATTTGAAGAAGCAGTAGCAAAATATCAAGAAGCAATTGCAAAAGAAGAAAGTGCGGAGAAAAAAGCAAATTACTCATTTAGTGCTGCATCGATTTTATTTAGAAAATTGAATAAATATGGTGAGGCAAGAAAAATGGCTCTTCAAGCTGCTGAATTGAAGCAAGGATGGGGAAGACCATATATGTTGATTGGAGATATGTATGCAAAAGGTTCAAGAAGTTGTGGAGATGCATGGAATCAAAGACTTGCTGTATTAGCAGCTATTGATAAGTATTCAAAAGCAAAAAGTGTAGATCCTTCAGTAACAGAAGAAGCAAACAAGAAAATAGGGATTTATAATAAATCGAAGCCGACTCAAGATGAAGGATTCATGAGAGGATATAGTGAAGGTCAAACCTTAACTGTTGGTTGCTGGATTGGTGAATCTGTAAGATTGAGATACTAGTCTGAATTCGAAATTACTTTGCTATTCATATTAGTAATAAGTAATTAAAAATAACAAAGAGTATTGGGCTTTAAGCCCAAAATAATAAAAAAGCCTAAGGATTATTCCTTGGGCTTTTTTATTTGCTCAATTAACTCGAACACAGGATACTATTAAAACAATAAATAAGGAATAAAAAAATTACTATTCTAGACTCAGATTATTTTGGACTCTTATTATTGAACTTGGTTAACTGTTACATAAGTACATTATCCTTAGCTTGTATCGGTTTCGGAATATCTTCTTCTTTCAACATTTCTCTTAAATCTATTTCGATAACTCTACACAAAGACATCATAGGAATATCATTAGCCATTCCTTGAAAAGGGTTTTCTGTGTAATCTCCCACAACTTCCATCATAATATACATCCATCCTATAAGCACTGTAATAGGTATTGCTATCCAAAGGCCTAAAGATTGATCTACACTTGCTAGTTGAGGAATCATACTAAATGGTAATAAAAAAATGAAGATTCCTACAAAATAGCGACTCATATTAGCATATTGTCTTGGTAAGGGGAATTTCTTAATTCGTTCATTTTTCCCTTGAAGGGTATAAAACGATTTTAACAAATTTACCATTTCCATATGTCTGAAATCGTCAATTATCATATCATTTCTTAACTGCTGAAGTTCTTGAGATTGTTCATTGATAATTTGAGTCGCTGTGTTAGTATGTGCAACAAGTCGATCATACTCATCGTCAGGTAAATAATCACTTAGATTCGTTCGTGTGACTTCATCGTCAATTAATCCTACTCCAAATTTTTCTTGATAGTACTTAGCTGTTCTACCTATATGGCCTCCTTGGCTAATGTGTTCCCAAGGACTTGGAACTAATAACTGACTTCTATGTGCATATAACCAAGCAATATGTCTATAAATTAATCTTTTTTTAATCGCAGTAATATTCGATAATGAAAGGTCTTCCTTGGTAAACGTATTTGAAATATAGCCATCAACCATCATTCCCCAAGATCTACTATCATTAATAATACCACCCCATATTTTTCTAGCTTCCCACATTCTGTCATACGCTTGGTTATTCTTAAAGCCTACATAAAATGCAACAGCTGTACCTACAATTGACACAGGCAACCAAGGCAAATCGAAATTTAGAATATTAAAATAATATAAAATGGCTACTGAAGATACAAAAACTGTAAGCCAGATAAAATGGTGACCAGACCATTTTATTAAATTAAGTGGACTTATGCTTTTACTTATTAACATATTTATAAAATTCTTTCGTAGGTTTTAAATGTATAGTCATACATGTTTTTTTCATCAGCTAAGTGTTTTTCCTCTTTAATAAGTTTCCACTTTGACCAATCCACCTCAGGAAAAAACACATCTCCTTCTGGTTCCGCATGAACTTCAGTATAATATAAGGTATCAATAATATCCATTGTTTGTTCATAGATTTTAGCACCTCCAATAATAAAAACCTCTTCTTCACCATTTTCTAAAGCTATATTAAGAGCTTCTTCTATGCTTTGAGCAACGAGACAATTGCTAACAATAAAAAATGGGTTCCTACTTAAAATAATATTTGTCCTTTTAGGTAAAGGAAACCCTATTGATTGATAGTTCTTTCTACCCAAAATAATGTGATGACCCGAAGTTGTTTTTTTAAAAAACTTCATGTCTTCAGGTAGACGCCAAGGAAGGTCATTGTCTTTACCTATAACTCCATTGCTGGCAACTGCAACTATACTGGAAATCTTCATATACTTATGGATTTGGAGTAATTGTGGAAAGAGATAACATACGTTCCTCCATCCATTTTTTTGAATCAGAAATTTCTCCTGTTAAATACTTTTCTATCATTAGACCCGCAATAGGAGCTGCAAAGTCACTGCCCCATCCTGCATTTTCTACAAATACTGCAATTGCAATTTTAGGATTATCTTTTGGAGCGAAGGCGAAAAATACAGAATGATCTTTTCCATGTGGATTTTGAGAAGTTCCTGTTTTACCGCATACTTCAATATTGGGAATTGCTGCATTTCTAGCTGTTCCAGAAATTACAACTTTTTCCATCCCATTTATTACTGGCTCGAAATATGGCTTATCGATTGGTAATGTTCTCTTTTTTAGAACCAACTCTGGGTTTTCTTCGGAAGTATTACTTTGAAGTCCTTTTACTAAATGTGGGGTAATATAATATCCACGATTAGCAAGAGAGGCGGCTAGATTTGCCATTTGAATAGTTGTTAGTTCCATCTCGCCTTGACCTATCCCTAAACTCAATATATAAGTAGACTTCCACCCGCTTATTACATCATCATATAATTTGTCATAAAACATAGGTGACGGAAGGTGCCCTTTGTTTTCGCGTGAAACATCAGCTCCTAATTTATCTCCTAAACCAAAGGCTCTCAAATAATCATTATATAATCTTAAACCATCATCAGGATTACTATATCCATTGATTTCTATCAATTCTCGAATTAATTGATAGAAATAAGAATTACAAGAATGTTGAATAGCAATTTCTACATTATATGGTGTTGGGTGTAAATGACATCCTTGAGTAAATCCTTTGGAGTTAACTGCATATTCACCCGTACAATAAATCGTTCTATTGGGTTCAGCTACTCCTTCTTGCATGGCGATCAAAGCGAGAATGGGTTTTATGATAGATCCTGGTGGATATTTAGCCATAATACTTCTATCAAGAAAAGGTTTATTAAGTGTGTCATTTAATAATGCATCAAATGCTCTACCTCTATCTTTATTTATACTCAACAGACTAGGGTCATATGTTTTTCCACTTAGCATGCATAAAATTTCTCCAGTCTCAGGTTCTATTGCAACTACACTTCCTAATTTATTATTAAATAACTCTTCACCATATGCTTGCAAATCCAAATCAAGGGATGAAATAAGATCAATTCCCGGTGTCGGTTCTACATTTAATTTACCATCCTTTAGCTCACCAACTTGCCTACCCAAGTTATTTTTCAATAAATACTCTACCCCTTTTTCTCCCCTTAGAAAAGATTCATATTCTTTTTCAATTCCACTAACACCTATATAATCTCCAGGAGAATACACACTATTTTCTTCATCAACTACTTTTCGACTTACCTCACTAATATAGCCTAATACATGTGCAGCATTTTTATGTGGATAGGCTCGTACATTTCTTAACTCAGAATAAAACCCTGGAAATTCAAAAAGATGTTCTTGAAATGCTGCGTATTGTTCAGGACTAAGGTTGGATAAAAAAGTAAAAGGTACGGATTTACTATACCGTGCACTCCTCCAATTTTTAGTAATGTTTTTTACAAATTTTTCTTTTGAAATATTTAAAAGCGAACAAAATAAAGTAGTATCCATTTTTGGATTTAATCCATTGAAAATAACCTTAATGTCATATGCCGGTTTATTAACAACTAGCAATTTTCCATTACGATCATAAATCAACCCCCTCGGCGGGTGTAATACATTGTCGCTTATTGTTGTATTGTCTGCTGCTGCGACATAAGATTCATTAAACAATTGAATAGACGCCGCTTTAATTACAAGAATTAATATTGCAATTATTAAAATGGCGATAATATGTATCTGTCTATTATTTGTCTCGATTGTACTCACTCCTTTGTTCTAAAAACAATTTGATAAACGAATATAAATAAAATAGAAATTATAAAACTAAAGAATGTACTAAGTACAATTCTTATAAAGTAAACGTAAGAAAAAGCTTCTAATGAAAAGTAAATTAAAAAGAAGATCATCATCATTAATGTTGAATATCCAGCAAACCATGCTATTTCTGTGTTGCCTAATCCACCAACATCAAATGTATAACCTCCTCTAGGTTCTATTAAACCCAAAATATACGGTCTTAAATAAGCAATAAATAAACATGCTGAAGCATGAACTCCTAGTGAGTCATAAAACATATCAACAAATATTCCCGCACCAAAAGCAATTAATAAAATATAGGGTCGTGCTAAAGAAAAGGGTAATAATATGATTAGAATTGGATAAACTAAAACATGAAAATATTGAAAGTTTCCAACATTTAAATTGATTCCTTTTAATACTAAAACTTGAAGTAATAATATAATAATGAAACGAACGATATTATTAAGGAGTACTCTACTCATTCTTTGCTGTTTCTTCTAATTCCCTAATTTCTTTAAAAATGTTATTTTTAACGACATATACATACTCTGCACGAGATAGATCATTATTTAAATTTACACTTATATCGTAATAGCCTGTTCTCACATTTTTATCCAATTCTTGAATAATTCCTATCATATGACCACGAGGAAATACTGTAGAAAATCCACTTGTAAGAATTGTATCACCAATATTAATAGGAACGTATTGAGGTACAGAATTCATACTAATAGTTGAAGCCTTTTTTCCATCCCAGTTAATAACACCTAAAGAACGCGTTCTCTTTTCAATGGCGCTAATATTTGTTACAATACTTAATAAACTATTTACTCTGCAATAATTTGAACTAACATGTGAAACGACTCCAACAACTCCATCATTACTAATGACACCCATACCCTTATTAATACCATTTAAAGAACCCTTATTTAGGGTCAATGTATTATTAACTTTATTAATACTATTGTTGACTACGACTGCAGGGATTAATTCAAATTTAGATGCCAGAAAACTATCAATTCCTATTGATCTATAATTTCTTTCAAGTAGGCTAACTCTTAGTTTTGCATTTTCTTCTGCTAATAATTCATTCTCATCTTTGAGGTTTATAAAAGCTGTAAAGTTGTCGTATTTCTCAAATAATTTACCTGAGAATATATTGCTTGAATTTACCCATATTTCTGATTGTTCTTTATTATGATTAATTATAAAGTAAAAACATAAAAGTTGCAGGAATACGAATAGAAACGTACTTCCAAACTTTATAAATATGACTAAGAAATTTTGGATCATACCCAATTAATCTATTTTGCGTCTTTACATCTGTAAACTAGAAATCTACATATAATATTAACTTAGAAGCAAATTTACATTTTAAGGTTTAAACCCAAAAGTGTAAATCTTTTACATACTTCTTCGATCAATCAGAAAGCTATATTTTTTAGAATTGCGTAATGCTAAACCTGTTCCACGTACAACTGCCTTCAAAGGATCTTCAGCAACATGAACCTCCAAGCTAGTTTTTTTACTAATTCGAATATCTAATCCTCTAAGTAAAGCTCCGCCACCTGTTAAGTAAATTCCTCTTTTATAAATATCTGATGCTAACTCAGGTGGTGTTTGTTCAAGTGCTCTTAGAATAGACGTTTCAATTTTAGCAATCGATTTATCTAAGGCAACTGCTGTTTCCTGATAAGTAGTAAAAACCTGTTTTGGAATACCTGTAATTAAATCCCGTCCATTTACACTCATTTTTTCAGGTGGATTTTCTAATACTGGAAGAGCTGACCCAACAGCAATTTTTATTTTTTCTGCAGTTCTTTCACCAATAAGAATATTGTGATTTTTTTTCATGTACTCAATAATCTCCATAGTAAATTCATCCCCTGCTGTACGTATAGACTCATCTGTAACAATTCCTGAAAGTGCAATAACTGCGATTTCTGTTGTTCCTCCTCCTATATCAATAATCATATTACCTACAGGTTCCTCCACATCTAAGCCAATTCCCAAAGCCGCAGCCATAGGCTCATAGATCAAATATGTTTCTTTGCTATCTACGTGATCAGCTGAATCAAAAACAGCACGCTTTTCAACTTCAGTAATTCCAGAAGGAATACAGATCATCATTTTTAGATGTGTGAAAAACTTCCTTTTATCTTCTATTAAAGAAATCAAACCTTGTATTAAAGCCTCTGCGGCTTTGAAATCAGCAATTACACCATCTTTCAATGGCCTTATTGTTTTTATATTTTCATGTGTTTTTTCGTGCATTTGCATAGCTGGCTTACGT
>CAYOIL010000060.1:0-11875 GCA_964403985.1 uncultured Saprospiraceae bacterium
TGCAGAATTTGAGTTAGATTGCACATCTCCATCTATAGTCCATTCATAATTTGAAGCGCCTACTTGTTCCGTTGTATTAAAAGTAGCTAAAGATTCTGGACAAATTTCTATGGGTGCAGTTATCTCACCAGATGTTGTAAGAGGTGAGACTACAGTAGAACCATCAATTACATTAAATGTCCATGAACAGTTTGCCCCATTACTTCCATCAATTACTAAATAATAATATTGTCCAATTGTCAATTCAACATTAGTAGTAAATTCTTGCGAAGTGTTACTTGGGATGTCTGTATCACATGGACTAATTGGTGTGAAATTTTCGCAATCTGAACTTTCAAAAAACCCTACCTCCAATGAATTTATTCCTCCAGTACAAGTTCCTACATCAACTTGAATAGTTAAACTTGTTGTACCTGCTACAAAAGCTAAATATTGCATGTTGTTATACTGAGTAGTACAAAATTCATCGAAGCCTTGACCAGATGCAGTAAGATCGTTAACTCCTGTAAACCCATCGATATCGCAAATTACACAAGCATCTGCACAAGTTGAAGTCATCTGCGGATTTGCACCACAAGGTTGCGGCTGACTAAAAAGTGAAAAAGTAAACAAGAAGAAAAAGATTATTAATAATGCTCTCATTAAGCCAAGGTATTGCCTCTACATAACGCCAAAGGTAGAGAAATTTGTGCGTTTATATTAATCAACTAAATATGGTTTATTACTATGTCCGATTGAAGTAAATAATAATTATAGCTCTCTTTTGCTCTCAGAAATTTCATTATTCCTTCTACTTACTTAAAAATCCCTTAGTTCGCCCACAAATATTTATATTTTTAGCAGAATAATTCCGTCAACAAGTCGCTTGTACTTGGTTCTAAACCAGTGACTTTAAAATATTTTGACTATATTTAAAGTATTATTTAACACATTAATTAACACAGATGAATATTTTAGAAATGATTTCTGGATGGATAGCAGATTTTATAGGTGATAATGGTGAAGGTATATAGTAATTTACTATAATCTTGTAATCAAAACCTATAGATTATCTCTATTAAAAAGTTAGTATTTCTTATTTCGAAATACTAGCTTTTTTTGTTGAAAAACCTACATTTTACCAATAATCCCTTTCACCTTATTTACATCTAGAAAATATAAAGCCTTTACATTCAATCCTCCATATCTATAAAAATCCCTTAGTTCGCCCACATTCCTCAAATATCCCACATAAGGACTATTACGTTGAACATCAGATTTATACGAAACTACCAAATCACTTCCTGGTGCAAACCGCCACGTAAATACCGTATTTATCGTAAAGAAATTGAAATTTATATCATGATATGAATCACCATCTTCATCAATTCCTGAATAATCCGATAAATTAACCAGTCCCTTATCATCCAATATTCCATATTCAGCATACTTCACTGATGAAAAGAAATGATTCACTTGCATAACAATTGACATCTTATTGTTCAAGTTATATTGACCCGATAAACCATTATTATAGGTGTTTATCTTTCTACTTCCTATAAAAATTTCATCATCAATTACACGGTTCTTTGGAGTTATAAACCCTCTATCTACATCTTGCAAAATGTATCCAACTGATGGCACCAAAAATATTTTTGAATTTAGTCGCAAGCGAGGAGCTACCCTTATATCAAAATCATATTTGCCTTCTAAATTATATCTTCTATAATTGGTTCGAATGTCAATAGCGACGGGTTTTCTGTAGTCAGAAGAAATAAATCCTCCTACTTGAGCACTACTAGGGCGATGTAAAAAAGAAGAAAAATCAGATGTCCTAGGTTCAAAATAATCATTAATTCCTGCTGGCGATAAATCTATCCAAGCACCAAATGCATCAAATGACTTTAGTCTCAGAGTAAATCTTGTATTACTGAAAACACCAACAAATTGATCTGGCGCATACAATCGCTCATATGCTATAGTTTGAGTAAGACTATATCTTGCTACATTTTTCCATTTTGGTTTAAATTTATTATAAGAAACAAATCCCCAAAATATTTTTTCATTTGGACTAAACAAAAAGCCTAAATCATTGGGGTTATAGTTTGCACTTTCTATACTTGTTCCTACACTATACCTCCATTCTCCATTTATTTTTCCTGCTTCAGCATTTACTTGATATCCTATATCTGCTCCATTTTCATGAGCAAACCGTTGACTAATTGTCGCAGTTCCAACAGTGCTATAACTCTGATTCTTATTCCTTAAACTCCAATCCATTCCTGTTACATTAGCATCAGTATACTCTCCTAATCGCATTACATTCGTGTTAACAAAAGCAAGCTTAGAGTTATTTTTTAAGGCTTGCTCGACAACTACGACATTATAGTTTGTAAAAGGATTTACTAAACCAAGTTGAACTTGTCCCAGTGTATCATAGAATTCTGCTTTTGTGACTCCTTCAACTGCATTAAATACACCTACTCCAGTATTGCTATTTGTTCGACCTGAAATCTTGGTTGCATTGATTAAGTTATTCGTGGGTAAGGTTTTAAAACTTTCAAAATCTGCTCTACCACTTACCTCTTGAGCTGCATGTCCTCTGCCGCCTATTCTTCTTGTGTAAAAAATATTTCCGGTTTGAAACAAATCCAAGCCTTCCGTAAAAAAGGGTCGATTCTCATTAAATTGTTGCTCGAAAGGAGATAGGTTTAATTCTAAAACATCAGATTGGACTTGAGAAAAATCTGGAATTAATATCATATCCAGTGTAAATGCATCATTTATACCATACTTTAAATCAAGTCCTCCAGCAAAACGAGTATTCACATCTTGATCTCCATTAGAATTCACAAAGGTATTAACTGACATTCCTACATATGGTGTAAGTGATAAACGCAAAGGAGAATCAATATTTTTAATGTTTCTTAAAGTACCCATTTGATTAAGAAATCCATCAACCTCCGGATCAACTTCATTCCAAAAAGACTCTTCTCTTGTTCGTCGAACTACCCTTGTAAAATTAATATTCCAATTGCTTATTTCTTCGATTGGAAAGCGAATCGCCGAATAGGGAATAGCCATTTCAACACTCCATCCATCGTCTTGGATCTTTACTGCACTTTGCCATACTTCGTTCCAACTTGAATCTTCATCTTCTATTGTATTTTTAGCATCTCGCTGGACTCCAGCAGCTGAAACAAGAAATGAAAATCCACTTAGTCCCGTTCGATAAGGGTCGAGCACAACACCAAAGTAATCTGTATTTGTTAAAAAGTCTCTTGGGGATAAATCTTTTATCATTTCAAGAGGATTATCATCGTATAATTTTGCCGCAATAAAGATACTTTGATCATCATAAACGATATAAACTTCTGTTTTAAAATCAGAAGGTATACCAGGAGTAGGATTTAGACAAGTGAAATTATTTGCTTTGAATGGACTATTTAAAAAGACAGGGTCTATTTCACCATCAATCACCGGTTTCACTTCCACACGAACTGCCTCTAAAGTCTTCGGCTCATTGTTTGATGCCATTAAGTTTGACACAAACAATTGCAAGAAAAGCAATAAAACGAGACATGTTCTTTGATGTATTTGTCTTTTGATAATCTTATTTTTCACCTTAATTATTACGAATTATTCCTTTTTTGCTCCCAACCCCAAGCAGTATTCATAATTTCCTTAATCCCTCTTTTTGGGTCCCAACCCAATTTTTCCTTTGCCTTTGTATAATCGGCAAACATTGCTGGCACATCTCCTGACCTCCTATCAACAACAGAATATTCTAATTTATTTCCACTAACTTCTTCGTAACTATGTATCGCTTCCAGAACCGTAGTTCCTTTACCTGTACCCAGATTAAAAACCTCTACTTCACCACATTCTACATTTTGAGATTCCAAATATTGAAGCGCTTTTGTATGCGCATCCGCTAAGTCCATTACATGAATGTAATCTCTTACACATGATCCATCTCTTGTTTCGTAATCAGCTCCAAACACACTTAACTTTTCTCTATTCCCTATTCCAACTTCAGTAATAATAGGCACTAAATTTTGAGGAGGATTTATCGGTGATTCGCCTATTTTAAGGGATTCATGTGCTCCTGCAGGGTTAAAATATCTCAACAAACAAGAATTTATATCCTTATTCTTTATACAATCTGTTATAATTCGTTCGCAAACCTGTTTCGTATATCCGTATGGAGATTCCGCACTAGAAATTGGCGTTTCTTCTGTAACTGGTAAAGATTTCGCTTGACCATAAACAGTACAAGAAGAGGAAAATATAAAGTGATGTATATTATTCTTTAATGCACATTCCATCAAATTGATTTGACCCTCTATATTATTTCGATAATAAATTAGTGGTTTCTCAACTGATTCCCCAACTGCTTTTAAAGCAGCAAAATGAATAATTGCATAAATATCTTCTTTCTCAAAAATCTCTTTTACTGCTTCCCTATTTACTAAATCAATAGGATAATTCACCACACGTTTCCCTGTAATCTCTTCTATTTGATCAAGAACTGATGGATCGCTGTTCAAATAATTATCTACAGAAACACATTCATACCCACTCTCTAAAAGGTCTACAATTGTATGACTCCCAATATATCCACAGCCTCCAGTAACCAATATTTTACCCATTTTCTTATTCTCTAAGATTAGTAGAATTTATAGAATACTTCTAAAAATGCAAAAATCGAGTTTTTTATCCATCTTTTTATTGTTACTATTGTTAATTGTACGAATAACGAATTATGATATCCAAAAATACGATCGTTTCACATTTGGTTGAATTATGCCATCAACATGGTGTAAGGCATATCATCTTTTCACCTGGTAGTAGAAACGCACCATTTACGATTTCCTTTAATGAAGATCCTAGATTTACTTGTTATGTAATTCCCGACGAAAGAGCAGCTGCATTTTTTGCACTAGGTCTTGCACAATATACTAAGACTATAACAGCTGTATGTTGCACAAGTGGAACCGCATCACTAAATTATGCACCTGCTTTAGCCGAAGCATTTTATCAAAGAATTCCTATGCTTGCTATTACTGCTGATCGTCCGGAAGAATGGATTGATCAAGGAATTGGTCAATCGATAAGGCAGCATAATGTATTTAAAAATTTTATACTTAAATCACATACGTTACCTTCAAATACTGAAAAACATGATTTTGCAGCGCGTTTAATAAACGAGGTTTTATTATATGCTAATGGCAAAGTAAAAGGACCAGTTCATTTAAATGTGCCTCTATATGAACCGCTCTATGAAACCGTAGAAAAAGCAACAATTCTTCCTAGAAAAATTGAAAAGTTGAGTTTTCTGCACCGAGTAAATGCCTCAGAAATAAATCGACTGAGTGAACACTGGAATAATTCCAAGAAAAAATTAATCGTTATTGGTGCAATTGAGAAAGACGAACGTCTTCAAAAATTAATAACACTACTTACCAATGATCCTTCAGTTGTTGTTTTAACCGAAACTCACGGAAATCTTGTTGACGAAAGATTTCACCCATCAATTGATAGAATAATAGAAGGAATTACTGAAGAGCGAATAACAGATTTCACTCCTGATATTCTATTAACTTTTGGGGTAAACTTAATCTCCAAAAAGTTAAAATATCTACTATATAACATGAATATCAATGCACATTGGCACATTGATCCGCATCCAGATTTAGTCGATACTTATCATGCATTAACTATTCATATAGAAGATAGCCCTGTAGGGTTTTTCTCTTTATTTGAACAGGCTTGTAAGCCCAAAGAAAGCGACTATTCAGCACAATGGGATGTACTAGAAAAAGCTACAAAATCAGTTCATTATGAGTATTTAAAAAATCTACCTTTCTCTGATTTCTACGCCTATCAACAATTAATGAAAGCACTACCAAAAGGCACTTTCTTACAAATGGGGAATAGTGCAGCTGTTCGATATATCCAACTTATTTCACAACGATACGATATTATTTATCATGGGAATAGAGGTACTTCGGGAATTGATGGCTGTTCATCTACCGCAGCTGGTGCCGCTTGGTTAAATACTGATAATTTGACTGTTCTGATGACTGGTGATGTTAGTTTCTTTTATGATATAAATGCGCTGTGGCATAAATATTTAAGCTCTACTCTTAGAATCATAATTGTAAATAATCGAGGTGGAGGAATATTTAGAATTATAAAAGGGCCGCATGGAACAAACCAACTTGAAGAATTTTTTGAGTCGCGACATCATGTAAATGCTGAACACGCTTCAAAAACATATGGCCTTGATTATTATAAGGCAGAAAATGAAGAAGAACTTTCTTCGGAAATAAATCATTTTTTTGAAGAAAAAACAAGGGCAAGTATACTGGAAATATTCACACCTACTGAAGACAATGATAAAGTGTTGAGCAACTATTTCAAACAAATAAATAAAGCATTAAATAAATGAGTCGGTGTACTTTTTCCTCTCATACTTTAAAATTTTATAAACCTCCTGGAACATCAAGGGGAATCTTGTTTGAAAAAAAGAGTTACTTTATAAAATGGGAGGTTGACGGAAAAATTTATTATGGAGAATGCGGTTTACTTAAAGGCTTGTCTATTGATGATCGTCCTGATTATGAGTCAAGATTAAGTTATATATGCAGCCTTATAGAACAGGGAAAGATAGAGACAATTTCACTACCTGATTTTCCATCCATTCAATGTGGTGTTGAAATGCTACAACTTGCTTATAAGAATGGAATCTCTGATTTATATTTTGATAATAATTTTTATAACAGCACAGACACTATTCCTATTAATGGTCTGATATGGATGGGAAATCCTACTTTTATGAAGCAACAAATCGACGACAAGATTGCTAAGCAATTTCGTTGTATTAAGATGAAAGTAGGTGCAATTGACTGGGAAAAAGAACGTAGTTTGTTGCAATATATGAGAGATAATGGAGGCAAAGATTTAGTCATACGAGTAGATGCAAATGGCGCATGGCAAGACGACGATGAATCGAAAAGAAAACTTGACTTTTTAGGTTCGATTAATGTCCATTCCATAGAACAAGTAACTCAAGTAGGTAATTATCAAGCACATATTAATTTACATAAAGATAGTCCTATTCCATTTGCATTGGATGAAGAATTATTTCATCATGCCGATAAAAAATCTAGAGCGAAATTATTAGATACATTGAATGTGGAATATATCGTTTTGAAACCAAGTTTAGTAGGAGGATTTTCGGCATGTGATGAGTGGATATCTTTATGTGAAGAAAGAGGAATGGACTATTGGATTACCTCTGCACTTGAATCCAATGTATGTTTAAATGCCATTTCTCAATATACTTATGGACATAAGAAGGAAAACTATCAAGGTCTTGGGACAGGATCTTTATATGAGAATAATATTAATTCACCTTTACAAATTGTAGGAGATGTGATGAAATATGATCGATCTTTAGGATGGGATTATTCCAAGTTAAATAGAGGCTATGAGAAATAGTTATATAGTTAATCAGGAAGAATTTTCGGAAGAGAAAATCTTGAACGATAAGAACCTTTCTTCGTACGAAGTTTATCTTCAAGATGCTTTTCAATTCATTCAAGAATGGTATAATAAAAAAGAGACTGTTCTAGGGCAAACTTCTGGTTCTACAGGACTTCCTAAGAAAATGGAGTTAAGCAAAAAAGATATGTTGAATAGTGCTAAAGCAACTGGCCAATTCTTTTCTTTTAATGAAACCGCTGTTCACTTTTGCCCCCTTCCCGCTTCATTCATTGCAGGTAAAATGATGATTGTGCGATCGATTGAGTGGAACACATCTTTGCATTTATTACCTCCTAGTTCGAATCCTTTGGAACATTGTACACAAAAATTTGATTTCGGAGTTATGACGCCTCATCAATTACAAGTAGGCTTATCAAGCGCAAGCAAAGACAATATAAAAAACATAAAAACCCTCCTTTTGGGCGGAAGCCCTATTTCTAAAAAGCTAGAAGACAAAATTCAAGATCTTGAAACCGAAATTTATATCGGCTATGGAATGACAGAAACAATGTCACATGTATCTCTTCGAAAACTAAATGGAAAGGGGAAAAGTTCAGCATATAAAGCTGTTGAAGGTATTCATTTTACTACAGATGATAGGGATTGCCTCTGTATTCACGCCAACCATTTATCTTTTAAAAAATTAATAACAAATGATATTGTTCACTTAATAAATTCCACTTCTTTCGAATGGAAAGGACGATACGACTTCGTTATAAATTCAGGCGGAATAAAACTCTTTCCCGAACAGATAGAAAAAAAACTAGCTCACGTTATTTCTAATCATTTTTATATTACGAGTGAAGCCCACGAAATACTTGGAGAACAAGTGATTCTTAAAATAGAAGGGGATAAAATAGAGGGAATTGAAGAGCTTATTCGACCTCTTATCTCGAAATTCGAATTTCCAAAAAAAATATATTTCGTAGAAAAATTTGACCGTACAGGTTCAGGAAAAATCATTAGGAAATAGTTGTTTTTCTCTGGTCAAAATACCTGATTTAATCCCTTGTAAAAATTATAATTTTCCTTTTCAAAATAAATTTTACTTTTGTACACCTAAACGAATATCTATGTATAAGATTATCAGTCTAATATGTGTACTTTTTGTAATATCATCTTGTAGTAAAACTCAAGAAAGAATCGAAGTTGAAGACACTTCCACACTTCAGTTATTGGAAATGAAGAATGCTAAGGATAGTGGGTTAGATTTTGCTAATAATATTGTTGAAACTAAGCTGATCAATTCCTTTACTTTTGATGGATTACTTCAAGGCTCAGGTGTTGCCGTTCTTGACATTGACAATGATGGCCTGCAAGATGTATTTTTTGCTTCTTCACAAGGAGCGGATAAATTGTATCGTAATAAAGGCAATATGACCTTTGAAGATGTTACAACTAATGCGGGGATAATACAAGGAGACTATTACAGCACTGGGATTTCTGTTGTTGACATTAATATGGACGGATATGATGATATTTATGTAAACCGTTTTTTACATACTGATGCCAACAAAAGAAGAAATGTATTCTACATTAATAATAAAAATGGAACATTTTCTGATGCCGCATCAAACTATGGTTTAGCTGACACAGGATATTCTACTTGTGCAACTTTCTTCGATATGGACGGCGATAACGACCTTGATGTGTACATAGGAAATCAACCTCCAAATGATTATTTCTCTAAGCAAAATATGAAAGGAAAACGAGATCTGAAGTATACGGATCGCCTGTATCGTAATGAAAATGGAGTATTTAAAGATTTCACACAAGTAAGTGGCATTACAAATTATTGCTATACCTTGTCTGTTAATCCAATTGATTTTGACTCAGATGGAGATATTGATTTAATGATTGCAGCTGATTATGAAGAGCCGGATTTATTATTGAGAAATAAGGGGAACGGAAGTTTTGAAAATGTAGCTAATGAAGCTTTTCGTCACATCAGTAATTTTACGATGGGAACAGATGTTGCTGATGTAAATAATGATGGTCTATTAGATATTTTCTCTGTTGATATGGTTGCGGAAGATAATTTCAGACAGAAAACAAACATGGGAGGGATGGATCCAAAGAAGTTTTGGAAACTAGCAAATAACGGATATCATCATCAATACATGTTCAATGCACTTCATGTAAATAATGGCAACGGAATGTTTAGTGAAACTGCCCAAATGAGCGGCATTAGTAATACGGACTGGAGTTGGGCTCCATTATTCATGGATCTTGATCAAGATGGACTTCAAGACCTTATAGTAACTAATGGGATTTATAAGGAAGTACGAAACAAAGATTACGATAACTGGCGAAAAGCATATTTTCAAGAAAGACAAGCTGAAGCATTAAAGAACGGAACAAAGATTCAGTATGATCCACTTGAAGTTTCAGAAAAAGCTCCTTCATTCAAAGTTTCGAACTATGTCTACAAAAATGATGGTGATCTTCAATTTTCAAAAATGAATGATGCATGGAATTTTGGAGAGCCTTCGTGGTCTTCAGGAGCTGCATATGCTGATTTTGATAATGATGGAGATTTGGATTTGGTTATAAACAACTGCAATATGACCTCATTTTTATATGAAAATAAAGCCAATAATTTGGGTCTTCATAATTATGTAAAAATAGTTTTAGAAGGACCAAGTACTAACCTAAGCGGAATAGGCGCAGAAGTAGAAATAAGTTATGGCGACAATATTCAAAGAGCACAAATGAATCCTTACAGAGGATACATGTCAAGTTGTGAGGATGTTATTCATTTTGGGCTTAAAGCCCAAAATAAAATAGACCAAGTTCGCATCAAATGGTCTGACGGTAAAACTGCAGAATATAATGACGTTCAAGCAAATCAAACGCTTACGCTTAAGTACTCTGATGCTTCAGGACAATTCGCAAAAGCACAAAGTCAGAATCTATTCCGATTTATCCGTCAGAATGAATCTATCTTATATGCTGACAATGTGTATGACGATTACGAAAATGAAATTCTACTTCCTCACAAAATGTCAACATTGGGGCCAATAGTAGCCGTAGCAGACATTGATGGAGACGGAAATGATGACGCTTATATGGGAGGAGCTCAAGGAAAAAGTGGAGTTCTTTTAATGGGTCAATCCAGTGGACAATTCGTTAAAAAAGTAGTAGCGGCCTTTAGTGCGGATAAAGATTATGAAGATGGTGCTGCTGAGTTTTTTGATGCAGATGGAGATGGAGATATGGATTTATATGTAGGAAGTGGTGGAAATGAATATTCAGAAGGTCATGTGATGTATACTGATAGATTATATATTAACAACAATGGTCGTTTTTCAAAAGGTAAAATAACTAGCAATCGAGTAAGTACTGGAGCAATTGCAACTGGAGATTATGATGGAGATGGAGATATTGACATTTTCGTTGGAGGGCGTCAAACACCAGGAAAATATGGCTATTCACCTATGAGTTACTTCTTAGAAAATTCAGACAATGGATTTTCGAAAAAAGACGAAATGGAAATGGGGATGATAACTGATGCACAATTTGCAGACATAGATGGAGATAAGAAAATGGATTTAGTTGTAGCTGGTGAGTGGATGTCAATAAGTGTTTTTGGCTATGATGGGGAATGGAAAGACAAAACAGAATCTGCTCAATTATCGAAGTCAGATGGATGGTGGAATAGAATGGAATTAGTTGATATGGATAGAGATGGAGATCTTGATATATTAGCAGGAAACCTAGGTAAAAACATCAAATTTAAAGCCTCGGAAGATCAGCCATTTAAATTATATGTAGATGATTTCGATGACAATGGAAGTAATGATGTATATCTAGGATACTATGGAAATGATGGAAATTTATATCCGGTAAGAGGTCGCCAATGCAGCAGTGAACAAATGCCATTTGTAAAGAGTGAATTTGAAACTTATGAAGATTTTGGCTCCGCTACAATTACTGAAGTTCTTGATAATAAGATGGGAGAAAATACGGTAAAAGAAGAAGTATACACTTTTGCAACAAGTTATTTCAGAAACAATGGCAATGGAAAATTTGATCGAATTGAGCTTCCTAATATGGCACAAATTTCACCAACTTTTGGATTTGCTGTTATGGATATAAACAAAGATGGAATGCTAGATTTTTTCGCTGCTGGAAATTATTATAACAGAGAAGTAGAAACAACTAGAAGTGATGCAGGAACAGGTTATGCAGCGATTCAAAAAGAGGATAATACTTTCGAAATAATACCAGTTTCCGAGACGGGAATCAACGCTTATAAAGATGTAAGAGCTGTTAAAGAAATGAAAGCGGGATCTAATAAAATTGTAGCAATTTTCAATAATGGGGATGAAGCAGAGTTTTACAG